>NZ_JAPMOU010000003.1 GCF_028858535.1 Spartinivicinus poritis
CATTTGGCGTGGTCTTAATAGACTATATGAACTGAAGGCAGGCTTTGAGCTAGCCCAAAATTGTGGGTAATTAAATGCCATGGAGGGTGGGAATGCAGTTTATGCATGGTGGTATGGATACCACTAATTAGAGCAATGCAGGAGCAATTGCCGAGGAGCATTTAACTGTCATCGCTCCTCACCCCAATCACCTATTTCAATAGGCTCATGAGGCTTCGTCACTTGATGGCCTCACCTAAAAACCCTTCGCATTGGGTATATACCATGTTATCTGTACGCCTAAAAATCATGCGCGAAGAGTATAAGATTATTTACGAACAATTTTCTTTTCAGACTGATAATCTGCAACTGTAATGGGACTATGTCGACTCATATACTCACTGAGTACCTCAGCATCAACAAAGCCACTGTTGACATAATTGGGGTGATTATCCAATTTTGGATACCCATCTCCGCCTGCAGCAATATAACTATTTAAAGCCATCCGATAAGTTTTTGCAGGGTCGATTGACTGCCCTTTAATAGTGGCTTTAATCAGTTTGCCTTGCTTTATCAATAAATGAACACCAGAAAACTGCGCAAATGCACCTGAGTCTGTTGGTTTAGCAGCAAGCACCTTTAAATAGTCCAATAGCTCTTTACCAGTCAAATCGACTTTAGCCACTAAATTGCCAAACGGTTGCACTTTTAAAACATCTTTATAGGTAACAGAGCCCGGCTCTATACTGTCACGAATGCCTCCGGAGTTCATGACGGCTAAATCTGCCTGCATTTTTTCCTGTTGCGCTTTAGCAACCAACTCACCTAAATTGGTTGGCTGGAAACGGACCACATGACGATCGCCTTCTAATTTACCATCCAACTTGGCAACCTCTTTACCTAACTCCACCTGCCCTTTTTCCTGATATGGCGTTAAAAAGGCTTTCAACTCTCTGTCTTCAGCAATCGCTTTGCCAATTAATACCCGCTCTTCTTTATTACCTTGTTTAACCTTTTTCGTTAAATTAACTGGAATGAGCTGATAGTTAGTCAGGGTCAATTCCCCACCTGTAAACTCAAAGTCAGCCCGGCCTACATATTTGCCCCATTCATAGGCCTGCAAAATCAATGTGCCATTTTGCTTATCCGGTTTAAATAAAGGATCTTGAGAGTGCCCTCCCACAATGACATCCAAGCCATTCACCTGCCTGGCCAGACTAACATCACCGGGTGCATTAATCCCATGCTTAGCATTAGGGTAATGCCCCATATGGGTCACAGCAATAACCACTTGCGCCTGTTGTTTTAACTGAGGAACTAGTTGGCTAGCCTCAGTAATGGGGTTACGAAAATCAACTTCACTAATATATTCCGGATTACCTAATTTAGCAGTATCTTCTGTTGTTAAACCTAAAACAGCGACTTTTAATCCATTTAAATTAAACGTGGTATGCGCAGGAAACAGCCGTTTACCTTGCTGATCATAAATATTGGCTGATAAAAATGGAAAGTCGACCCAAGTCTGCTGTTTACGCAATACCGCCAGTGGATTATCAAATTCGTGATTACCAAGCGCCATGGCATCATAACCTAACCGTTCCATTCCTTTAAAATCTGGCTCAGCATCCTGCAAATCTGACTCAGGCACGCCTGTATTAATGTCTCCCCCAGACAATAACAACACATGGCCACCCTCAGCAGCAACCTCTTGACGAATTTGGTCTATTAAGGTTTTTCTTGCAGCCAGTCCATATTCACCATGACGGTTTGGCCAAAAGCGTCCATGGTGATCATTGGTATGCAGCAGAGTAACTTTGTATGTTTTTTCATCATCATACGACGCAGGCAACCACGCACAACTTGATACGACTACGGCTGCAGCAGCTAACACCCCTAACCGATATAAACGTGACTTCATTATGTGTTTCATATGCTTTACTTATTGTCTCAGTTTTTTAGGCAGCCGCTACTATACCAAAACCATTACCTAGTGATAATGTTTTTTAGACTAGTCTGACCCTACATTAAAAATGGTTTAAAAGGAGTGATGCAGGCTGTTCAGCAACCGCAATAAAAGGGGGTTAGCTATTCTTTTATTCCATCAAACAGATGCACATGGGGCATTAATATATAAAATAATTATTCAATAAAAGCTAATACTGGAAGGTAGCTGTTAATCGCTATTTTTCAGCCAATTTAGGTTTATCAATACATTCTTATCTGGTGAGCTATTATCAGGCAGTATCTAGCACTACCTGTTTTTTCTAGCAATAACCATTAACTATAAACAGATTAGGACACCTCTAATAATTGAACTAAAAGCTCTCAACCACATTAATTTGAGTAACTCCTAGTTCTCTCAACACCCCCGTAGCATTATCCAGTGAGTGGTATAACTTTTCGTGACCATGTTGATCAGTTAAAGGAAACTGATGGCCGCTTAAGTCTTCCACCACAACAGCCCAACCATTCCCTGTCTCACTGGTTTTAAGCAACCCTTCCCTTACCTGGTGACAGTTCACCATGGTTTGTAACTTGGCATATTCCATACTCACACCTATAACGATGACTACCCTATAAAGTATAGCTAATATAAAAAATAGGTAGTGAAGTCACTCTATTACAGTTAGCAAACAGCTGTAAAAAGCCTATAAAAAAATAACTTTAATTTACTCGTGCGCTAATAACCAGGTTTTCATTAATTTAGCCAGTTGTGCTTTTTCTTCTTCACTAAAACAAGCCAGCATTTGTTGTTCATTGTCCACATGTGCTACAACAGCAGTATCAACTAGCTGTAGGCCTGTTTCAGTTAGCGCAATCAACAAGCTCCTGCGGTCTGTTGCTGATGGCTGTCGCTTAATAAGTCCCCGTTGCTCAAGCTTATCTAACCTTGCTGTCATGGCTCCAGAGGTTAACATGGTGGTGTTATAAAGTGTTGTAGGTGTAAGTGGCTCGCCTCCTCTTTTTAAAGCAGCTAACACATCAAATTCAGCAATAGTCAAACCATGCGACTTAAGCACAGCTTTTATTTTTGGTTCAACAATACTGCTCATTCGACTTAAGCGACCAAAGATAGCCATTGGGCTCACATCCAAGTCTGGCCGCTGTTGTTGCCACTGTTCCAAAACCAAGTCCACATGGTCTTTTCGCATACATTCCACCATTGATGAAAAACCTGAGCTAGTCTGCCAGTGCTTAACTATTTTTTAAAGTATATCTTTCTATAAAGATACTTGACGTTATCTTTAAGCTAATTTACTTTATATAAAGATATTTTACGTAAAGGATTCGTTGTACGATGAAGTACTTGATTGCCGCACTTACACCCATTTTTTGGGGGAGCACTTATGCTATCGTCAACCTATGGCTAACTGACTTATCCCCCTTATGGGTTGCAACTTGGCGCGCATTACCTGCAGGCATTATTCTGATTTTACTTACCCCAAAAAAACTGCGGGTACTGCCAGTCAATGCCTTTAAATTGACTGGGCTAAGCTTAATCAATATCACAGCGTTTTTTGCACTGTTATTTATCGCCGCTTATCGACTGCCAGGGTCGGTTGCCGGTACTCTCACTTCCACACTGCCATTACAACTGCTGTTACTTAACTGGGTTTTTAATAAAATAAGGCCAGCTTGGTCTTGGCTGTCACTTTCATTACTTGGGGTAGCGGGGATTGTTTTATTATTGAACCCTTCTGCTAACCTAGACCCTATTGGTGTTACAGCCGCCTTAGGTGCCACATTATTAATTGCTACATCGGCTATTTGGGTACAACGCTGGCAAGTTGAAAATATTATTGGTTTGACCGGTTGGCAGTTACTGATTGGAGGCCTGTTATTGGTCCCTCTTGCCTGGATAGTTGAAGGCCCTGTACAAATCCCTGCAATGAATCAAGTGCCCGCCCTTTTATGGCTAAGCCTAGTCAACACCCTGTTAGCTTACTTGATTTGGTTTTGGTCTTTAAAACACTTGGGTAGCCATATCATTGGCTTATTGGCGTTACTTAACCCAATCACTGCCGTTGGATTGGGCTTGTTACTGGTAGGTGAGTCGCTTTCTTTCATGCAGTGGTTAGGTGTAACGTTAGTGTTAAGTGCACTAATTTTAATGAAGGTAATTAATCGAAAAACCCTGGTCAAAGCAAAACCTTCAATAAATTCACCTTCGACCAAACATAAAGCAGTTTAAAGGGCATCTCTAATAATAATGCAGCAAATAAATCTGCTGCATTATTAAACTGTTTAGCCTTGCAAAATAGGCTAACTAAACTGCATATTCTCAACTTCCCTTCGTTTAGCCGCTAAATTGACAAGGTATTGAATATTATCTTCACCAAAAATAATTCCAGCATGTACATCTTGCCCAGCCTCTAAAGCAGCTGCTTGACGAAAATCTTGGGCATCATACATTTTTAATGTGAGTTTCGGCTTATTTTCTTCATAATCAGGTATTACTACCTGCAATTTTTCTCCATTAGCATGAGGAGCAGTACCCTCTATCACAAAGTCATTGCCACTAAAATAATATTCCGCCCCTATACTGATATTAAATGGCAACCAGAGGGTAATATCGTCATTCCCATCAACATCCAATGTTTTTACTCCCTTAGCAGTTGATGTAAAACGCACCTGGTCTTGTCCACCCTGTGGTTTAATGCGGTCATTGCCTACCGAAGCAATAATGATATTACTGTCTCCATTTCCCAGCATCACATCTGTTTCTTCACTATCTTTAATCATTGGTTGCTCAGCGGTAGCCTGTATCGGTTGATGTAATGAGTTATCAACCACCTGCTCTCGAAAGTTGTCCTGATCAATAATAAAGTGAAAATAGGCTAATAATTGAGCTTTTTCTTTATCATTATCATTTGGGTAATAAAGCTTCCCTTTGCTAATATCCGTCAACACCCCTTTCTCTTTGACAATACGCTGAAACTCAGCAACTGACACCCCCTGCGTCTGACGATGAGTTAATCGGTTACCAGGGCCTGAGCCACTATCAACCACTAAATGCTGGCCCCTGGCACCATCATAACGGAACCACATACCTTTTAATGGTTCTTTATCATCAGCATCCTGATAAATACGCCAAGTAGTGGGATCTACAATAAAAGATTGGTTCTTATCAGGGGTATCACCAAACAACCAACGCCCATCTTCCAACACCTTAGCTTCATAAGGCGCAATGCGGGTATTTGCCTGATTGGGGTCTAAGCGTTGCTGGCTATTTTCCAAGGTGTTAAATACTACACTATGATTATTGATATCATAGTGTGCATTCCCATATCGATTCCCCTGCAAGTCATATACATCCCCTGTTAAAGGGCTGGCAATCATGCCATTAGCAAAGCGCCATAAGGGGCCATCCAGCTGTGCTAATCCCACCGAAGTCTTATCTATTTCAGAAACACCTGCAGGTTTTGTTAAACCTTGCTGTGATTTAGCCTCAAACCCGTAGACAGATAACTGCCCCTGTGCATCGGTATGAAAACTAGCTACCCCATCGTCAAACTGGGCAACAAAAGAGGTATAACCCGGTATCTGACCAACATTTAATAAAGCGTATTTGTCTTTGCTCATCCATAAGGTATTACCAGACTGTTGAATGTCAGCAAAGTTAACACCCTTAAAGCGTAACTGACTGCCATCATTAATCGTATCCAAAGCCACTCCCACACCTTTATCAACATCCAGCAGACTCAGCTGACTGCCTGCTGCACGAATGTGAAAAGTCCCATTGCCTTTTAAAGACAGCTGACTTTGTGCAGCTGATAAATTAATTTGTTGAGTTTTCTCATGCACATAATGAGTCGTTTGTGGCAATAGCTGAGTTAACGACTGAGCCCGCTGTGTAAGCGATTGTAATTGGCTTGGACCAAGGGTAATAGCAGAACCAGATTGACCTTGCACATTGAGTACAATAGAAGAGTGGTCTTCAATACGAATAAATCGGTCATGGTTTTGTTTATCACGAATGCGCAGCCCTTTACCATCATTCGTAGCGAAAACTTCCAAATGATCTAAGGCTACCCAATCAGTTAAATCAACGGTATTAATTTTTCCCGGAGCCAGGCTATTGTTATTGAGTCTCAGCGACTGTACATCTTCTGTAAGATAAAATGTACTTTTATCCCCTTCTGATTTAACAACCCCTTTTTTACTGCCAATATGGAAAATATTACTCTCCCCTTGGCCGGTTCTTAGCTTCAGGTTATCAGCATTACCGAGGATAAATGTTTTACCAGCGATTACACCTTGACTAGCACTTGTTCTTAAGTCGGCATCAATTTCTGCTGTTTTTGAATTACCTTGAATAAGCAGTGTTTCAGTTTCCGCTGCAGTAAGACTTGAGCCAGAAACCGTTTCTGTTATTTTAATAAAGCTTTCTTGCTTATCTAATCGATATTTCCACTCATATTCGAAGTCTTGAGATGGCCTGACTCGAATAGTATTAGGTGTTGGATTTGCTTCAGAATCCGGTAGTGCCGCTATACTGAACGCTGCAGTGTCGTTTCCCTCTTTCCCTACAAAATAAAGCTGCTTATTAGCATGATTAGACTCACCTTCTTTGGGTTCAGATTTTATCGCCGGGGCCACATAACGAACTACATCTGACAGATGTCCTCCCACATAACTTTGCTCAACCGCTTCATCAGTATAAAAGGTGTTTTGCTTATCCTTAAATCCTGCAACAACTGGAATTTTACTATCGCCGCCTAATGGATAATCTGACAAAAAGGTACGTGAACCTGTATTGATGGTTTTTTCCAGCCGCCAGGCATTCAAATTACCATGAGAAACATAACCCGTTGCATCAATTAACTCAATCCCGCTCCAGTTAGGATCAAAGTATTCATTCATATTAAAAAAGGTCACTTTATTACTATCACCAAAGCCCCTTTTTTCTGTTAGTACATGGGCTGGATTAGTCCTTACCTGGTGTACTTCATCACCATGTTCATCTTTTTCTTTAATCCTTAAGGTATGAGGGTATTTACCAAATAAAAATAATTCACTGGTCGGGAATAACCCAGAAGTATCAGTGATTGAGTCGCCTATGGTTCTAAATACCTGTTGTGATATTTGATCCTGTTCTGTTATCAATTGTTTGCGCGCATTAATCGCTTTTTGTCGCCGGGCGTCTTGTAACTCCTGATGCCACGACGTTTTATCATCCAGACCAAAGAATGCCGCAGCTCCGTAGCCTAACTTTTCATACCAGGCTAGCGGACGCACTTCTTTTTCAAAAGTATCAACTGTTTTTGCTGCTTGAATGCCTTGACTGATAGCAGATGCCACTAGCGCACCTACAGCCAGGAAAGGCCCTGCTGGTGTTGCAGCAAAGGCAACAGCCGCAAGTCCTAAAGCACCACTGGCAATGTCAAATGTTGATGAGGCAATGCCATAACCATCACCATTTCTAATTGCAGCATCTAAACCAAACGCACCATTAACAATATCTAAACCACTGGTAATCACCCCTAAAGGGCCTGCTGCCTTGCCGAGTTTACCTAACTTGCCAAGCTGGGCTAAGCCATCGGAACCGCCAAATACTTTTGCCAATGCCTTAGTAGCAGAGCCCGCTTTTGGTAGTTTTAAATTAAATTTCTTGGCTAAATCACCTACACTGGCAACACCCGATAATACTTCTTCGGCTGCACCTAATAACGTTGATGATGCTTGTAAGCGCTCTAATGGTGAATTACCAATCCCATACTCACCTAGAACTCTTAAGCCATTGGCAGTACCAAATGCAGAGTAAGCTGACAATGCTCTAGAGCCTTGCCCACTATCAATGATTTTTTTCCGAGTGTTATATCGTTTCTGTACGATATCAGCCAAGTTAAGTGTTAATTTGTCTGCATCCGATAAGTTTGAAACAGCACTTGCATCAACGGAGCGAGTCACAGACGCTGCTTGATTACTATTACTTGTGCCTGCCAGGTTGTTTCTGTCGTATGTTATTTCATAACTGCCATCTGCGTTAATATTAATTTCAGTAACATGAGGGCCAGCAAAAGGATCTACAACAGCTGTAGTATCGGTATTAGGTTGGCTATTAAGTTTGCTGACAATTGTTGATTTTTGACTATCAGCCCAGGCATTTAGCTGACCAAGAAATTGATCATAATCACTGGCGGTTGACAACAACGCTTTGGTTTTATCAACAAACGTTGTTTCAGATTGCGTTAGCGGAGCAGTGGCTGCCGTAGTGAGCCTTGCGTTTTGCACTAAATGCTGATTACGGGCAAAATTAGTTGAGTCATGCAATAAAGCCAATGTTGCTTGGTCAAAGTCCCAACTTAGTCGATGCGAAGCATCACCTAACAACGCATCAGTGAAGTCAGTGGTACTGGTAATTTGCTTGCCATCTACTTTTAAGCCAAGTGTATAAGCTTCTGATTTTTTTAGGCTAATCCAGCCGTTTTTATCACTCCACACACTAATGGTGGCATCGTTGGCTTTGATCCGCTCATATTCGGTAACCACCTTTGTTACACTACGATCAGCAGGATTATATGCACCTTGACTAACCACATTAGGCCGATTTGTCTGGCTGCCTTGTGTCGTATAATCCGGGGCTGGTTCGTAAGGCGGTTGTGCAGCTATTTTAAATTGCTGGGTAAAATCTTTTTTCGCCACAAACACTTTAAATGCACTGCCATTACCCTCTGCTGTAACCAGCTTTTTCAAATAATCATCAATCGCTCCGTCTTGCTGATGATGCTTATTATGAAATGCTTTAATTTGCTGGCCCTGAGCATTATACACATTAACCTGATCATGTTGGCTACGTGTCACCGTATAAACCGGCAACCAATGCTCGCCCACCTGTTGCATGATGACTGCTCCACCCGCACCAGGCTGCTTCATTTGACTAGCCGCTTCTGATGCCGCCTGAGAGGCTGACGCTTTCCCTTTAAAACGGCTATGATCAATGGTTTCAAATAAACCATTGGTACCAAAATTAGCTTCTTTACCTAAGTTTTCTTGATAGGCATCAAAGTGAGCGATATCAGCTAGTTCCTGTGGTGAAGCCTGACCGGTTGCTTCCAGTTGACGAATCTTAGCTATTTCCTGGCTATTCTTCACAAAATCCTTTTGCCTAGCATGAGCGCTTTGACCTAAATCATTATAAATTAACTGTAGTGCACGCCCTCTATTTTGAAACAACGATGAAATGCCACGGGTTTTATCGGTAATATCGGAAACACCTAGTTTATGGTTGACTGTTTCGGTGTAAATAGCGTTTGTAAACTTCATTTCATTAGTACTATTCACACTAACAAATACCGCTCCCAACCCTCTTTTATGTTTAATATTTCTATCTTCAATTAGGTTATAGCCTGATAATTCAAAGCTATCTTTATTATCCAAAATAGCCTGAATTTTATTTTTATCTGTTTCAGACAAAGATTCAAAATCCTGTCCAGATAAAATAGTATTAATTTCCTGATATTTATTATCCCGTAAACGAAATTCAACATTTAGTGATGTTGTGCCACCTTCTGTTTTATGCTTCAGCGCATTCTGCAATCGCCATTTAGCATCTGGATCATTTTGGAAGAATCGCTCTAAGGGGGGATACTTTTTAATGGTGTTATCAAGGTTATCTGCCGACAACGGTATACTGGTAATGTTGATAAATCGATTGGCCTTAGCAGTCTCATCACCGTCTGCTGGCACAACATCAGTTGGTTTGGGCGACTCAGTGGGTTTTGGATTACCTTTTAGATCAGGTAGTTTTTTTTCGCCAAACGTATAACTAAGAAACGAGCCACCTATTGTTGATGAAATAACACCATCGGGGCTGATTGAAGGATAAGTCACTTTTGCTGGCCTACCCCATAAAAACCCAGAAACTTTAAATTCGGTATCAGAAAAATAGCTAGACAGTTTGTCGTTCTGATACGTTAAACTAAAATCTGGTTTATCGGCATCAAAGGCTGAATCTGCTTTCCATCGCAATACGACATCTTTAGTCACATGCAAAGAGATACCAGGGACGAGCCCAGCGGATTTACCCAAGCCTACCGCACCTGAATTCCCCGTATTAAATGGAGAATCAACCCCACCACCAAACTTACCTGCTAAGTCACCTTCAAGCGTCAGAGGCTTGATTTCAAGTTCTTTACTCACTTGAATAGTATTTTTACCATTTGGCTTACGCTGGGCATTTTCCACAACCCAATTAAAGTCTAATTTATCGGTACCGTCTGTATTCGCTAACTTATTAATAAAAGCGGTTAAGTTTTCATCACTAAAATAAGCAGAGGCCCGTTGGTCACGCTTAGTTTTAGCCAGTGTGGCATCTACTTCCACATGAGCCCCTAACATGTATTTTTCACCTGGTTTTGATGCATAGCCTCCTACTTCTAAGGTAAGCCCTTTAAAGGTTGAAGTACCCCCCATCGTCACTTTAACCCCAGCTGCATCACGGCTGAACTGAATACTGTTATCCCCTTCCACACCCGTTTTGACCATTACGCCAACGTCGCCAATTCCTGAAGGGTGTGCCCAAACACCAGTGCTTGGCCATTTTAAGTCGATACCACCTCCTGCACCTAGCGAAAAACTGGCCCCTTCTGGCATCGACTGAATAAACTTATTAAATTCACTGGCAATGGTTTGGTTAGATGCATTGGATGGCAGCCCAAGTAAACGTTTTAACTGTTGTTTAGCACCATCACGATGAAACAACTCAGCACTATCCGCTACATTACGTTCAATGTTTTGCTGAACCGTAGGATCACCACGAAATAAATTCCGAAAAGCAGACTTAATGTTTTTAGCACTTTTAAACCAGCTAACAACGGTGGGTACAACCCCTGCTTGGTTATTAGTATGTGAACCTTTCTGGTCCTGATCAAAAACCCCAATAGAAATATCCACTTTACCCAATTTGCCTGTGGTATACATACGTTCCCAGACACTTTCCCAAGGGGTTTTGTCTTTAGTGCGAGAGGTTTGTTGCTCACTGGCCCCCTGTTGTCCATCAACGGTTTCCTGTACACCATCAGGGGATCGATTTAGCAAAGCATCAAGAATTTTTCTCGCTGTTGGACTCCAACGATTGATCTGATTGACTTTACTCCTGTCATTCGCATCAGGGCGTTCTTCATCTTGGCTCGTCTCAGCAACAGCTTCATCTGCTGTCTGTAGTGAGGATTTAGATTTAGTTAACAGCCTGGTCAGCTGTTTCATTGATAAGTCGGAAGTATTGATACCTTTACTAGTAGTTGAGTCATCACGTTGATCCAAATCAGACTGGGTGATAGGTTGGTTTTTATTTGAGTCCGTAGAAGATATTATTGTCATGTATTACTCCCCTCAATTCGGTACCAATCACTTTTTCTAAGCTTTCTTTTCAATTTTTCTCTAAACTTTCTCTCAACAACCTCCCTGTCACTCCAGCTATTTAGATTAATCTTATTTAAATTAACTAAGCGTTGGTTAATTTAGTCTTTTATAAGTAGAAAGCACTATATTACTTTCTTATTAATCACTGTACTATAAACACTGAGCAATCCTTGCTTGTGAATTGTGAAATATCTTATCCATCATTATGCAAGTATTTTTAAAGCACCAATACTTTACCAACTCATAATTTATGATAAATTAGTCACATTAAAATAAAGAGCCTCACTCTTTTGTGTGGGTAAATCTATACAACTTTGCGCAATCAATAATACAAGAATAATAAGTCACCACTACCTACCATGCTCTCAAATATGCATATATCTGTTAAATAATACCAGTTATCCACTTAGTGAAAGAATTTACCCACTATTAAAAAAAAATCTAAGCAAACTATTAGTTTAGCTTCACATTTTTATTCAGTTTATGTCTTTTTTTATTTGTAAATTACAATTACAGTTGCCTTACCAGGTCCAATTTGATTAGGAGAAAAACAATGAGTGGTGTACAAGGTATTACTGGTTCAGGTTGTGTTCAACATACTCAACAGACATGCTGTCCACAAGATAATAGCCAAGGCAAAGGTGATAAGGGAGTGGGTCAGGACGACTTAATGAAGTTGATACAAATGCTCATTCAACTGTTAATGCAAAGTATGCAGAACGAACAAAACTCAGAAAACAATCCAGAAGAAAACAGTCAATGTGGTACTAAAGGTCCAGAACAATCCTCGGCAAGCCCTGTAAAAAGTGCAGAGTCTTCAGCAAGAGGCTAAATTCAAGCATTATATATCTAGTACTTGGCAACAAAAAATCGTTGCCAAGTTAAGATAAAATTTTTAAATCAATGTTGCTACAATATTTTTAGGTGCCTTGCCTAGCAAATACATATAATCGTCACTTACCGTTGAAAAATGGTTATTCATTGTTGCCAAAGTTAATAAAATAAATTGATTGCTGTAATAATAAGAGTAGCCTAATCTAATATAAAATGATTTCAAGTTGTCGATTGAAATATTTTTATACATAAAAGGTGTATTGAGATATTGGTTGAAAATAAAAGATACCTCATCCAAATCATAGTTAGTAGGCCCCGTTAGATGAATATGGTAGTGCGGTTGCTCACATTTAAGTCCTAAAAATAGGAGTATTTCAACCAAATCATCAAGCATAAAAAAACTAATCCGTTTATTATCAATGGCATCATAATAAACCTGATTGGATAATATAAATAAAAAGGGATTAACAAATGAATCAAAGCAAACGCCAGGTTTAATATAGAAAATATGCTTTGAAGAAGTAAAAGTATCCTCAACCATATTTTTAATCAAGCATGTATTATATTCATAAGGAAATGCATATAGCATCGGTTGATAGACAACTACCTTAGTGGGAGCATAGTGAGCAATATTCTTAAGCTGTTTTTTTAATTGGTTTACATAATGTTTAGATGCTATTGGCGGGCATAAAACATACAGAATATCTAAATAAGTCTGATCCGACAAAACAGATATATTATCAGTATTAATAGGATAATAGTGAGTAAAGCTACCTGAACAGATAGCGACTTGTACAGTTTCACTCCTATTACCAAATTCATTGACCAGTTTATGTTCAATTTTATCATGATTGAATAAATCAATAATCATAATCAACACTCCATACTGCCATAAAGCAACTATACCCTTCAATCTGTTTATCTTTATTATCAACCATTGAATGAGTATAGATATATTTTTTTGTTATTAGTTATTACCGTACACAATATTGATTTTATTCTTCTCTTTTTGTCTATAGTTTTTTACTATTTTTTTGATACTTTTTATATATATATCTGGCCCCCTTATATAAATGACAGACTCCAATGGATGATGCTTGATTGTAAACTTATCGTCGTATACCTCCAAGTCTTTTAGCAAACTTATTAATTTACGGTAACTGATATCTTCTATACTAAGGATTTCATTTTTAATATCATCTTGTTTAACAATATATAACTTATAACCATCAAAATACCAAGTCGTACCAGACAATCGGCATAAATAGTGTAAATACTCTAAAGCAGACATTTCAGGTAAATCAACTGGTTTAACTCCACTAATTTCTTCTGGTAGCTGTAATGGTGTATCCATATTGAAAGAAAAGTCAAGGAAAGCTTGCTTTATTGAACGGTCGTTACTTTTAAACAGGTAGGGACTATCTGCCCACTCAGGTTGGGCAACCACTTTACAAGTGCTTACTAATAATAACAGCAAAACTAACCGATTAGTTAACTTCATAATTAATTGTTTCAATAATATTCAATTGATAGTCAGGATGCAGCTCTTCTAGTGACAGTACATATGCATAGATTTGATTTTGTCGAAGTAATTTAAATAAATACCGCCTGACCTCTTTAGAAACAAAAAAGACCGCTTGCTGTTTGTCGGACTCAAATGGAAAGCCGGTTACTTTTTGTTTGAATAAATTAAATAAATTCTGTATTTGTTCTGCAGGTAGGTCAAGAAAGTAACTATTACCTGTAGCACGTATTGCATTTTCTATCTCTTGCTCTAGTTGATAGCTTAACTTATAAGCTGAAATTTTTCTGGCATAGGCAAACTGGTTTGATATTTGTAAAGCAAGATCTGCTCTTACTAATTCAATAAGTTCTTCAATATCCTGTTCATTTTTGCCATGTTTAACAACAGCTTCGAGAATTGCTCGTATATGTTTGAGTGGCACCCGCTCATCTAACAGCCGCTTTAATAGATCAGCGAGCCCAGCAATAGGTAATACTTCTAGGGTTTCGCTGACTAATACACTATATTCTAGGTTGATTTGATCTAGTAAAGATCGGGTTTCTTGAATCCCCATAAAATTGGCAGAAAAACGAATCAATGTATTTGACAAGTTATGGAAGAAAAATGACTTTGCTTCAAATGCTTTCCCCATCGTTCCTTTATCATAGACATTCGGATTAACCAAAAAAAACTGATGATACCCCCAACACTCATTGACAGGCGTAAAGTCTTTTTCATTATAAGTA
The DNA here is from genome assembly GCF_028858535.1 of Spartinivicinus poritis. Taxonomy (NCBI): domain Bacteria; kingdom Pseudomonadati; phylum Pseudomonadota; class Gammaproteobacteria; order Oceanospirillales; family Zooshikellaceae; genus Spartinivicinus; species Spartinivicinus poritis. Next base: position 14,428 of record NZ_JAPMOU010000003.1, read on the forward strand.
TCTGGTAGTTTTTTAAGTATCTTCTTATCTTTGTGGAATTTGCCTTCATACAGAGGTACATCATCAATAGCTATCAAGTAATGGTCATCTTTGATCTTAGAATCTATTATTTGTCGATGCGATGGCAGCCTGATGCCAAATACACTATGAAAACTTTCTTCGAGCACCTGAAACTGCCTAACAAAATGTTCATCTTTACATAAAAAATCAAGGGTTGGAGACACTTTGATGGTAATACCAGGAAAAGGCTTATACTTCTCTTCATCAGTTAAACTATTATCTCTATCATCAAACCAGGTCACTTCTTTGAGGGTTTTCTGGTTTTTTTCTTTAAAGATAATATGAGCTCCCATTGCACCTAAGGTACTTCCAAGCAGTAAAAATAGCACGGTAGGAAACCCTGGAAGGAAAGCGAAGATACACAACAAAATACCTGCAAATACCATACTTTGAGGATAAACAGAAATTTGCTTAGTAATTTCTGTACTTAAGTCTTCTTTGTCCTCATTAACAACTCGGGTAATAATAATTCCCGCAGCAATGGAAATAAATAAAGCAGGTATTTGTGCTGTAAGCCCATCACCTATTGTCAAAATAGAATAAATATTGAGGGCTTGATCAAACTCCAATTGATGTTGCGCCATGCCAATAGATAATCCACCAACAATATTCACTACTGTAATGACTAAACCTGCAATGGCATCTCCTTTAACAAACTTCATTGCACCATCCATAGAACCAAATAATTCACTTTCCTTTTGTAAGTGCGTTCTTCGTCTTACCGCTGTTTGCATATCAATCATGCCACTACGCAAATCAGCATCAATGCTCATCTGCTTACCCGGCATACCATCGAGTGAAAAACGGGCACAAACTTCAGCAACACGTTCTGAGCCTTTGGTAATAACAATAAACTGAACAAGTGTAATAATAAGAAAAATAATAAGACCAACTGCTACATTGCCTTGAATAACAAAGTCACCAAATGTGGAAATAATGTCACCCGCTTCAGCATCAAGTAAAATTAGGCGTGTAGTTGTTACAGAAAGAGCTAAACGAAATACTGTCGCAAAGAGAAGAACGGATGGTAAGGTAGTAAAGTCAACGGGATCTTTGAGGTAAATAGCAACAATAATGGTAATAACAGCAAAACTAATATTCAGGGCAATTAAAAAATCAACTAATAAGGTTGGCAATGGTATGATCATCATGACGACGATGAGCAAAATTAAACCAACAAAAATAACATCCTTACGCCCACTAAGAATAGAATAAACTTTCTTTTTACTGAGTTGGCTGGTAATATCCATCTCGCTTAACCAAAATTAGGCTGTTGGGCTAATCGTTTTACTATGTTGTTGACAGCTGTCCAGCTAATTGCAAATTTTCTACTCAAACTTGCAATAGGATAACGCTCAGAAAATAGCGCCACACGCTCTTCAAATGAGGTAGTAAACCGAGAACGAGGATTTGCCCAATCAACCATTAAAGAATGACAGCCATGGTTAGAACAATTTACCCGAGGTACCATTGTTGTAATGTAAGTTTTAAAGTCACAAGTGTCTAAATGCCGCCATTTTCGAGTACGCTTATCATAACGTGAGCATGACTCTCCGCATATTGGACAGGCAAAGTGGGCTTCATCTTTAAAATCAATAAAAATGTAAACCAATCGTTTTTGTTCATCTACATGAACAGCAGGTATATACCAGGGGTGCTCTAATGATAATAGTTTAGAGAACAGATCAACATCATACATTATTATTTACCTCAAGCTGTTCTTTAGTTTAGCAAGTTGACGATTAAAATAGACTTTATCAGGAATGACTTGCATTAATTCATGCAGTTTTTGTTTTTGCCCTGATAAGCTATAAACGATAGCCAAGTTATATAACGCATTTTTAGGATAAACCCGTGAAGCAATTAACTGCCTTAAAATAACTTCTGCTTCATGGTACTTCCCTTCTAGCAAGTAAGAAACAGCCAAGTTATTGTATACTTGTTTATCATTACTATTTTTAGCAAGTAACTTTCTATAATAGCTCCTTGCATGCTGATATTTACCAATAGAATCAAGCGCAACAGCCATTCCATTAAGTGCTTTATAATCATTCTCGTCAAACTTTAATGCCTTAGCAAAATGATTAATTGCTTCATGGGCATTGCCTTTTTGTAACGACACTTTACCAAGGCCTACCCATGCCGCTACTTTCGTATTGGCATCACTTGTCACCTGTTGATAATAAAATGCTGCATTGATTAAATCGCCTAATTTAAGGTAATTTTCTGCTAACTGTAAAGCTATTCTGGGTTCTTTTCTTTGTTTATATAAAGGCTGCAAAATCTTAATGGCATTGACATAATCATCGACAGAACTTGCTGTTGCTGCGAGATCTTGATGGGGCTTGGTATAATCCGTGGAAATAGCCGTTTCTTCGGTAAAAAAGGCCCTGTCAATACCTTTATTCAAGGAACATCCTGTTAGTAAAACGAAACTAATGAGCGTGATTATATTTTTCATTAAAATACATGCCCCACTGATGCAGGTAGTTTAATCGCATTATTATTGGGCTTTCTGCTAATCTTCCGTTCAAATGTATTAGGTAGCCGAACTGACTCAACCCAGCTATCCTGATAAGACTGCTGTGATAAGTCATATACTTCTGGAGTTACAATAACAATCAGCTCTCTAGCTGTTTGACTTTCCTTTTTTTGCTCAAACAAGCTACTGAGTAAAGGCACCCCTTCTAATCTAGGCACATTATTTCTCTCAATCTCTTTTTGTTTATAAAATAATCCACCGATAGCAAAGCTTTGACCTGATAGTAGTTCAGTAGTTGAGGTTACCCTTCTTACATTATATCCCGGTAAGACTGTTTGCCCATTATTATAAGTCACTTGACTTTGGTTGCTCACTTCTGCATGAAAACTGACGTGGATTCGATTACTTGGAAGCAATTTTGGAGTAAAGTCTAAAATAATACCATGAGATTTATAGTTAACATTTGAAAAGCCATCCTGATTAATAATTGGAATAGGTGTTTCACCTCCTACCAGAATTTTGGCTTCTTGCCCACTAAGTGTAGTTAAACTAGGTTCAGAAACAATGGATACCAATCCTTTTTGATGTAGTACATTGATGATTGATGAAATATCTGTTTTTGAAGTATTAAAACCTATAGAACTCGTAAAGCTGCCAGCATCTACAACATTATTAGCATTAAAAAAACGTAATGCATTACCAATAGCGAGAGTATAATTACCTAGTCTAAAAAGTGAACGCCAATTCGTGCCAAATACTTTACTTAAGTCTTCTTTGACTTCTACTATTTTTAATTTCAGGTTAATTTGTAAGTTATTTTCAACCTGAGTCTTGTCAACCAGATTAATTGTTTTAGGTATTATCGATTGAATTCTATTAATCGCTTGCTGTTGATCAGCCTGAGTTTTGAAGCTACCTTCCACAACCAAATTAGCATTATTTATCTTAATTTTAAGCTCATTGTCTATTATTGTATCGTTGATTAAATATTTTAGCTTATTTACATCATAGTACACTTCAACGTGCTTTCGCCAATATTCATTACCATCAATATCAACCGCTATCACGTCTGTATTACCAATCCCCACAGGAATCAAATAAAAGGTACTATCACTAATTTGTTTCAGTTTTGCTACACTATCCGACTGAACAAATAAAGTTTTTACCTGGCTATTAACTGAAAGCGTAAATCCTCTATCAAGTGAAAGATAAATTTTATCCACTTTCGCATAAGTGTTTGTGACAAGTACTATATGTAATAGTATTAATATTATTATCTTATTCATTATAGCCAACCACACTGGTTAAATACGATATAGGTATTGGTTCGCCTACTTTTAGATTATCAAATAATTCTTGAGCAATCTTTGCGTTATTTACAATTTTCATGTTTTTATTTCTTCCATAAGACAACATGTTTTGCATACTGGACTTATCTGCTTTACCGACAATCACAGGCACCTTATCCTCTTTAACAGATAACGCAACCGCAACCCCACTATTATCAGTAATAACAAAATTTGCACTACTTAACCCAACAATTTCACCATAGTTAAGTAACTCATTACTTTGTCGTCTAATTTCAGATTTAACCTCTGGATTACCTTGGGTATCTTTGGTTTCTTGTTTTAGCTCATATTGAGACATTTTCATTTCTTTTAGGAACAACTTTTTCTGAACAAGCAGGTCTATTATCATATAAAAAGCTAACATCAAAACAATAGCAATAATGATTTCTTTTAGAGACTCTTGCAACAAATACCAAAAACAATTTTTACCACAATCAATTATATTAAGTGCATCATTAATATACTTCATGATAATATAGGTAACTATACCTGCCACCAACATGGTTTTGATCAAATTAAATAAAAATTCAATTAAATTCTTCTTTTTAAATATATTTTTTAAATTATCTACTGGATTTATTTTTTTAATTTTAGGCTTTAATGGCTCAAACGAAAAAACAAACCCTGAAAAACCTAAACTTATCACCAAATTAATCAGTATAATCAACACATATAAAGGAAGTATAAACCCCCAAAATATATCAGACAATACAACAAGAAATGACTCACTTTTTATTAAAAAACCATATTTTGCATCTGCAGCTATATTTATAAACTCAGTAAGTTTTTCATTCAAGCTTGCATAAAATATAAACACATAAATAAGCAAGCAGCTAATAATAACGAAGTTAGAAACCTCTTTGCTTTTTGGAATTTGACCTTTCTCTCTTGCTTTATCTAGCTTATGATCGGTCGCTTCAAATGACTTTTCTTGGCTATCATCACTCATCTTATTATTCTTTCAAATTGTAATACATAGCATTCAAAACAGAAGTAATCACTAACCTCCATTTTCCCAACTAACAATATTAAAAACGCAGATATTAGAAGTGCTTTAATTGGCATAACAAGCATAGTTGGATTTAATTGTGGTAGTTGTTTTGCTAAAACTAGTGTACCTAAATCCACAAGTATAGAGATTATAATAACAGGTGAGATGATAAACAAAGCTTTTGAAAATAGCTCATTTAAAATATTCAACATAGCATTAACATCATCCAAGTCATATTTTGGGAACATCACATGTATTGGCCATGTTTTATATGTTAAAATACTATACTTTATGAATTCATCAAAATAGCCTGATGAAAACATAATAATTACTGACATATAACCAACCAGGGCTCCTGTTGGTGTTCCTTCTCCACCAGATAGAAAACTTCCACTATATGGAAGCTGAGCACCTTTAAAAGCATCCATTAAAGCTCCGGATAGTGAAAACACATGAAAAGGCATATTAAAAATAATTCCAATAATTATTCCCACACCCACTTCTTTAAAAATTATCATAAAAATTAAAAGAGAGTTCCCGCTTAAATCAACATGCTTTATACTCATATTATAACTTAGCGGTAACACCATCAAAGCCAACGCAGCAACTATCCCTATTTTTATCACTCTAGGTATAACACTGTTATTTGTGTAGTGAAGCCCCATAAATATTCCAGCCATTCTGGGCATTACTGCTATCAACGCATACACTACATTTTGATATTCAACCAAATTATTCATTCATTGATTTTTTATAATTTCAAAAATTTGATCTGTATAATTTGTTATATATGTAGATGACCATCCTAACGAGGCCATTAATACTATAGATATAGTAATTATTTTTACACTCATTGCTAGAGTTTGTTCTTGTATTTGAGTTAAAGCTTGTAATATAGCAATAATTAACGAGGCTAGTGTAGCAACTAATATTGGTGGAAATGATATAAGTAAGACTAACCATAGGCCCTCAACAACAATAAATCTTATTAAGTCACTTTCCATACAAAACCTACTAAATAGTATAAGTAAGTAATAAACTTTCTATTAAGATCGTCCAACCATCAACAGATACAAATAGCAGAAGCTTTATTGGTAATGATATTAATGATGGAGACATCATCATCGACCCCATAGCAAGTAATATATTAGTAACAACCAAGTCTATTATTAAAAAAGGTAAAAAAATCAAAAAACCAATTTCAAATGCTTTTTTAAGTTCAGAAATAACAAATGCAGGGACTACTATCAGAATTGAGTTTTGTTTAATATTGGACTTAAATTCTTTTGGCCAAACTTCTTCACTTATAGCAACAAACATTTCTTTTGCTTCATTAGATGCATACTTTTCTAAGTGTTCTCTTATTGGCTTCGTGCTTTTATCAACAACGACATACCAATCTGTAATTTTTTTATTAAAAAAATTACCTTCCTTTTCAATAATTTTAAATGTTGCATCAAATACTGGAGCCATGAGAAATATACTTAAAACCAAAGCAACCCCCATAAGAAGCATAGCGGGAGGAGTTTGCTGTAATCCTAATGCATTTCGAAGCAACATGAAAACAATACTTATTTTTGTAAATGCTGTCGTCATTACAACAATTAGGGGTAATAGTGATACGAAAAACCCAACAATAATTACTGGTATTGCTTCTTGCATAATTCTATACTTTTATTAACATAGATTAGTTATTTTTACACCGTAATGATCTTCAATTGCTACTAATTTACCTTGACCAAACCTATAACCATTTACATAAATATCTATACTTTCGCTAAGTTGCTTTTCAAGCTTTATATATTGATTATCATTAAAGCCCGATAAATCATCTACATTGAGTGTTAACTCATCAATAACAAATGATATTTTTGCTTTTAAATTGCTCATTTGGATTTTTGTACTCATATCTGTATACCAATTATCATTCAACTTATAAGTGTAGTTATCTTGGTTGATCACTAGTTTAGTAAACAGGTTATTTTGCGGCTCCCAAAGCCTCAGCTCACTATCCGCTGTATCTAATAAAATAACATCCCCTTGACTAAGCGACTTTATTGATTCAATTTCTCCATATAACCTATATTTTTCTACTAAACATTTAAAATTGATTTTGTTGATATTTTCTTGGTCAAGATACTTTAGCCACTTTCCACAACTAATTTTTATGTATCCATTTTTTAATTGTTTAACTTTCAACCACATCCAATCTGTTATTTTTGGTTGTTTCAATATACCTATATAGTGCAAATCGCTTACTTTAATATGTTTGCCAATATCAACCACTAAGCTTTCAACAAATATTTTCTTTAGCTTATCGTTTAAATATTCAATACCTGTATATATTTTCTTGTTAATCAGGTACTCATTCACTAATTCCACATTTACAGCCATTATTAACAAGTTACTTTTATATGACAGCTGCAAATAGATATATTTAATTTTTTTAACTTCAGTTTCAATTATTTCGATAGGACAAATTGATCTATTTATAAACTGATAGCCTTTATTAACTAAGTTGTGCTTTGCACACTCTCTTGTGTTTTTTTTAGGCAAAAGGAGTTTCTTGATTTTCATAAATCAATTCATATTTATATATTTTTCGACTAACAGCTATTTTTTTTTGTTTAACATCGGCTAACTCTTTATTTTTTTCATCGAGCCTTTGTTGCAACTTGTTTATTTGGTGAGAACTATTATTTATTTTATTGTTAAGATATCTGATATTTAATTTATTTTTTTTTATTTCCTCAATAGAGGTTGCTTTGTCTATACTCTTAATGCATTGCTTGACTTCACTATAAAACTTTTGTTGCTCCTGTTCTTGAATGGATATCTCATTTTTTAGTGTGGATATTTTTTTTTCAATATTTTGTATCGTTTGACAAAGCATTAGTTCTTTATGACGATAGACATCAAGGAGGGATTGGATGGTTTTAGCTATTGTTGGCCAAGTCGAGTAAGCCATTGCATGGTTTCTTCTATATCATTTTTATCAGATAAGCCTTGCTGCAAAAATTGATTAATCGCTTCTTGATTAGCAAGTGCTTGATCTAACTTAAGATCATTGCCAGCCGTATATTCACCAACACGTATAATAAATTGATTTTCTTTTACCAAACTAAGTTGGCTCGTTATTGTGTTTGCTAAGTTAATTTGTTGCTGATTGACTAATTGAACCATTAATCGACTCTTACTCTTCAGCACATCAATAGCAGGATAATGACCTTTTTCGGCCAACTGTCTCGATAAAATCAGATGACCATCTAAAAGCGAGCGAGCCTCGTCAGCAACAGGCTCATCAGGATTATCTCCTTCCATTAGTACTGTATAAAAAGCTGTGATGCTGCCTTTGTTGGTTTTACCTGGCCGCTCGACCAATTGAGCCATGCGCAAAAATACAGAAGGCGGATATCCGCCTCGGGCAGGAGGTTCTCCTGCCATTAACCCCAACATTCGTTGGGCTCTCGCATAACGGGTCAAGCTATCAAATAACAGCAACACTTTTAGCCCCTGGTCACGATAGTGCTCAGCTAACCGGGTGGCAGAGTTAGCCGCTTTAACCTGTTCTAAGGGTGTTTTATCTGAAGTAGCACAGACAATAATAGTACGATTGATTCGCCCTGTTTCTTTGACCAATCTCACAAACTCTTTTACTTCCCTACCCCGCTCACCAATTAAGGCAATAATGACTAGATCTACTTTGGCATGAGCAATCATCATCGCAAGTAAGGTTGATTTACCTACACCTGCCGCAGCAAAAATGCCTAAGCGTTGACCTACACCACAAGTGTTTAAACCATCAATGGCACGTATGCCAGTTTCAAACGTTTCATCAATTTCCTGACGATCCCAAGGTGATGGCGGTTTTGCTTCAATATTGACCATCACAGGTTGCTGATGCTGTAGATGAATACAGTTTAGCGCTTCACCTCGGTAATTAACCACTTTGCCAAACAGCGCTGATGATACTTGTAGTGTTAAACCCTGTTCTAACTTAACTACTTGAGCACTTAAACTCAGTTGAGAAATGTGATCTGTTGGCGCCAACACAGACTTATTTTGTTCAACAGAAATCACTTCAGCAAAAAAAACGTTTTGATTAAAGTGATCAATTATTTTACAAAGCTCACCTAATTTTAGATCAACCAACCCAGTTTCAATGGTGGTTTGAGACACTTTAGTAACAGCACCCGCTTGGCTATAGGGAGTCAGCCGGTCCAGCTCAGTGAGCACTTGTAAAAAATAGTTTTCTAACATAATAAAAATTCAAGTACTAACTTCTTTACTCAGTTTCTGTTTGGCTCGGTCTAATACTTGGTTTAATAGTTGAGTTTGAGAAGTATTATCAGCAACAATTGTCATGTCTTTGGTCTGAATGACAAATTCATTCAATTTTAGATTGATATCAGTCTTAAAGAATAAGACTTTACAGAGAGGATTTTCACTACATTGTAAGTTAGCTTTAGCTTCAGCCAGAATATCCGGGTGAATGATAATAGCCACCTCATTTGCCCTGAGTAAATTAGTCAATTCATCATGTAGTACCTTATTAATCCTGGCAGATACCTCAAGCGTGCCAATCATTTTTTGATGTAATTGCTTTATCAAATCATCAAAAAAAGGAATAGCCGAAGTAATCAATGATTGCTTCACTAGCTTGTTAGTCAACATTTCATTTACCACATGCTCATAAGCGTGGGCATAAGCATCATAGTAAGCTTGTTGTTTCAGATGTTGTGTTTGTTCTTGTGCTTCTGCTATCAGCTGTTGTGCTTGAGTCCTAGCCTGTTCAATTTTATTATCTAATTCAGACTTTATTTTATCGGCAATCTGCTGTGAAGCAATAATTTTAACATGCTCATTGTTCTTTATTACTTGTAAACTCATTGCCTCTCCACTGCCCAGTATAAGTTGTCAAAATATTGGCTTTGGTTACCAAAGCTCGAACATAAATAACGATTAGGTAACTTTAACTTCATACGCGCTGATAGAGAGCTGGGTAACATTAATACCCAAGTACTCATCATTTCACATAATGTGCAACTAATATGTTTTCTAAAAGAAAAGTAATCTCTAATCACTTTATTAATTTTTTGCTTTGGTGAACTACTAATAATAAGAGATAAATCATCTTCTGAAATGAGCTTATTGAGTGCTATTAATTTACTTCTATCAATAACAGCACAAAGAGAATTATAGTGACTACGTAAAGCTGCCATATAAAAGGCTTTAACAATAAAGCCTCTTGGCTTCAGAGTCAACTTCAGCTCTGGTTTACTATCAAAGGTATAAAAAAACTGATTATTATAAACTGTTTTGTTAATGTAGAGAGACAGGTCTTTTACATATACATCATCGTTTAATAAATGTTTATGTAGGTTTCTATTGATTTTATAATACTGACAGGCAAGTTTGGCTAACTCATTGGGGTGAGAGTAGCTAATTGGTCGAAAGTTTAAGTCTATAATATTACTTTCCATGAGCGAAGTGGTTTTCATATAATCGAAACCCAAGTAAAGATACACCAACAATTGAGCACATAACTAACAATGTAATTAATAAGTTTATACCTGTATTTGTTCCATTATTTTTATCACTTGCTACTACCCCTATACCACTAGTGTTAGTTTCAGCAAGGTAAGGAAATACTGTAACAGCCACATTTTTGTATGTCACCCCAGTGATACTTTTTGCTACCATTTTCTTTATCTGAGGCACATAGTGGTTAACATTATAGTTAGGCAATGCTTTTATCATTACTGAGGCTGTATTTGGCACTTTAGGTTCTTTTGAGTAACGTTTCTTTTTGTCATTTATAACAATGTGTACTCTTGCCTCAACCACTCCATCAATCATAGAAATAGTATGACTAAGCTCCTCGCTTAACGCATATACTGTTCTGTTTTTTTCTTCCGTCTGGCTAGAAATCAATCCATCCTTCTTAAAGACATCCCCAATACTTGCATACTTCTTTTTGGGTAACCCATGGCGTTTCAATACCATTGATGCTTTTATAAAGTCATCTTTAGCAACAATTACTTTAACCCCTAATTTTTTAGTAGTTACTACTTCAGACTTTATATTATTTCTAAAAAGTGTTACAGAAACTTCATTTGCTTCTCGTTCGGTAAGCCCAGTTACTAATTCTTTATCACATCCAGATAGCACTATTACTATCAGTAGCATAATTAGTCTTTTCATGATGCGCGTGTTAATTCCATTAGTTTGGTAGGAATATTTGTAGCCACTTGTTTCATAATAGTAAATGTTAAATATTTCAGTGACAAACTATATATATGGTTTGCATCTTTTTTGTAACTTTTTAACAAGTCTTGAATAGCTGCTATACTGGATTCGTCATAGTTACCACTTTCAACCATCGTTTTCTCTATTCTTGCAGCTACTTTCTCGACTTCCCTTACATACTGCTTACCACTATATAAGGAAGTATTATCAAAAATTTGTGAAAATGACTGTTGATTAGCTATTTGCGGTGCCATTGCAAAGTTAAATAGTGAGTCCATTAATCCCCCTTTGACTTTATACTGAACCAATAAATGATTTTGTAAACTCAATCATCTCAGAGTTCATCAACTCATTTTTTTCAAAGTCATTCAGCTTAAATTTTGCTTCACTTTTCTTACCTGACATTATCATAGCAAACAGCAAAATCACCCTTGCTTCTTCTAAACAGTTAGAAGATTGTTTAATTGTTTTACTAAGCAAGTTTATAGCTTTATTATAATTACCGTTATAAACTTCAATCAAAGCATAACCCACATCTCCTGCAGCAGACGTTGGATATATTTCTTTTATGCAATCAAAAATAATCTTTGATTTTTTCCCTTGACCACTTTCGACTCCTGCAAAAGCAATTTGTATCATTTGCCCTCTAATCTCATCTGGCATTTGGTAAAACTCGCTCATTATGATGCCCCTACTTTTAATGATAATCTTTGACCACTATTATTACTAAATAATAATATACTTTCATTTATTTTATTTAAAACCCATCCACTAGGTAATTTAGCTCCTATATGATATTTAACGCCATTACTGAGTTTAATATAGGGTTTTTCACCTATCCACATACCAGCTACAACAAGATCTTGCAAGAGTACAGAGCGATTATCTATATATGTTTTTTTTATCTCACTTATATTGTATTTAATTTCAATCAACTTAATTATTTCATCAACAATACCCGTCTGTCTTCCAATAAAGTTACCTGCAAGATAAAACTTATCATCCCTATATTCAATGTACGATCTCTCAATAATATTAAAATCTTTTAGCTGCCTTTCTAGTGTTGAGTTTAGATCTTTTAGGGTAAAAACACGCTTAGAATTAACCAAACCAATTTTTATATTATTTTTTAATTCTAATATTAATTCGTTCAACTTACTCTCACTTTCAATAAACCCTTGAAGCTCTACCCTATCTTCACCAAGCTCAACTGAAAGTCTATTACTATACTCACTCGCTATTATCTCTAGAGACGTATTCAGAACAAACTGATCAGGCTTATTAGGTAATACTATACTGGCATAGGCTACTTGATCTTTTTCTCCTATTCCCAAAAGAAATGGTAAGAAAACTGCTCCTATTGTTAACAGCATGAACAAATAGTTACTACTTAGCCACTTACTTACCCGCACACTATGTTTGCTACTTTTATTTAGTGTTAAGTTACTCTTTTTATTTAAAATTTTAATACACTTAAAAGAAAAATCATCAATATTAAAATAGCTATTATATTTTACTTTTTGTTTTTTATCTTGCCCTACGCTATCTACCTCTAAAAACTTATCAAAAAAAGAGACTGTTACTACTCCCTTTATTCCATTAATAACAACCTCACTACTTAAGTCCGATGACATACGTACTATATTATCGCTTATATCAACCCTATTTATAAAGTCACTATCTTTATAAATATACAAATTATAGCAAGCAATATCGTTATTGTTTTTCATAGCAGAACTATTTATTAGCTACCAGTGGTTGATAAAGCAAGATTATAATTATTGGACTTATTCACCCACTATTATCAGAATCACTTTGCTCTGTGTTCCCTCCCTCTGCTTGACCTGCTAGTGCTTTATCTAGCTTTTCACTAATACCTTTAAGTAAAGCAACTATTTCAGATAAATATCCTAGCTGATTTTGCTTTTGCCCAGTAATTTCTTCTACTTGCGCCCTAAAAGAATCTCCTAATGGTCCATCTAACCATGAAACACCAAAATCGCTCATAATATAACTCCTATAAAAAAGCCTCCGAAGAGGCTTACCAAGCTATTAATAACGAATGTTATTAAGTTGTCCAAGTTCACTAACCAGTTTAGTTAAAACTTGTCTAGCCCTAGCCAATTCACCAAACTGCTTTGCTAAATTCGCAACTTTTTGTGCATCTTCAGCAAACTCATTGGCTACACTTGTGTTTGCACCATTAACCTGACCAGTTGCATTACCGGCTTGTGCTTGACCATTTGCATTTACTGGCATATCTATACCTCCAATTGTAGTTATTTTTGGGGTTTTCTATTTATAACACTTTATTTGCCCCATGATTGCAGCCATAAAAGCTGCATTACCTGCTTGACTAAAAATATCAACTTCAGCCAAACAAATAATAGGTTTAAATATTTACAAATAAAAATCAAGACGAACCTGGAATATCATTCGCCAACATTATAGCTGCTTGATATGCATTTTTAATCAAGTTATTTTTCTTATTTTCTTTTGGCGAAAGTCCTTTATTTTTATATCCAGCTAATTTAGCCAACTCGATTTTAAATTCTTCTATTAAGTTTTTTTTGCTTTCTTTTGTTAGCTCAAATTGACTTGTTAACATAGGTACACCTTTTTTCTTTTTTTATAGTTATACGCTCTTCCGTAATTATTACTATGATCTCGCGCATATTTGAGCAAAGTTTCATTATCAAAAATCATGATATAACCACTTCTAAACCCGCGTATAAATATATTAAAATCCAAGCTGTTATTAATATAAAAGCGCAATTTTTTACTGTTCAACTATTGCTAATATATACTAAACTATTGATTTATATAACATTAAAAATACCCAAGTGATTTCATTTACACTTTGACTATACATAGTCTTGGCTGTTATTATGTATGTAAAATTCACCTCAACAGGTTACTTCATTAGCTATTAAGCATATTTATCTATAGTTTTATAGTTAATGTATTAGTTGAGTATGACATTATTATTTCTTTATATGCCAGCTTACAGTTTAACGCCAAAGACCAACCTATTTATTCCACACAAAAAAATGAATCATTCGATAAACTAACGACACAGTTAACATTTTTTACCTTACCAACTATTGCCACATCCATTAATCTTTTGTTTTATATAAAGACTTTTTTGGGGTAATCACCCCATTACTGCCTTACCCACCTAGTTTTAGGTGGGATTTTTTTATCATGATTACACATGTTGAGTTGTCGATTTACATCCACTTAACACAATAAGCGTCTCACCTTCCCAATCAACAGGTGCTAATAAGCAACCAGCTTGTTTTGCAAGCTGTTGAAGTATTATCAATGAATGAATGTAATCTTTACTGGGTAGGCAAGAAATTGTCTATGTAAAGTCTAACCGTCTTTCTTTACAGAGTAGCTCTAAATCTTTGGCTAAATCTACGAATGGTAGAATGCTATGAAGACATTGTCTTCAGCATTCGTATTACTGGCAGCTAGTTATTTTTGTAATATCAAAAAAAAAGCAGGCCAAAGGCCTGCTTTTTTTCATCGCATTTTTAACTGACTATTGAGAAGCTCTCTTAAATAGTTCTTCTACAATACTAGTTAATGGTTGGCTATAACGAGACATCCAAGTTGCTTGACTTCTCCAGCTTTGAGGAATACTTTCACCTTCTTTCCACTCACCGTTACCAGTCACATAGCTCATCGCACGATCGTTAGGGCCAGGTGTCCATAAGAAATCAGGATGCTTATTGGTATACCACTCACCACCAATAATATTGCCACTCTTATCCAGCTCTAAGTCATAGGTATAACGGACAGATGTGATACCATCAAAACGAGAGTCGTCATATTCACGATGAGATGGGCTGGTTTCAACCACATAACTCATCCGCATTCTAACCCCTACAACATTTTTGGCATTAGATGCACGATATTTCTTAAACTTATCTTTTGAGTAATTTTCAATAGCAATCATTGCATCTTTGGCATTGTCATAGGCAACACCTGTTTCTGGGTTAAAGTAAGTATAAGAATAGCTGTAAACTGGCTGGTTCCATACTTGATAGTCATAGGTTGCATCAATAATAAAGCTACGCTTGCTTACACCTAACTGGTTAACAACAGACTGGTGCCAGCTACCTGGGTTAGTATCAAAGCATTTTTGATCTTTAACCCGACCATTTTCATCTCTAGCTGGGTTTTTGGTGTTACAACGACCACCAATAAAGCGCACACCGGGTGATGCTTCAGCCCACAGTAAAGTACCCAGTGCTTTAATATCTGATGGATAGAATTTAATGTCTTCGCCATTAGCACCTTTAACTACAATGCTGTGTTTTGGTCGAGGTAACATATAGGCAGCTGGAGCCCAACCATGACATAATCCCATCCAACGCTCAACACTACCATTACGGTCGTAGTATGATTTACCCATATTCCAGTTTGAAGCCGTCATACTATAGCCACTATCACCTACTAGCAGGTCATATTTTTCAGAAGGCGATAAATCATCAATATTACCAGCTACTACATAACTGTCAGGTGTTTTAGTTTGGTTTGTATAGGTCCAGTAATCATTCCAATCACTACTATTCCAAAAACCATTGTCAGCATAACGAGCGCCTAGCCCACCTTTGTATAAAGCCCAGTAGTCATCAGACCAAGGTACTTCGTCTAACTGAGCACTATGCAGATTTTGCTGGTCCATCGTATGCACATTACGAATTAATTGGTAACCGCTATCAACTAAACGAGCAGGATTGTCATTATACTGACTGGCTGCTCTCGCATACCCTACTCTTTTTTGTGCTTTTACAATGGATTTTTTAAATTGGTCTTTTTTAGTTACATAAGCTTTTGACTCGATTTCTTCTTGAGAAAACTTAGATACGACAGTAGCAGCTTGCCCTTGGTGGTTTTCTTTTACTGGAATTTCATCCATTACCTGCAGAGGATTTTGATGAAATCTATCTAAAAATTGTGTTATATCTGCTTGCTCTGCCTGACTGACACCTGCATTAGCTTGAATTGTTGCAGCTAATAAAGTCATTGCAAAGAGAGGTTTGTAAGTTTTCATTAAGTCTTCCTTTATTTAGATTTTTATTACTGCTTTTTTTTAACAAAAGCAATTCCCTACCAGCCTATATTAAAGTAGCCAGTAAACCTTTTATTTATGGCAGTAAATATACGCCATATTAAAACTATTTTTTCTTTATAAAAGCTCTATCTAAAGCGGATACCCACTTCATCTATTATAATTCTAAGTATAAATAGCCCTGTAAAACATCATAAAAAATAAAATGCCAATGAATATCCAACTTGACAAAATACATACTAAAGCGCTGAAAGTTAGTGTTATTGTCTATTAAACACAGCCACTAACCAGGATAAATCTGGCAGGAATACTGAAGATACAAATACACAATTTTTTAACCGATATGGTTTCAAGTTTATCCTTGTACTTTTGTACTGGATCATCATTGCTGCTTTCACCTAACTTTTGAGAAATTAAATTTTACAATCTCTCAAGCAATCACATCATTTAGGTTTATTATAATCATCAGGTGTTAGTGTAATCATGACATAAATCAATCGCCAACACCCTGTTTAATGGGCCGGATTATGTCACATTCATGTTTTATTTGGCTAGTTTTCCTTTAAAAAAATAGAGAGCCAATTAATACACAACATAAATCGTATGCAAGTACTTACAGTTGTGTAACATTAGAACAATTTGACGTTTTTATAGCTAAAAAAATAATATATATACAACTAACGTCTAATACACCATGAGTTATATGATTTATTTTCCTACTAATTATGAATATTATTTATTTGGCTTATTATATAGTCAGTTCTTTACTGTTAGAAAGGGCTAAATAATGAATAATATTACGTAATCACTTACTTGATAAGCTAGAAAAAATGCATTATAGAAAATTTATTGAAGGGGGGGGGCGAAGGGTATAAAAACTACACCCTTCATTTATTGATATATTTTTTAGAGCGCGGCAGTTTCAGCCAGCTCAAAGTGCTGTCGATACCTAACAATATCCTCAATGGATACAATTGGCATATGGTGAGCATTAGCAAACTGTAGAATTTCTTGCTGATTAGCCATCGTGCCATCAGCATTCATTAGCTCGCATAAAACGCCAGCAGGCTTTAACTCTGCTAATGCCATTAAATCAATAACACCTTCGGTATGCCCTCGGCGAGTCAGTACCCCACCAGCTCGCGCCCTTAAAGGAAATACATGGCCAGGACAACGCAAATCCGCTGGTTTGGCATCAGAAGCAATCGCTGCTTGAATGGTTGTAACTCGATCAATAGCAGAAACACCGGTAGTGACTCCCTCTGCCGCTTCAATGGATATGGTAAAAGCCGTGCCATAATGACTGGTATTTTTAGCCACCATCATGGGTAAGTCCAGCGCCTGTAGGGTTTCATCAGTGAGGCATAAGCAGACAATACCACTACATTCTCTTATCAACATGGCCATTTGCTTCTCTGTGATAAATTCTGCAGCAAATACCAAGTCGGCCTCATTCTCTCGATCATCGTCATCAACCAGTAAAACACCTTGGCCTTGTCTTAATGCAGACAGAGCCCGTTCCACTCGTTGGGTAAAAGCATTTAACTGCTTATTTAGAAACTGATTCATGATAGTACTCCAATGCATAAACATGAATCAGGGCATGGGAAAATGCATACCTTTAGCTATGAAATACAACCTAGTGGCCCATGAGCAAAATAAGGTAACAACTGTACCCATGCTTACCCACACCCCACTAGCAACAGCTGAACAACAAAATTCCAACCAAGTAGATATTCAACTTCAATAGTTTTGGCTGTAATCGCCTATACTCGCTAGCTTAATAGCGAGTTGTGTTTTCAGCTATAGCTATATTGCATCCATAAAAGAACAATATAAGCTGTACTACATTATGCAACTATCGTAGTAGCATACGCCACCCTCTCCCATCCGGACTATCACCGTCGGCTTTGGAATTACACCAAATCTGCTGACCTTGGCCATATAGTGTTCAACCTTGTAAAGGAGAGCTACTAACCAAGCGCTCGCGGGCTTTCTTAGTGCTGAAACCATTTCGAGCCAATAAGATCACCGCCGGTGGGGAATTTCACCCCGCCCTGAGAATAACGAAATTGACGGGTGCTAATATATAAGAAGAGATAGAGAAAAGACAACCCACTTTAGGAAAACTGATATCAGTAAGTCTATACTGAGCAGTAGCTTGTCGTTAATAAGAATAAATGAAGTATAAATGCCTCAACAACTTTCAATGCCCAATGCCATTCATTACTTAGTATTTTGCATTGTCTTCATACTAATAACACCACTTTCAGCCTCTGAGGCTGAGCAGCCGCTTGAAGATTTACTAACCCTTGAGTTAGAAGAGCTGATGATGATTACAGTGGTATCTAAACGAGAAGAATCTATTGAAAATGCGCCCGGTATTGTAACCATAATCTCTTCTGATGAAATCCAAAAATTTGGTGGGCGGAATTTACGCGATATCTTAAACCGTCAAATCAATATGATGATTGTTGGAAACCATATATTTCAGGAAAACCAAGTATCACTTCGAGCAGCACTAAATGGCCTGTTAGATAATCAGGTTCTGTACTTGTTAAATGGTCGCCCATTAACAAACTCACAAGGCCAGGGTGTGCACATGGACTTATACCTAAACTTTCCAATAGCGATTATTGAGCAAATTGAAATAGTAAGAGGACCAGGGTCGGTACTTTATGGAACCAATGCTTTTGCTGGTATTATTAATATTAAAACCAAGCAACCTTCAGAGTCCTTTTCACCATTATTATCACTGACTGGTGGTTCTTACGACACTAAATCCGCAAGTTTCACACAAGGAAATACATTCGATAAGTTTTCCTTTATAACAGCAATTCACGTAACCGATTTCAATGGGGATCAAGATATTAATTATCAAGATGCATTTGGCAATACTGACTCCTACCCCGCAGGTGGAAATGGGCTAGGGCTTGTCTCTAATGCAACATATGATAACTTAAACTTCAATATGTATTTAGGGCAAGCAACTAGAAATAACCTTGGTGCAGTTATTTTGTTCCCTGAGCATGAAGCCACAGTAAAGCATTTAACATTTGATATAGGCTATCAATATGATTTCAACCAAAACTGGTATTTAAAGACTAATTATGCTTTTTACAAAGACTGGGTAGATTTTACTAGTAACTTTGATCTAAGCAATCATCCTGAAGGTTTAGATACAGAAGTCAATAGTGACCTTTACTCGTTCGAACTCAATTTATTAGGTAGTATTAATGACCAGACCAATTTATTAGCAGGTATTAACCCACTGTATTCAGATGGAAACTCATCAGAGGGTGCAACTAATGGAAAGTGGAATACCTGGCAAGCTAGTGCATATATGCAAGTTGATCATCAGCTATACAAGTGGTTAAAAATAGTAGGAGGTATTCAATTAAATAAAGCCAAAGAGTTAGACAAAGATTACTCCCCAAGAGGAGGATTGATTTTTGACTTTGATAATGGCTGGTATAGTAAATTGTTGTATGGCAGTGCCTTTCGAATAGCTAATGTATCATTACGCTTTTTCGATGGTGCTTTTTTTCAAAACAATAGAGATTTAAAACCAGAAACAATAAATACTCTTGATTTTCAAGTTGGTCTCAGAAAGCCTAATTACAGCTTTTCTACAACTTATTATATGAGTAAAATTAAAAATTCTCATATATTTGAAGAAGTTCCCAATACTTCCAAACGCCAAATGATTAATTCTGGCTCAGTTGACTTTGAAGGGATTGAAATTGAAGGAAAATGGAACTTATCAAATACGATTAATGTAGTTGGAAACATAGCATACCAAACAAATGAGAATAGTGATGATATTAAAGACTCAACCTTTGTACCTAACTTAATGGTAAAGCTTGGTATTTCCTACAAGAATCAAATGGGCTACAGCTTTTCTTTATTTAATAGCTATTTTAGTGAACCAACGCCTCTTGATAAAGTAGCACCTGCTTTTAGTTTAAATGTTAACCCTAAAGCCAATAGTTACAATCTACTAAGTGCCAACTTAGCACTAAACCTAGGTAAATTAACAGAAACAAGAGAGCTCTCAAATATAAAAGTCAGCTTTTATATTGACAACCTACTAAATAAAAATATATTTTTTCCCAACTACGCAACAAGAAACGTTAGTACTTTTCCAAACTACCAAGGCAGGTCAGTTTATGGTACAGTTGAAATTTCTTTTTGATATTACCAAGTGCACTACACTCATAGAAAATAAATTTGCAAGCCTATCTCAAGTTTTCCAATTCTCAAATAGGCAAGATAAGCTCATTAAAGACAGGTTAGGTATTTCTTTAAGGTTAACTCCTGTTACATCGATAGGGTCTTACACCACAAAAGATTGTGAAAAGAGCTTATGAACGAGATGTTGCTAAAATTAATCAATGGAAAAAAGAAAGCCGTCCAAAGATAAAGCGATTAGAAAAAAAGTACGTCTATTTGTAGCTGGACTGAAAGGTAAACTAATCATTGTTCTCCTGCCACCCCATGCCCCTAATCTTAATTCTGATGAAATGGTATAGAATTACATCCTGCAGAAGGGTACTGCTCGAATGCCACTTAAGAAAGGTGAGTCATTGTTAGAAGAACATTTATCAATTTAGAATTAATTGCACAAAATAAAACATAAATAAAGTCATTTTTTAGAGAAATAACGGTATCCTTTTGTATACTCAAGAGCACCTATAGTAAAAAAACACACTGCTGTTTACTCTATAACCTCGCCACATAGAACAATCCAACAATTATCAAAAGTTCAGTACCATTTATTATAAAACAGGTCGTTAATTGGAATGCATACTATTAATCAGCCCACTTACAATCTATTCGTTTAAATAACTGTGTCCCTTAAAGGCCTAATTTAATGTACAAAACTGTATATACTTTAATAAAAACGATTGCTCCCTTATGCTTACTTATGGCATCACTAGCACAAGCTCATGACTCAGTTCAAGAGCTAGCCTATTGTGAAGCTGAGCCAGATGGTAGAAGTCCTGATTGTTATAATATTAGTGACAGAAGACGAATTAACAGTAATTTTAGAGACATGTTAGATGATGGTTGGCAATTAACCAGTGTAGTGGCAAACTCAACCACTGGATTAAATTACTTTTACTTTACCCGATTACGCGATTAAAGCCCTATATTACATGAGTTGTTTCCTATTTGTAAAAGGCTGCTATTTAATAATAAATAGCAGCCTTTAATTGAAGTAACTCAATTTGTTTACTGATGTGTGACTAGGCTTTTTTCCAAAGTTTGAGGGTTAATGGTAAACAATTTCCCATCAGCCGATTTAAAATGAATATGCCGATGCCAATCATCTTTTCTAAATTGTTGTACCACTAATCCAGCTTGATTGTCCGCTGTTCTCAATACAATACTATCATCTAAATGAATAGATGCCTGCCAGTCTGAGTAATCGATAGCATTAACTAAGATATCATCATAGTTTGCATTAAATAATGCAGTATCCGTTTGTAAATCTTCTGAGAAGTTGTCAATGACCACTAAGCCATCTCGACCAGGCTGATAAACATACATATCTTTACCATCTTCGCCTTTGAGCGTGTCATAGCTGTATAACGACCCGCCATTACCTCCTCCTCGCAGTACATTGTTTTGTTCATTGCCAATGAGTCGATCACCAAAGGTGCTACCGGTCAATTGCTCCATACCCTCTCTTACCCATTGCTTAGCATCAAAGATAACACTTTCACTAGCAGAAGAGGCATCAACACCTTGCTTTTTAACAGTCATACGACCATTTTCGTCTTTATCAACAGTAAACTTGATAAAATCTTTGCTGACAAAGGTCATATGTTGATAACTATCACCTAACGTATAATTTTTTACCGTTAATGATATTCTTCCTGCCTGGGAGTTATGAACCAAAGACTGCATTGCTTGCGTTTGCGTTCGGTAATCCTGGCTGACGGTTTCATATCGATTCGCTAAATTTTTTATTGCGTCTGCAAATGTTTGATCAGGATTATGACTGGCGACAAACTCTTGGGTAAATTGTCGTAGTCGACCACCCAGTTCTTTGCCTAATAATAAGTCAATTGCATTATAGAAATCACTGCGGACTGTTTCACCACTCAACGACGCTGTCTTAGCGGTTAATAAAGTCTTAAACTGGTGTTGAGTTAAATTTGGGGTGACTTGCAGCTGCTCATTGATGTAGCTTGCAGCATCTCTAAATAGGGTCGCACGTTGTGCCAGTTGATCTGCTTGCTGTTGCGTTTTAACTTTATCTGCCTTTGCTTGCATAACGAGATCGTTACCTTTAAATGCCACCACCACATCATCGAACCGCGCATCCAGCATAACCATATCTTGCGCTTTGTCTTGCGCATAATTATCAATCGCTACATCATTAGTGCGATCATAATAAGATTGCACAATATATAAGTCACTATTTTCACCCCCTTTCAGTTTATCTACACCCACCTCACTGGTTCCATAGCCATTGATAATATTCGCTTGTGCATTACCCGTTAGTGTATCAAAAGCTTTACCCCCAGTTATTTGTGTGACTTGGGTATAGGGTTGCTCTCTGCCATCAAAGATATTAACATTCGTTGACGCTGAACCATCATACCCTACTACCGTTAAATGCACTTCGCTATTATCATCCACGGTTTTAAATCGATGATTAGTCCCATCATGGTGTTCTGATAATGTTCTGCGACCCTGCGTATGATCTCCCCAGCGATCTTTTACTTTATTATCAATAGATAAAATAAAACCATCTTTACTTTTAATTTGTAAGTGTTGATTTGACTCACCTTTAAACCAGTCTGTGACATTGACTTGGCGTTCTTGCCCCTTACCATCGGTATATAATACTAATAAATCATTACTCCAACTTGCAGACTCCCCCTGTAGCGCAATTTTTGTTGCTACTTTCGCTTGTTGTTCAGTTAATGGTTTTTCCCACAGTTGCTGAGTCAATGCAATTAATTCATTCATTGACTTACCTGCTGCTTTAGCCTCTTGTAAAGGTTTGCTTAGTTTTTGGGTAAATGCAGCACTGAACAGATTGGTAAACGCATTTTCTACTCGTGTTCTAGGCCGATACGCACGAATATTCATTAAGTTAGCGTTTAGATCCAAGGTATCTATTTCAGCTTTGCCTTGTTGATCAAGGTTATCTATCGTTAAGACTTTCGCTGCATGTTGTCCACTCACATAAGTATCAGCACCATCACCGCCCTTAACCCGAATTTGCTGAGGCCCTAAATAAAATAAATCATCGCCAGCTTCTCCATCAATACTGTACTGATAACGACTAATATCAGGCCCCACCGGCTTTCCCTGTTCATCTTTTGGTTGTTCTTGAACCGTATAAAAAACATTATTTAACTTATTACCTTTATACTCACCCTGTAGTGAGTTAGGGTCAGTCGGTATGCTGCCGTCTTCATTTCGTTTAATCACATGTTT
The DNA here is from genome assembly GCF_028858535.1 of Spartinivicinus poritis. Classification (NCBI taxonomy): domain Bacteria; kingdom Pseudomonadati; phylum Pseudomonadota; class Gammaproteobacteria; order Oceanospirillales; family Zooshikellaceae; genus Spartinivicinus; species Spartinivicinus poritis. The sequence continues at coordinate 38,100 of NZ_JAPMOU010000003.1, forward strand.
GCTATTTATAGGAATAACCCACAGCATTTTAACCGTACGTTCTTCCATTTCTGTCTTAAGTGACTGTCCTATCCCCAACACCATATTCTGTACATCATCAGTGCTGGGTGTATAAGTTCTGGTTTGCTGCTGGCCAGTCACATCCGGTACATTATCAATACTTAATGTTGACGCTTCACCAGGATTAGCTAAATCAAATTTAATTCCCCCTCCATAGGGTGCCGCAGGCCCACTTGAAAAATCAATTGTGGCAGCCCCACCTGTTTCAGGTCGATGAATACTGTAATAATTTCGATAGTTACTCAACATATTGAGTAATTGCGCATCCTCTCGAGACTGTTTTTCAAGTGCTTCACTTTGCCTAATAGCATTAATAATATTGCCAATGGGGTGAAATTGATAAAATAACTGTTCAATCCCATCAGCCAAACCGGCGAAAAAGGCTTCTGCTTTTTTAGTCCACGGCGCATCATCGGCAACCGCATCCATTTTAGCTTTAATACTGTCGTATAAGGTACCAAAGCCAAGCCTTGCAATACTAAATACTATCGACAGCGCTTCAAATACGGGGGATAATGGTGAAGGAATAGAAGCCAATACACCGGTGACCGTTGCTAATAAATCCAAGGTAAAATTAACCGCACCCCGTACTTTATCAGGATCCTTTAGGTCTTCAACCATCCCATGAACACCCAGGCCTATACCGATTAAAGGTGTGGCTTTACCCAAAATTTTACCCAGCATTTTTATACCAGCAGCACCGGTTAAACCACTTTTTAAAATTTTGGCCGAAAAATCAGCACTGACACGTCGGGCTGCTATTTCCGAAAGCTCTTCAGCGAGCTTAGAGGCCCCTTTGGATAGATATTTACCGGTACCTGAGACGAGTTTTCTTGGTAAATTACGCCCAGCACTGTCAGTGGTTAAATCAGCAACCCCATAGGCAGTCAGTGCTGAATTTTTTATCACCCCTCCCACATCACCTTGCTCGGCCGCACGCGCAATCCCTTCAATACCCATCAGGGTCATATAGATACCAAAAGCACGTGATGTTTGATTCACCCCTTTTGAGAATTTACTGCCACTGGTTTGAAGTTCTTGTTTAAATCCTGCAAGCACCTTGGCTTCTTGTAGCCGATTAGGGTCTATTTGGGCTTGATAACTTGTTAATTGATCCCCTTCCGTTACAACTCTAAATGTAATTTTTCCATTATCATCCACTTGCCATGAAGCCAATTGGCCTTCAATGCCATCTTGGTTTATTTTTGCCAAAGCAACATCACGAATTAATTGATTATCATGATGTTGTGCTGCACGTAACTCTTGAGCGGGTTTAACCAATTCAGACAGTTCATAGCCTTCAACTTCATCAGTTAAACCACTCAAAGATACACTTGGACTCGAGTTTGTGATAAAAGGCTCATTAAGTCGAACAACCTGATTTTGAAGTTGCCCATCAGCCATAAAGTATACAACTTTTGTTCTATAACGAGGTACACTATTACCACTTATAGAACTCCCTTGTGAATCTTTCGAATTATCGTGAGGTTGAATATACTTCCGACCAGCGCTGTCGACATAAGTATACCCAGGCCTTGCACTGACACTGGTTTTAACGCCTTCAACATGAAGTGCTTGCATCAGTGATGCACCAAATCCATTAATATCAGTAGGGTCTTTACTTGCTGAGTGACATGACACCAAACTAATGCGACCAATATCCCCACCTTGATATTTGCTACCAAAAGTACTTTTGAATACACCATTTTCACCAACCAATGCTGTTGATAAGGCTTGAGGGGAAACTGCAAACTGCGCACTATCGCCAATACCATTTACTTGTCCATGCCCAACAACAAAAATGCGCGTTTTTCCATTAATCGCTGGCAAGTCTTTAATTCGGTTACCATTTGCACTAGTCATGGTATCAGTAGCTGGGTCCCATTTAAGTCGGGTCGTTCCTTTATACTTGCCTGCTAATCGTTCTGCACTTTGAGAGACAGCCTGGTCATTGCCAATTTCAAGAATAATATTATTGTTGTATTTTATCTTTTCTGGTGGAAGGGCATGGTTTTTCGTTGCTGGTTTATCCTTATCTATTACATTAGAAGTTTGACTAGTAGACTGTTCTGTTTCTATAGTAAGCGCTGGATTAGTAGCTTCTGAGTTGGTAAACCTGGTCCTATTTTCAGTAATCCACTGTTTTGCATTATTTTCATTTAAAGTCCAACCGCTTTTCATTTCCTCTTCTGTGAATTGGTTTACTTTTTCAGGATCAAAGACAAATAGCCTATCATTATAGCTACGGTTCAACACATCTTGTTGGGACGAATATAAGCTATTGACTATTTTATTTGCTTCAAAATTATATATACCAGGCCCTGTTAATGTTATGGTTGCACGAGCACCAGGCTTCAAACCATCATTGCGATATGACAATACTGCATCTATTAGCTTTAAAGCATTTTGATCATCTAGTCCTGGCATCTTTGTTTTAACCGTATTAAGAATAACATCCATATTCTCGTTGACCACTGTAGGATCAACATCATTTATGATAAAGTCATAATTTATGTCTTTTAATGATCCAAATATACTGTAATTTTTCTTAATCGTGCCAAGCATATTATCGAAGGCCTGACTATTACTATGTCCAGCTACCAGCTGATTAATATAGCTAACAGTACCATTTTTTGGCAAATTACCACTACCAGCTCCTACTAAAAACCCAGTCTCATTGACATGTAACTGACCTAGTGATACAAAAATATCAGATAATTGGCTAAACCGAGTATCACTGTTAATAACAGCTTTTTTTAGCTCATTTTTTATATCTTGAGGGAGCTGACCATATTGACGACTCACTTTAGGCTTACTCGTTAGCTCACTGCACTGATCGATCAACGCTTGGGTTTTTATCGCATCCCATTCAAAGTCTGATAAATTATTAGGCTTTTCGATATGATCAAAAATAGTACTAATATTTTTCTTGTTATTACCAGGTAACATATCAACATCTGTATACACTCCCCCCATTTCTTTGAGTGCAACAAGCCTTATAATATCTGAAGACGCTGCTAAGTTATGGCGAAGTCCCATTTCTTGCTGATATATTTTTTGTAAGTCTACGTCTACAAAATATTGAGAAGCATCTTTTAGGTGAAACCCCTGATTTTTTAAATTTTTCATTTCACTATAATTAGCTTCTCTCTTTGCTTCTACTGTTTTTCTATCTAAACCTAGTCGATCAACCAAAAAATCTATTCTATGTTGATCCGTTAATAATCCACCATCTGCTTTTTTATATAAATAATTTTGAAGCGTTACGACTCGCCTTGCATACTCCTTAAAAAATTCTTTCCTCAACGTTATATCACTTCCATCAATATTTTTATACTTTTCACTTTTAAACAAATCCTGCTTAACATGATCTTCAATTCTTTTTTTAGTTTCATGAGCTAATAGTGCATTTGAATCATACCAAACAACGGCTTGATAATGAGGGTTTACCTGTTGCCAAAGTGACATATAGTTTTTCTGGACATCACCAAGTGCTCCGCCAACCCATACAAAGTGAAGGTTTTTATTAACTGGCTTCGCTTGGTGTAAGTAGTCAAATACATTTTTTGCATCTGAAACTTGATTAAGTAACTGCCCCATTAACTGATTTCTTTTAGAACTTGGATGATAACTTATATAAGCCTTAGCAGCTGACTCTAAGTTACTTAATGCTTGCAATCTTTGGCTGATATCTTGAGAAACGGTCGCTTCATAGTTTTGATAAGCATCCAATACACGTTGATATTTTTCTCCCTTTGTTTTAGGGCGACCTAAGCTATTTGTGAGTTCACTGTTTTTCTTCTCGAAGACATCTAATGGCACTACTGGATTAGGTAATTGCGCTTGAAGTTCACCAAGAGAACTACTGCCAGCAAGCGATAAATCACCTCTGGATTGTAAGCTTTTAGTTAAGCCTGGCTTAGTCGTGTTTGGAAATGAAAACGCAGGATTTTTCTCGACAGAATAACCCTTGTTTTCTAAAAATTGATAAGTTTTCTGAAGTTGACTATCATCATGAATGATATAGGGCTTTTGTTCACCAGGCACAAATAAAATTAATGGAAAATCCTGACCTGGGCTAAATGGATTACCGGATTCATCATTATGATGGATTAATCGTCCACCTTGGTATCCAGCCGCATTAATTTTGCTATTCAGTTCAGTCATTAACTGTTGTCCATAGGGATGAAGATTACCAATATTAGGATCTTCATTGCCACCAGCCCCCTGGTTTCTTACATGGTTAATGTATGGTTTAGCCACCTCACCATGTATCGCCCTAGGTGCAGGATTTAATGGTCGCGGGTTAGCATTTCTATTTTTTGTTGGCCAAATACCAAATAAATCATAATCTGCTGTTACTACGGATTTTGCACCACTCGGATTCACTGCATCTGGAACAGGTGGGTTAGTTAACCCCATCACTGGCCTAGGGTTACCATGATGAGTAAGTGATTGATAGTCTGGTAAATGCTCTAATTGCCAAGATCCACTAGCCGTTTGGGTTAGCCTAAAATAGGTTTGACTACCATCTCCATAGTGACCTTTAATGATTTTAGTCGTCGCTGTAGATGACACCGTTTCTATTAGTTTTTTAGCAATTAGATACGCAATTCGATGATCGGATAGCTCAATTTGTACTGCTTTTGCGCCTTTTTGCATTGCCTCATCAATCGTTTTTTGTTGCTTTGTTACTGCAGCTACACCCTGCCCTCTCACTTTACTGAGCATTGGATCTGTGACAACAAAACCCGCTGTAGGCCCTCCAGTACTGGATTTAGCTTTAATATGAAAATTTTTAGAGGCGTAACCTTCTTGTAACAAGCCTATAGAATGTTGATTAGGTGCTCTTACTACCAACACCGTTTTATGTCGATTCGCAACGGTTTGAATTTCATCTCCATAGAGAAAATTATCTACTGATGATAAATTGAGTTTGCCATCCTGTTGTTGGCCTTGATTCCCTTGCCCATCTTGTTTACCACTTAATGACTGAATTGCTCCTGGTACAACTACTTGCGCTAATACTGAAGGGAGACCAGTTTGAGGCTTGTTTTTTAGTACCTTTCCTTTTTTCTTAGGTTGACGAGTTTTGGTAATTGGCTGAATATCATCTGTTAGATCAGATGGACTAGTTGAACTTGGCTGATTAACTGATGGAATATCCATTTACCTGGCCTCTAAGACAATTGAATAATGAAAGGGAATATTTAATTTCCAGGCAATTATTCAATAATGCATTAGTAGGCGACAACAAAGAAATTCAAGCCCCATCACATAATGTCATACAAAATTTTTTTTTGTGTGGGTGATGAGAAGGCAGCCAACCCATCTGTTTGAAATGAAACAGAGTGATCTATACAAACCCACTAATTGATAGTCTTAAAGGATAATACGTTATTTTATTTCAACTTTATATTTAGTAAAGTAGTCTCTTACTTTCCCCGATTCAACCAACTCTTGTATTACTTTATTAAATTTATCCTTTAATACTGCATGAGGAGACCCTTTGGCAACAGCATAGTTATGCAAAATTATGCCTTTTGGCCGATAGTTTAAATATCTAAAACTTATATTTTTATCGTTTAATAGCTTTTCAACGTCTACAATTTCTGTTTCAGATGCCGTTAAAATATGAATTTTTCTTTCATCAAATGCTTTAATTAAAGCAGGTAAAGACCGATAATAAATTTTTCTTAGCGTCTCCGCTTGGTCAAGTGCTTTAAAATAGGAGTTACCTTGAATTAATCCGAGCCTGAATTTAAACTTCTCCAGAGTAACAAAGCGCCCTACCTCTATTTGACTAGCCTCTTTAACTAAAAAGTAGGTTTTATGCTGCTGTTCGCCAATCGGTTTAACAAACTCGACAACCTCATCTGTTTGCAGCTTATCAGGTACATTCGGTATGATATCTACCAATCCTGTTTTTACATCTCGTAAAGTCCTGTCCATAGAAGACTTTCGCCAGATCACTTGGTAACCAAGCTCTTCCGCTGCCGCATTTAAAATATCCACTAATGCACCAGTTGGTTCTCCATCTTGCTCATACATTAATGGTGGTATATCTCTGAAATCACTTCGCAATATTTTCAAGTTAGCAAATGCAATCTGTGGTAAACAGTAAGCAACCATTAATAGTGTAAAAAACAATCTCTTCATACTAGCCTCATTAAGCTTAGTATTAATTGTAACATGTTTCGAATGTATACGAAAAACAGTCTGACCTGGTTTATTCAGACCAACAGATAGCTCATTCGTTATGTAAAATTAGTTGAATCAGTTGGTATATTGAAAATGTCTTAATTATTTTGTTAAAAAGTAAACAGCTTCATTATTTGAAATACATCACATAATAGCTACATCGTATGTTTTTCAGTCTAGCCAACCCCCACCATTCACTGTATATAAAACAACCATATTAGCTTCTCACAACAAGCCATGTAGCCATTAATCGTTCATATCAACTGGTACTGAATGAAGCCGGATAAAGTACCCTCTAATCATTTAAACAATCATTGGAGGTTTCCTAAAGTCCAACATAGACTTTCAAGTCAAACCACAAGAACTTTAATTTGAAGAGCAAATACAAGCTGCTACTCTAAATCAGCGCAATATCATCTAAAAAGATGTCAATTGTTGTATTTCTATCTTAATCAGATGGAAAAATTGTATATATGAAACTTTATGACTACACAACTTGAAATACAGGTTATCAACCGTTGACTCTTTTTCTTATAAGTTATTTATAATTTTAAAATGAAAATTCAATAGTGATTTTATTGTGATCATTTTTACCATCATCATCCTCGGGCTTGGGCTCACCACAGGCTTTATTGCTGGATTTTTGGGTTTCGGCGGGGGCGTATTTCTTGCTCCTGCGCTAATCCTATTAGCACCTATAATGACTGGCAATGTACTGAGTTTAGAGCAGATAACAGGCATTACTGCAGCACAAGGGCTGATCGGCTCGATCAGCAGCTGGTATTTTCATCGCCAGCATACTCAAAGTGTAAAGTTTGGCTGTACTATTGGCGTCCCTATGGGGCTAGGAGCAATGACGTCTAGTTGCTTTATATTACAGCTTGGTGAGTTATGGATTTTAACAACATTTACATTAATGCTGTCTTTTGCTTTGATTATTAGTATTACTGTACCTAATTTTGTTGCATATAACGGGTCAAATCATTCACTATTATTTTCTACCTCATTAGGTATCGGATTATTAAATGGTGTCATTGGCCAAGGTGGTGCTTTCTTTTTTATTCCTTTTTTCGCTTATATTATAGGCCTACCCATACGCCAAGTGGTCAGCTCAGCTGGCATTATTGGGGCATTCTCAGTCAGTAGCAGTTTGATGCCCCGATTATTTTGCGACTTAATACCCTGGCTATGGGTTATTATCATCACGCCAGCCGTCATCATAGGCAGTTATATCGGTACTCACCTGCATCACCAAGTAAGTGATCGAAAACTTCGATGGTCTATCACATTCTTTTTAGGACTGTCACTCGTTCAACTTATTAACAAGATGAAAGGGCTTTTGTTTTAGTCGCTTATAATGATGTTTTTCGTCATTCATTACTGTAAACACAAGTGTAGTGTTCTACTTCTAGTATCATGCTATATGCCCCTTGCTATATAGCCACTCCATTATCTTACTTGATACTAATGAGCAGTTCTGTTTATCCTGATGACCTAACCATTTTACTTCCTCAATTTCAGCATGAGCTCGAATTTCACCACTAAACTCTGCTAAATAGCAGGTCATCTTAACCTGAGTACCTTCTGAACGACCATGGGCTTGCGCTTTAAATGTTGCTATATATTCAAGCGTCTCAGGTTTAAGCTCGATTGATAATTCTTCTTTAATTTCTCGAATAAGTGCTGCTTGGTCTGTTTCACCCACTTCCCGTTTTCCTCCAGGAATATAGTATGTATCTTTACCTTTAGATCGAGTACCCAGTATTTTTTTATCTTTTATAAAAATCCATGCCAACTTATCTATTTCTTTCATTGTTATCTCATTCACGAAGGGTAGACCATTGCTGCTTAGTGATTTTATACAACACATGCTCCCGTAATGGGCTTTCTGCAGACACACTAGGGTGCTCAAAATTTTGCCTGGTATTGACCATCCCCAGCCTTTGCATCACCGCTTGTGATTGTTTATTAGTTACTGATGTAAAAGAAACCACTTCATTCAAGTTCAACGTATCAAACGCAAACTGTAATGCAGCTTGTGCGGCTTCTGTTGCATAACCAACTCCCCAATATGCTTTAGCCAAGCGCCAACCAATTTCAACACAAGGGGTAAAAGGCAGCTCCGCTTCAGGTTGATGAAGGCCCACAAAACCAATAAATTGTGCAGTATCTTTTAACTCTACCGCCCATAATCCCCATCCTCGTTTGGCAATCAAAGAGACTAATTTATCCGCAAATGCATCACTTTGCACAGCTGATAAACAACTGGGAAAGTACTTCATAACTACAGGATCAGCATTGAGAGCAGCAAAGAACTTATAATCCTCCGACTGCCATTGGCGAAGTGTTAACCGCTCTGTTTTAAGTGTTGCTATTTCAACCATTTATACTACTTCCAAACAACGTGTCGTAAAAGCTAGTTAGAATATAGTAACTAAGGCAATGCGACTACCTTTGCCAACTTCAACTCTGGCCACATGACCTCCTTGAATTTTTAACTATTAATGAACATCACTCTGACGTACAACTGCGACCTTATTTGACGAAAACTCCCAGATAGGCCTAACTTTTCTATCGTGTATAAAAGTCAACCATATGGCTCTTAAAGCTACCTAGTGCTCCTCCTCACTTCCAATAATCGATTACCGATACTTATCGAATATTGCCTTTAGTGTTCCATTTGAGTGTAGATCCCTGATCAATGGATTCAGTTGCTTTGTAGAGATAGGTGTACTTTCCTTACCATCAACGCCCAATCATATCTTTTTCGGGGTATCAAAACATAATCCACATCAATCGCCAGCTCTCGAGCAATAGTGTCACCAAGATCCTTAATAATGCCTCTAACCAGCTGCTTATCTTCAATAAATGCATAAGGTTTGGCATTTGCCTGATCAAAAAGAATCTTAAAGGTATCAGACACAACGAGTTTGGAAACCGAAAGAGTAAAAACAATCAAGATGATTAAACTGCCTGATAACCCAATTTTAGTGGCACACGTAGCATCTGTTTTAGATCGAAAAAAACTCATAAAATCTTAACTTTCAGTCAACTTTCAATGGCTGACTTGCACCTATGTATACCAAGTTACCATTCATGGTTAGTTTAGCAGCCTGCTGAAAAAGAGGGTTGGCTAGGGTCTCAACCAAAAATAGACTGTGTGGCATGAAGCTAAGTTACTGCGTTTATCAACAACAACTGGGCGACTTCATTAGAGCACTAAACTGCTGGAGCAAGCAGTTATTCACTGGGATTGAGCTATGCCATTTTTCGCCATAGTTTACCTTAAAAAATCACTTTATTTACTCCTAGTAAGGCTATAATGGTCTTCTAGTGTGCAATTATTTGTATGAAATCAAATAGTGAAAGGTAATGTTTTAAATCTTATAAAAAATAATGCCAAAACTATTTTTTATAAAATCTAGCCTGATTACTGCCGATGCGCTAACTTGTAATAATTAAATTGGAGTATAAGAATTTGTTTAAATTTTCCTTTACTAGTTTTTTTATTTGCTGCCTATCTTTTACCATGTATGGCTGCACAAGCTATAACTCTTCGAGTCCGACCAACACTAATGTCACTATAAATACCCAACTAGAACAAGATTTTCAGAGGTTAGAGCAAAGTGTAAATGGGCGTTTAGGTGTCTATATTTTAGATACTCAAACCAATACGACTTGGCTATATAACCATGAAAGTCGGTTTAGGATGATGAGTACCTTTAAGGCTTTGGCATGTGGGATGGTGTTAGCTCGTGTAGAGACGTCAGACGAAAATTTAGATCGAATGCTTACTATAGAACAGGAGGATATCATTGCCAACTCATGGAATCCCTATACTGCAAAACATGTAGGCGAGCAAATTTCAATGAAGAAGCTGTGCGATGTAGTAATGGCTCAAAGTGATAATTCAGCTGCAAATATGGTGCTTACCTCACTCGGTGGACCCAATCAACTAACAACGTATTTACGCTCAATTGGAGATGATAGGACGCGATTAGACAGATTAGAACCAAAACTTAATTATGCTGATGGCGATAAAGATACAACAACACCTCAAGCAATTGCTGAAACAATAAATAAATTTGTATTAGGTGATGAACTATCTGATCCGAGACATAAGAACATAATGATTAACTGGTTGAAGTCTAACAAATACAGCAGTAACCAACTGAGAGCTGGAATTCCATCCCACTGGGAAGTGGGTGATCGAACAGGAGCAGCTTCAGATGGTTCAAAAGGAATAGTCTCTATTATCTGGCCACCACATAGAAGCCCTATAATAGCTGCAATTTATGTTACAGATGTGACACATCCAGGCGCTACTGAAGAAGAGATCAAGACTGTAAAGTTGAAGATAGATAAGCTTTTTGCTGATGTTGGCACACTCATAGTAGAACAAATTATTTCAGAAAACAAAGACAACTAACATATACACATTGAGTGACTCAAAAGTGTGCTTGATCAAAAATCAACCTTTTAGTACCTGTTGTTTTCAACAGTAAAGGGTAGTTAAAGTAGAGTATGCACATAAATGAGTCACCATTCAAAAAAATGACTAACATTTTTCAATGTCAATTCACCTTAATCTTGAAATCAACTTAGTTTAGTTTGATAGTGCTCTGAAATCACTATCTATAAATTTGCTTAACCTACGACTCATTATTGCCTTGTAAATGCCAATTTTTTTCACTTCGTTGAAAGCTTCCCTTGTTTTATTAACTATACTTATAGGTGTTTTTTTACTATATGCCATAAAAATTCCTTGTGTAAAACCCTTAAGGGTATAGGCATTTTGCAGTAAAGAGCAGTCTAATGTTTTATTAGACTGACAAAATTGAAATACACCAATATTACTCACAGGAGTTAAATCAAACCTATTTGCTAATAACATTTTAAGATTTTGATCATATTTATTATTAAGGATTAAATTTTTAAAGCCATTTTTTACTAAGTATTGATGTCTTACATCATTTCTCATAACTCCAATAGTGAATTTTTTTGCATCCTTTAAATTATATATATCAATATCATCTCTAAATTTAAGCTTATAAAATCCATACGTTAATGGAAGAACTTGACCTACCCAATGAAATAGCTTTTCACGTTCTTTTGATCTAACCATAGACATTACAAGTATATTTTCTTTTTCTAATGCCATAGTGTAAACCCTTGCCCATGGTTTAATATCAAATTCATAATCAATAAACCCTGCATAAACAATGGTTATCATAGCCAATTCTGCAAGTTCACCTCGAATTGATCTATTTTCAACAAAATAAAGGGAGTTCTCTTCCGATAAAATCTGAATTTTATCAGCATTAACAAATGCTGTTTTTAGAAAAAACAAAGATAAAATAGATAACAATTTCACTAAACGAGTCATTTGAATAATGGGGCTACCTAGTAATTGATTATAAGCTCTTTGTTCCTTGGTGTTACGTGTTTTTTTGACAATGTCTAGCTCCTAGCTCATCGTATCCTAGGATTTATTTATAGACTAGCATCACTGGGTTAGGAATACCTGAGTATGTAGCTACTGGTTGTATTGATAGTTACCAAGTAGATACCCCTTAGCTCATAGTAATCAGGGCAATAACCATAAACCACAATAAATCCAGAATTTCGGAGTGACAGCTTGGTGCGAGATAGGTGGTAGCACTGTGATATAGCTATTACGCGACTGCCTTTTTCAACAAAGCCAAATGTATTCTTAGAGGTCTGGCTTGACGTGTAACCATCAGCATCAACAATGATTGCACCATTTGGAATGCCACTTTTCAATAGGTAGTACTGTATAACGTCAATTTCACTGAAGCCTTCTTTTCCCATTCCACTACTCACCACCGCCCTAACCTGACTACTTTCAAGCAGTGCGATTGATGGTGACTGGGTGGTTTGATAGGCATTATCATATCATACCTACCCAGGTACTCTTCAGTTACAACTATAATAACTACATAACAATGAGTTTTACTTAGTAGAAAAAGATGTTTTGGTATAAATTTAGCGTACTCATTTTAGCGTTATTACTTGCCTGTACAAGCAGCGCTCGAACAAATGAAAAGATAAGTGTTGTTTTTATCAGTTGCTGCCTGCCTAAAGGTTTTTTTTGGCCAAAAGTAGAATCATTTATGCGTGCAGCTGCTCAGGATTTAAACATAAATCTTGAGGTGCTATACGCAGGAATGGATTATATGGTTATGAGGCGTATGGCTGAAAATGTCGTCAAACGAGACGTTAAACCTGATTACATGATTATAGACAACTATAAGCGCATGGCAGGAAAAATAATAAAGTCCACTAGCCAATCAAAAGTAAAGATTTTTTTGATGGCTAATGGTCTGACTGAGGAGCAAACATCTATATTTGGCCAACCTCGTGAGAAATATCCAAATTGGATAGGCGAGTTGACACCTGACAATTACTTTGCTGGACATCAGTTGGCTAAAGCCATGATTGAGGACTACCTGAAGAGAGACCTTAAAAAAGTAAAAAAAACGATCAATATAATTGCTTTGTCAGGTGATACTGCTACCCCTGCTAGTATTGAGCGAGTTAACGGATTAAGAGGGGCTGTATTAAATTACAGTAATGTTTCTATCAAGCAGGTTATTCCATGTAACTGGCAAAAGCAAGAAGCCTATAGAAGGACAAACCTTATTCTTAAGCGATATTCTGATATTAATATTTTTTGGGCTGCTAATGATGAAATGGCTTTAGGCGCAATAGAAAGTGTAATTAGGTCTGGTAAAACTCCCGGCAAGGACATTATGTTTGGTGGTATAAATTGGAAAAAAGCAGCTTTACAAAAGATTAGTGATGGCTCAATGGTTATAAGTATGGGAGGACACTTTATGATAGGGGGATGGAGTCTAGTAATGTTACATGACTATCATTTTGGAAAGGACTTTATCTATACCGAAGGCCTAAAACTTAAAATGAAAATATTTGACGAGCTTAATAAAAATAACTTAAATCGGTATTTGTCAAAGTTAGGGGATGAAGACTGGGATAAAATTGATTTTAAATATTTCAGTAAAGTTTATAATAAAAATATAGATAAATATGACTTTAGTGTACGTTCTGTTTTAAACCATTTGGATTCAGGGGGATAGCAGGTTATATACCCCCGCTTACCCGATGATGCCTTTATAACCCTTGAAACCAGTATTTTAACCAAGCAGGAACCTCTCTCACGATTGAGTAGATATCCCTTAGCTCATAGTAATCTGGGCAATAACCATAAACCGTAATAAATCCAGCATTTCGGAGTGACAGCTTGGCACGAGATAGGTGGTAGCACTGTGATATAGCTATTACGCGACTGCCTTTTTCAACAAGGCCAAATGCATTCTTAGAGGTCTGGCTTGACGTGTAACCATCAGCATCAACAATGATTGCACCATTTGGAATGCCACTTTTCAGTAGGTAGTGCTGCATGACGTCAGCTTCACTGAAGCCTTCTTTTCCGGTTCCACCACTCACCACCAGCGCCCTAACCTGACCTCTTTCAAGCAGTGCGATTGATGCATCTAGCCTCGCTTTTAGTCTTTTGGAGGGAGTACCGTCTGGGTTTACTTTGTTTCCATATACTATGCCGTAGTCAGCTTGCACTTCACCCTCTTCGATTGAGTCAACATATAATGTAACCATGGCAGTTAAATAAACAATACTTAATGAGTAAATAAGCTTTTTAAGCATCTCAATCTCGAAAATGAAAGCATGTACAATCTGCTCATGATCTTCAGTGTCAAATAGTTAAGCCGATACATGCCATAAGTTCATTAGTTGATTTACAGTCCTTAAAACAGGACTCATGATTTACCTTATTACCCATTAACACAAAATCGAAGCCAAGCTGCTGACATGCTCTTTTATCCCAGCTATCGTCTCCAATACTTACAAGGCACATCGAAATCCACATGATAATGCTCATCATGCCTTACCCAGGAACGCTTTTGAGAAAATTGGATATTATTACGTAAGTAGCTACCGTATTTGGTTTTGAATAAATTTGGTTGTAACGTAGGATCAAATATCACTCGCCAAATATCATGGCCTTGTTCTCTCGCGGCCTTATGCAGGGCAACAAGATGAGCAGCGAACGCGTTATAATCGATTTTATATTTATCAAACTCACTATTTTTGTCAAACTCAATGTCATAGCCAAACTTATTTAATGGTGTGGTTGGTAAATGGACTGACTCACCTTTTGAGTTTACAACAGGCACCATAAAATCGACTGATAAGCCATTTTGATGGGTTTTATGGGGTGAGAATTTACCGCCCTCAGAAAAGCCTGTTTCGGCATATTTAAACACTTTATCAGGCAATGATTGCTTTAGTTGTGCATAGGCATTAACGATAATCGCTTTTACTGACGAATGCACATAGGTCCGCCCTGCTAACTGAGCAACAATACTATAGCCAATAAAATTTTCACCTTCACTGGGCAACTGAACACCGTTTTGCAATCTGCCATTAGCGGTCGTTCCATAACAGGTGCTGGTATCAGCAGCGTAAGCGTCAAATGGTAAAGCAACTATAACAACTAACAAAAATTTCATCTTAAATTGGTAATATCTTAATCACAGCCAAGGGTTGGGTATAAAACAAATAATGATCAGCCCAGCGGCATTGGTTGCTAACCCAATTCGACTGGCTAATGATTTTATGCCTTTAATACGCACAACAACAGCTGTTGATAGCCCGCTTACACCGAGAATAGCAGCCAATGCATAGAGGTATTTTACCAAACTCAGTAGATCAATGATGGGAGATACCGGTGCTTTGAATGCAGGCTCTGTTTTGGTGGCGTTGGACGCTAACTCCCCTTTAACATTCAAATACGCCTGATGCAGTGTTTCGCCTTCAAACCAGTGCTGTGAACCATAATCAGCTATCAATGCAAAGACTAATGCAATAACACCTAAAACAATGACTAAATAATCAGCTTTCATTATTTGTTAAAAACTACTACTGAGTGTGCCTTGGTGGAAAATCATTTGCCAATGTCTACCTGTTTTTTTCCAGATTGAGCTTCTTAAAGTATATCTATCACTTGCTTGTGCTAACTTTCTGACAGACCGATAAGTCACTTGGGCAACATCATCTGCTAAAAGTCGACATTGAAAATCAAAGGCGGTTATTTCAACATTTTGCTCAAGTGGCAACCACTTAAGTACTTCCTGCTTACCAAAACAATCTCCTGATGCACCATACTCAATAAAGTCATCAGCGATAAGGCAACTTAATGCTTCAACTGAGTGCCTTGCCCCTGTAGAGTGAAGCTGTTTTTCTAAATCAATTAGGTGTTCTGCTAACTGTAACGTTTGCATAGCATCCATACTTCATTTGTGTATAGTGATTAAAACTGCCCATTACATACGACAGTTCGTTACTTGCTGATTAAATGCCGTTAAAAATGCAGGATATCGTGTAATAAAGGGGATAGCAAAATAAACAGCCAATGGTTTTGACTTAAAAGGCTCAGCAATCAACAGACCATACCAACGGTTATCTTTCAGCACATGCTCCATAACATCACTACTGGCTAACGCAGCATCAATCCGCTTAAGCTTTAACATTTGCACTAGCTGTTTAGTACTCGTAGGAGGAACAGTTAGCACTTGATAACCTTTCTGTTTTAAGTAGCTATGCATATTCGCCCCCAAAAAACTGCTAACTCTTGCTTGGGCCTTAAATTGTTTATTTGTTGGCTTGACCTTAGCGCTCTTAAGAAAATACCAAGTCCATTGTTGCGCTAAAATATCTCTCGACTTTATTGCATATTTATCCCGCTCAGCGTTTTGTGATGCAGCAAAGAAGCCATCAGCTATTCCAGTAACGACTTCGCGCTGGGCCCTTTTCCAAGGTAACACACGTAAGTCAAACGCCACTCCTAACTGACCCAACGCACACTCAACCACTTGGTACGCCAATCCATCAAAATGCCCTGCTGGCTGATAGCTACCATAAGGCGCTTGATTATGCGTTGTCAGCAGTATTTTACCAGGAAGAGATGCCCAGCAGACAGGTAAACATAAGATAGCGATAATTAAACTTGATAGGCAACTGACCGTAAAATGCATAAATAAAGACGACATTGCAGTATGGGTAGTTATTCTAACTAATGAAAAGCATTATCAAAAAGTATTTTTTAATAAATACATTATTTTACAACCGACAAGGGGACAATCAGACTATCTGTTCACCAGCCATGAGTTTGATCGTTTCTCTCATCCTTCTGTCTCCTAATATTCACTGATATAATCGTCAGATAGCTTAAGAAATAGTAGGTTGGCAGCTTAGCGGCTGCACAGCGTACACTGATTCAGCAGATAACATTCAATAGATTACAACAGGAGCAATGCATTAATGGCCATTACCTCCATTAAAGAGGCGTTAGCAGGGGCAGTTTCTTCAGGTGGTGAAATTACGATTCAAGGATGGATCCGTACCCGTCGTGACTCAAAAGCGGGTATTTCATTTCTCAATGTACATGATGGTTCTTGCTTTGACCCCATTCAGGTCGTTGTTCCTAAAGCGTTAGATAATTACGAAGAAACTGTTTTACATATTACCAGTGGCTGTGCAGTGACAATTACTGGCACACTAGTCCAGTCACAAGGCAAAGGACAGTCATTCGAAATTCAAGCCACGCAAGTGGTAGTTGTTGGCTGGGTTGAAAACCCTGATAGTTACCCTATTCAACCAAAGCCACATACTGTTGAGTTTCTTAGAGAGGTCGCCCACTTAAGACCCCGCACCAATTTAATTGGCGCTGTCACTCGGGTAAGAAATACGGTATCACAAGCCATTCATCAATTTTTCAATGAAAACGGCTATTGCTGGATTCATACACCTATTATTACAGCCAGCGACTGTGAAGGTGCCGGAGAGCTATTTCGGGTCAGTGCTTTAGATATGCACAACTTGCCTCGTACAGAGCAAGGCAATATTGACTTCAGTCAGGACTTTTTTGGCTGCGAGTCTTTTTTAACTGTATCAGGCCAATTAAATGTTGAAGCATATTGTTTAGCGATGAGCAAAGTATATACGTTTGGCCCCACTTTCCGTGCCGAAAACTCCAACACCAGCCGTCATTTAGCTGAGTTCTGGATGGTAGAGCCTGAAATTGCCTTTGCTGACTTAAACGATGTGATTCAACTGGCTGAAAATATGCTCAAGTATGTTTTTAACAAAGTACTTAATGAACGTGCTGATGATATGGACTTCTTTGCCAAGCGCATTGAAAAGACGGCTATTTCTCGCCTACAACATATTTTAGAAAGCCAGTTTGTAGAAATTGACTACACTGATGCCATTAAAATTCTCCAGGATTCAGGCAAAAAGTTTGAGCATCCTGTTAGCTGGGGTATCGATTTACAAACAGAACATGAGCGCTTTCTTAGCGAAGAGCATGTTAAAGCACCAGTCGTTGTCAGCAATTACCCCAAAGAGATTAAAGCATTTTACATGCGGATGAATGATGATAATAAAACAGTGGCTGCGATGGACGTATTAGCCCCAGGTATCGGTGAAATTATTGGCGGCTCCCAACGGGAAGAGCGCTTAGACAAACTAGACCTGCGTTTAGACGAAATGGGCATCCCCAAAGAAAGCTTAGACTGGTATCGTGACTTACGTCGCTATGGCACCGTTCCTCATGGTGGATTTGGCTTAGGCCTAGAGCGGCTGGTTTCCTATATTACCGGCGTTGCTAATGTACGTGATGTCATTCCATTCCCAAGAACTCGTCGCAATGCTGCCTTCTAATTATTGGCTTAACGCCTAACCATTATTTATGGGCACCTCTAATAATTGTTTATGGCCTCTGCGCAACCTGACGAACTCTTGAACAAAACAGCTTGCGAAGCCAAAAAGAAAAAAGCCGCCTTAAAGGCGGCTTTGAAAATAGCTCATAAAAAGTTAAATGTACTGACAGGTAAAACTATATCTTACACTTTTTATTATTGGCAGAATAACTGCGCAATGTCTATATTTCTGTCGTAATGACGATAGGTTTTACAAAACACATCATAATTTTTATAAGAGTTTTCCTGCTCAAATAAAGTAAGATAAAACTCATCAGCAATAAAAATCACCACTCGATTTGCATAACAGCCAATCGCAATGGGCAGATCCCCTTTTAATAGTTTTTTGATAGCCGGATAATAAGGTGAAGCTTTTACCGCATCCACCGCTGTCTCAGATGAATAATAAAGTGATACTTCTTTACCAACTCCCAAGCCATGATCAACGGTATAGGGTAACAACTGCTCATCCCTCAATGCCTCTAAACCTGGGATTTGCTGTGATACAGCTAACAATATCCCTTTGAAACGATGAGGTACTTTCAATGAAATTAGAGTCCCCCATACAGCTCCTCTCTGTAGCCACTCCGTGGTTTCAATGGCTAGCTGCTGATCAGCCAACCCTATTTCCAAGTCACAAATATCGTACTGGACACCTTCTAATTCACCTGTAAAACCTAAATGACAACTGGGTTTAGCTTTTTGCCGCGAAAGTAATCCACAATGGAATAAACTTTTATTAATTCCATCATGCTGCATATAATTTCTTGCTTTACAGTCATTAATAAATGCAACATGTTTATATAATTTATGATAATATTCAGCAAAACTTTCAGGAATACGTCGATCACTGGCGGTATAAACTAACAACAGCAACAGTACTAAAATAAAATAAGCAAGTGAGGCCAGTGTTAATAATATAAACCCTGAACCCACATCATTCGCTAAAAAGCCTGTGACTAGCAGTACATTGACATAGCCCAAGCCTAATAACTGATAAAGCCTACTTTCGGAACGTATTGCATTAATTCTTTTACTTTCAGGCCGAACAATATCAGGAACAAAACTTTGTTTAAAATAAGTCGCTATTTCTCGGTAGGCGTGCATTGATTTTGCTCTAACCCAGTTAATCCAAATCCAGTCAGGTTAAAGAGTACCTAGTAGAGGGGTTAAGGTCACTATCACCAGTGTATTAATTAATTAATCTGTGGCACTTCCCATGCCACCCTTGTGACAGGTTATGCAGTTAATCCAAAACACCCCCTTATAAGAACAGAGAGTGTTATTATTCCTGTTTAAGAATTTTGCAAATATTGGAAATATTATTTAGGAAGGTAAAATAAAAAGGAGCTACACCCGAAGGGCAACTGGCTCATCTGTGTGTGGCTGTTCAAATGCACTGAAAGAAAAATCAACGGTGGTCAACTCCGTTTGTAAGTCGATGCTTTCCTCAATAAAATCTGCCAGATCTTGCTGAAATAAACTAAAATCCATTTTCTCAACTGAGATAGCACGGGCCAACATCACATAACCCGTTCGTTTATCAAGCACCATACTAGAAACCGTATTATCCAACTGAAATAGGTTTAAATGTAATACCTCTTTTAATAGGTCAGCCTGTTGCTCTTTGGTTTCTGGCAATTGGACCAAAGGGGAGTAAAAATAGCCTCGATCCGATTCAGGTATTACCTCAATGATACATTGCGCGCCATTTTCACACTCAAGACAGCAGCACCCATCATCATCCAGTGTCAACTTAGCGTCACTGGTACTGATTTGTGCCAACCATTGGTTGATTGTCTTTACAACATCCATCCAGTTGTTCCCGATTTATTCATGATTTCAGTCGTATATACAACAGTATATATACGGCATATAACCCTTAGCGCCACCGAATGCCTTTCGTACAAGCTCTTTGGCTGGTATTGACGCTCCGGCGGCTCATTCTTGCAACAATTAACATTATTTAGTTGAACTATTACGCACAAACATTATAAAACAATTCGCCCTAAAGGTTGTACATTTATTTCTTCTGTTAACTCTTGAAACGACAGTACAGGCAGCGCATAAAGCTCCGCTTCAATAATTTTACGCACATAACGCCTTATATCCATCGCCACAATTAACACGGGTTTTTTTGCGGCAGTTTCAATGTCACCCACCTGCCGTTTAATACTTGTCAGCAAGTTATCTGTGACCGCTGGGTCTAGCGCTAAATAGCAGCCGGCAGAGGTCTGGCGAATGCCACCACGAATAGTATCTTCTACATACTGATCCAGCATATAACAGGGTAAAAACTGATGCCCGTTACTAAACTTATGGCTAATATAGCGTTTTAAGCTACTACGAACATACTCAGTCAGTTGTACAACATCTTTCTCTTTTTGCCCCCACTCGGCTAATGCTTCTAGCACCTTACGCACATCTCGAATAGAAATTTCTTCAGACACCAAGCGTTGTAATACTTCACTGATTTTTTGAATAGGCAGCAAACGCTGTACTTCTTTTACCAACTCAGCAAACCCCTTTTCCATTTCAGCCAGCAGGTAGCGAGTTTCCTGAATACCAATAAACTCTTCAGCATGTTTTTTAAGCACTAACGACAAATGGTAACTCACCAACTGATCAAGTTGTAAATAGCTCAAATCAGCTTGATCAAACTCAGCCGCATACTCTTCTGCCACCCAACAGGCTGAGGCGCCTGGTAAAAAGTTAATCGGATTATCTGCAGTCAAACCAAATAAGGCTAGCTGCTCAAATGGGCCGGTATACAGTATTTGGCCTTGCTGCCAGAGGCCTTTGGCAACAGGAATTTCTTGCAGGTAAATGGCATAGCTACCAGGCTCCAAATTATCAACGACGCGCACTTGAATACCAGGGAAAGGCACACCTAAATCTAAATAAAGGCTGCGTCTTATAGTAGCAAGCTGCTGTTTGACTTGGTCCAGGTTAACTAATGTTTGTAAATCACTTGCTAAGTCAATTAAGACTGGAACAGTTAAAGCAACCGTTTCTTGCTCAGCTAGTTGTTTGGCTGCAACAGGTGCACTTTCATTGGCTTTATTCGCAGGCATGCCAGGTACAGCATGTTTTTCTGTCAACTCGACGGTGTCTTCAGCTTTCATCAAACCATTAAGTAACCAACCTCCTCCACCAATCACGACGGCTAAACAAATAAACGTAAATGTAGGAAAACCTGGAATGAAAGCAAAAGCAAGCAATAAACCACCACCAATCAAGAGGGCCTTTGGCTGGTTTCCTACTTGTGAGCCAATATCTGCACCTAAGTTAGTGGCTTTTTCTGTCGTTACACGGGTAACAATCATCCCTGCAGTAATGGAGATAAACAGCGCCGGTATTTGCGAAATTAAGCCATCACCCACCGTTAGGATAGAATACACTTGCAGTGCTTCCCCTGCTGGCAACCCTCGCTGCATTACCCCAATGGTTACCCCACCTAGAATATTGACAATAATAATCACCAGCCCGGCTATCGCATCACCTTTCACAAACTTCATCGCCCCATCCATGGCACCATAAAGCTGACTTTCTTTTTCAATCAGAGCACGACGTTCCTTCGCTTCGTTTACATCAATCACTCCTGCACGCATATCTCCATCTATGCTCATTTGTTTACCAGGCATTGCATCCAGAGAAAATCGCGCACTGACTTCAGCCACCCGTTCTGATCCTTTCGTGATAACCAAAAATTGCACAATGGTAATGATTAAAAAGACAACAATACCAACAACTAAATTACCCCCCACCACAAAATTACCAAAGGTGTATACAATTTGTCCGGCATCGGCCTGCAACAAAATCAACCGGGTAGTGGTAATGGATAACGCCAGACGAAACAAGGTGGTTAATAACAATACTGAGGGAAATGCCGAAAATTCCAGCGGACTGCGAATATAGACTGCAATCATCAATAGGACGACAGATATTCCCATGTTAAATGCAATCAATACATCAACCAGTCCAGTTGGCAGTGGTAAAATCATCATAAATACCACTGCTACTAGCATTATCGCCAACAAAATATCATTACGCTGACTCAGCCGGTTTAACAATGATAACCAACTAGCTTGCATGACTATCCTCAAGAATTTTTTTAAGCTTTTGATAACGGGTTTTGGCGGCAGCAACGTGATTAGTTGCCACTAATGCTCGACACTGAATCAACCCCACTTGGTACTTTTCTTGTGGTGTTAATTCTGACTGCTGTAGTAATTTTTCTGCCAAATGGAAGCAGCTTTTAAAACGTTTACTTGCCCAATAAGCACGCAATAGCAACTTATTAGCCAGTAACCATTCAGGTTTCGCCAGTAAAGTCAGATGTAACAAGGGAATTGCTTTACCTGGGTGCTGATATTCGATTAAAAACTGTGCTTGAGCAAGCAAGTACTGCTGCTGTTGTTCAGTTAACTTCATTGATGCTGGATATACCCGTGGTTAAGGCTTCTGTAGTAGTCGAGCAAGCACTTCATACTCCCTACGCCATTTTTTTAACTCAACTAACACTTCATGAGCTTCACTCACTACCCGCTGAGAGGGAGCATTTTTAGTAGGATTTTCCAGTTTGATTGCCGCAGCCAGTTGCTCAATAAGCTGATCAGACAACTTACGTTGCTGGGAAGGCTCCAGCACACGGTTATCTAATTGAAAAGTCCCTAACGGTGCATCAAAAATTGTTTCTGTTGCATGATTTAACTGGCTACCTGCCAGCTCAACTGGCAGTTGCTGTGTAGAGGATGAGTCAGATGGACGCGGGTTTTGTAATGACTGACTGGCGGGGTTAATCGACTCACTGGGGGTTACAGCCGGGTTAGCGGTAATATCCGTCAATGGCTTAACCATACAACAATCCTCTTATACAGCGGTTAACTTGCTCGGCACTTGATGTGCAATTGAATTAGTGTATTAAATAACTGACTTAGTTGATTAATGGTCACTTGCTCTTCTTCTAATAAGCAAAAAAACACTAACTCAGTACTTCCCTTAAGCCCCACTTGAATAGGGAAAGCCATCCCCTGTTGATAATCACAAACTTGGCTAGCCGTTTGTAGCCAAGCATCTCCTAAGGGATAATGCTGACTTAGCAGCACCATAATGCCTGCAGGATGCTGCTCTATATGCAACTGGCCATTTTGTTCAAAATCAAGGCTTAAACAACCAGACTCAACCCAGCCTTGAGCATTAATACCAAACTGCCCAACGAACTCTACTACGGCTTGGTCTACCCACTGCTGAATCATTGCAGCTCATCTTCCTCTTTTTCAATGGCTATATCTAATGCTTCCTGAATAGCCTCCAACAAGTTAAAGCGATGATCCATGTCGTTAAATGCTTCCACTGGAATTTCTCGCACTAACTGTTTAAATTGCTGTAAAAAACCAATAATCTCCTCAGCGTCTTGTAAATTAAGCGCATTGACAAAGTTATCAATATCATTGGCTCTCACCCAGGATTTATCTTGCAATACCAACAGGTCTTTAAAAAACTGTTCTTTGTTATACATGCAACAGCCTAACCTTCACAATACGCCATAAAACCGTTTGTTTTGCACTCTTGTATTACTTTTATGTTAGCCGCCAGCCATTATCCCTTGAGGAGTGACCTGTTGTTGCGGCCGGGAAAATTTACTAAACAACCCGAGTGCCGACTCTCGGATAGTGGTTAGGGTTTTCAGTTTTTGCATTGATGACATAATCAATTGCAATTTAGGCTTTTCAATAGAAGAGTGCTGTGCATTATAATCAGCTGCCAGACCTCTCAGTAATAACTCAATACCTTGTTCTAACTGCCCTTCAGAGCAGTGATTCAGGATATGCTCATAGGCACTCAACAGGTTGTTCGTATCAAAAATAGTTTCCCGATAAAAGTCTTTTAAATTTTGGGCACTATTAAGGGCCTGTCCAGCAGGTGATGATACGACTTGGTTGATATTGATCCCAGCAATAATAGAGGCTTCAGCATTTTCACTACTATTTAAAAGCTGTTCGGCTAGCCCATCAAAATGGTCTTTAGCCATTTGCAATTGCTTTTTATTTTTCAGTTTATCTTTCGCTAGCTTGTCTCTTGCTAGCATTTCACCTGCCAACTGAGCAGCCAATTTCAAGATTAAATATTGATCACTAATATCAGAACTAAAGTTTTTAAGCTGCTGCATAGTTTGCTGTGGGTTTCTAAAGAAACCATCTAACAGGTTTTCAGCAAACCGCCTCATTGTCTCAGCTTGAGGTGTTTTTGCCACTAACTTCAAATAGTCTTCTGCCACTTGCTGTACTGCGGACTTACCGCCAAAACGATCATTAATCTTGCGATTACGCAAACTATCAGACTCACGCTTTTCACTAGCAGCAAATGACATTTCTTCAGCAACAGATGCAGTAAATGGCTTGGCATCTAATAATCGAACTTGTTGACCTTGGTAGTTACCTTGAGCACTACCTGACAAAGGTTGGCCTGAAGTGATAGTGTTACCAAGAGGCTGATTAGTTACTGATGATATATGATTCACTGTTTAAACACCTCTGGCAGTTGTTTTATACCCATTGCGGAGTACGTTACTAAGTGACTAGCCTGTCAGTTTTTTTTACCTTCAGACTATTCCTTTACAAAGGGTATACATCATCCACAGTAATGAGAGCATCGTAATATAACCACGCTCATAACCTTTTACAACTTTACTTAAATCATTTCGCTCAAATGCTATCGTTCAAGCAACCTAGCCAAAATCAATCCAATCTGTCGATTCTTTTTTTATACTCGCATAAAATAATTGATGTTATTTTCTTTCAATTTAAAAATAGGCTACATAATAATTAATCGCCTTAAATTAGCAGTCGCTTTTATTTCACCTAAATAGGTAAATATTTCCTTTTAAAACATCAACCTTTCATCGATTGTAAAAAACCACTTCCTCATATCCTTTAGCCACTGGCCGCGATTTTTTATCTCACTTAAAAGACCTGTTAATATATGTACAACCGTCAACTTAAGCTCAATATAAAAAATTACAACTAATCTAAACAAATCCATTTTTTTTGGACGATATATAATCATCATCTGATATCTACTATTCATGTGTTAAGGAGTCCACCGTTGAGCAGTCAGCGTTTGTTTGCAGAGCAATTCAGCGAAGGACTAAAGAAAACCATTGCCGAAGCCAGTCTAATCAAGACTCATGGCAAAGTTACCCATGTAACAGGCACAATTATTCGTGCCCATATGGCCAATGTGAAAGTTGGCGAGCTTTGCACTCTGTATTGCCCATCAACAGACCAACGTCAGTTAGCAGAAGTGGTTGGTTTTGAGCATCAGCAAGCTCTACTTACGCCGCTTGGAGAACTCACAGGTATTTCATCCAACACTCAAGTGATCGCCACAGGAAAAATGTTGGAAGTGGCAGTGGGAGATCATTTGCTGGGTCAGGTGCTAAATGGGCTTGGCCAGCCCCTGCAAACAGACACACTAAACCCCGCTACACAAGATAATACAAATGCTGTCTATTACCCTATATTAGCTGATGCTCCCGCGCCACTTGATCGACAGTTGATTAATACCCCTCTCAGTTTAGGCGTAAGAGCCCTTGATGGACTCCTTACTTGTGGCGCAGGCCAACGCCTGGGGATTTTTGCAGCCGCGGGCGGCGGCAAAAGTACGTTACTGTCAATGCTAGCTAAAGGCGCCAGTGTTGATGTCATCGTTATTGCTTTAATTGGTGAACGGGGCCGAGAAGTTAGAGAGTTTATTGAACATAGCTTAACCGAAGCGACCCGCCAACGAGCCGTATTAGTGGTAGCAACCTCTGATCGACCAGCAATGGAAAGAGCTAAAGCTGCCTTTGTCGCAACCACCATTGCTGAATTTTTTCGTGACCAAGGCAAACAAGTACTACTATTGATGGATTCTGTTACTCGGTTTGCCAGAGCCCAGCGGGAAATCGGCTTGGCTGCTGGAGAACCCCCTACTCGTCGCGGTTTTCCTCCCTCTGTTTTTGCAACATTACCTAAATTATTAGAGCGTGCAGGTCCTGCTGCCAAAGGCTCAATTACTGGCTTATATACAGTACTTGTAGAAGGTGATGATTTAAACGAGCCTGTGGCTGACGAAACCCGCTCTATTTTAGATGGCCATATTATTTTATCGAGAGAACTTGCGGCGGCTAACCACTACCCTGCCATTGATGTTTTGCAAAGCAGCAGCCGGGTAATGAACCATATTGTCAGCCAAGACCAGCAAATGGCAGCTGGCCAAATAAGACAATGGATGGCTAAGTATAAGTCTGCTGAGTTATTACTCAAAGTAGGAGAATACCAGCAGGGTACCGACCTAGAAACAGACCAGGCTATTGCTAAATGGCCTGCTATCCAAGCATTTTTACAGCAATCGCAAAATCAGCTAACAAGTGTTGAAGAAACCTTTGGTCAACTAATGGCGTTGGCTAATTAATGGAGTTATTTAAATAATGGACTTATCTCAATTACTTGTTATAAAACAGCAGCGACAACAACAGGCTGCTTTGGCTGTGACTCAACAACAACAGCAGGTTGATATTTATAACCAACGGCTTAATCATTGTCAGCAGCAATTTAACCAATACCACCAATGGCGCTTGGAAGAAGAGCAGCGAATTTGGCAAGAAGCAAGTACCCAAGTGATGAAGCGGTTTGAGCTAGACCGTTTAAAAATTCAAATTTCGTTATTACGAGATAAAGAAAATCAATTACAGGAAAAAATAACTGAAGCGGAACAAACCCTTGCTGAAGCAGAACAAACCTTGTCAATGCTAAAAACCAAGCGCCAGCAAGCCACTCAAGCAGAACAACGCTTTGAAGAATTGATTGAGCAATTGCAACAAACTAATGATAAAGTTGAGCAATACAAAGCTGAGCAGGAACAAGAAGAAGTGGCTGAATTACAACAGGCTTTTCAGTCATGAAAATAGCCCTTCATGGCAGCCGTTTTTTTAAATAATTGATTATGAAAATAGACAGTAGTAAATCCAATCGCTCAACAACCTCAGCGGAAAATGCCCGACAGCGTTCAAGCCAGGTGGATAAAGAGCACTTTGAAAAGCAGTTAAATAAGCAACCCAAACAATCCAGTCGCAAAGATGACCTAGAAAAGCAACCCGATACTCTGAGCAGCCTGCCAAACCCATTTATGCTAGCAGCTAGCATTAAACAAGCAGGACCTAGCCATAGCAGCCAAGTGATTGCAGAAGTCAGTCAGCAATTAACAGAGCTTATTACTGAATATAGAAGACAGTTGTCGAATCAATCTACCTTGCAAATTACCCTGAACCACCCCCTATTAAATAATACCCAATTAACCTTAAGCTTAACGAATAACCAGCTACAAATTGCTTTTGCTACTTCGGAAAAACAACAGTACGACTTACTCAATCAAGCATCGACCCAATTAAAAAACCAATTGGCTAAACGCTTTGGTCAAGTATCAGTTGAGCTTGGCCTATCCACAGATACGACTCATCAACAAGGTGCTAGGCCCGACGATATTGCCAAGCGGGAGGAGCATGAGTGACAACCTCAACGGTCGAATTACCCAGTATAGATCGCCACACAGCAACACTGTATCAATTGTTTGCAGGCAAGCAACAGCAGTTTTATTTTCAGTACAACACAGCAACTCACCATGACTACTCCGATCAAGTCGCCTGGTTAAGTGGTGAGCTGTCTTTAACCAATACTGCTGTAGGCATACATCATCCCATTAGCTTACAACTCACTCTTAATGATCAACCTTATCAATTAACGCTTTGCGCCAGCCAAATTGTAGACTGGCTACCCGTTAAACTGGCGCTAGAGCAATGGCGAGTCATGCCTGAAACCATTCAGCTAGGGTTAATTCAAAGCAGCTTAATGCAGTGGATTAATCAGTTGCATCAGCTAGGTGTCAACTTGATGATTGATCCAAGTGCTGTTCAATTTGATAGCGCTCAATGGCAGCCCTCTGCAACAACTGGCTTTTTAACAACGACCGATAACCTTTATTTAAAAGTCAACTGCCAAGAAAGCCGTCAGCTTAATCCCATTAATCTATATATAACTGCTGAACCACAAGCACTCTTGGACCTGCTTCAACAATTACCAAGTGGTGCCCCCTCCTCCACAGCCTCCGAATATATTCAGCAGTCGGTTCACTTACAGTTAGGTAAAACCAATTTAACTAAGCAGCTTCTGTCGACTATCGCACTGGGTGATATTTTATTATTTGACGAGTGCTACTTTACTGAGCAGCGCCTTAAACTGTTAGCTAATCAACAGCCTCTCGCCTGGCTTGCTTATGATGGACAACAAATCATGATTGAACAAATGATACATAACTCTGAACAGCCTTTAGCCGATGACTTAGCGATTAACTCACTTGATGCATTACCCGTAACTGTTTCAATAGAAGTCGGTGAAGTAGAATTAACCCTAGCACAATTACAAGCACTGCAGCCCGGACAAGTGCTTGACTTGCCCTCATTAAATACCCAACAAGTTAATATTAAAGCCAACGGCAAACTAATTGGCACCGGTGCTTTAGTTAACATCGCTAATCAACTAGGTTTGCAGGTACAGTCGTTAGCCTGGCAAAACCAGCAGGCAAACGAAGGAGTATAAAATAACCAATGACTTTACCTGAACCCTTTACGCTAGTCGTAGTTTTAGGGCTTGTATCGCTTATTCCTTTTATTGCTGTTATGGCTACGTCATTTGTTAAGCTAGCAGTGGTATTTTCACTGTTGCGAAATGCATTAGGTATCCAACAAATTCCACCTAATATGGCGCTATATGGTTTAGCACTGATTTTAACCCTTTATATTATGGCTCCGGTTGGTTTTGCTATCCATGATCACTTTATTGAAAACCCAATCAATCTTGAGGATAAACAAGCGATCAGCAAAATTGTTGACAGTGGGTTAAATCCTTACCGAGAGTTTTTGTTAGAACACAGTGATGAAAGCGAGCGTACTTTTTTTAAAGATGCTGCAGCCAATTTATGGCCAAGCAATTACAGTGAGCGACTCAGTGAAGATAGCCTGTTAATTTTAATGCCAGCATTTACCCTATCAGAACTCACTGATGCGTTTAAAATGGGTTTTTTACTGTATTTACCCTTTATTGCCATTGACTTGATTATATCGAATATTTTGTTGGCAATGGGTATGATGATGGTTTCTCCTGTCACTATTTCATTACCATTTAAGTTACTGTTATTTGTGTTACTAGATGGCTGGACTCGGCTTACTCACGGCCTGGTGTTATCTTATTAGAGAATGAACCAATGACCGAAGCAGAAATCGTTCAATATTCAGCCCAGGCTCTGTTATTAGTATTGATACTTTCGTTACCACCCATTATTGCTGCGTCATTAATTGGTACGCTGGTGAGCTTAATCCAAGCTCTCACCCAAATTCAAGAGCAAACCCTATCATTTACGCTTAAATTGATCGCGGTTATTGTGACTTTATTTATTACTGCTCGCTGGTTGGGTATAGAACTTTATAATTATGGGCTAAATATATTTGATGCGATGGTTAATGTGTAAGGCCAGCAACCAGGGAACCATTATATGAATGCACTGGCCCACCTGACCGATATTCAGGCAACCGTATTAAGCTATGCGCTTGCCCTGCCCAGACTCATTACCTTTTTTACTATTTTGCCTGTTTTTAGTAAAAAGTCATTAGGAGGCGGACTCATTCGTAACGGGGTTGCCTTGAGTTTTGCTTTGTTTGTTTTTCCATTAATGCCAGACTCAGCAGCCCTTGCAACAAAGCCTGACTACTGGCTACTTTCATTACTATTTAAAGAAGTCGCGCTCGGTTTGCTACTGGGCTACTGTGCTGCAATCCCATTCTGGGCAATAGAGGCAGCCGGTTTTTTTATAGACAACCAACGGGGAGCTACATTAGCCAGTGTGGTTAACCCTAGTTTAGGTACCCAAACATCGCCATTAGGCTTACTGCTTAGCCAGGCTATTATTACTTTATTTTTTGTCGGTGGTGCAGCCTTAGTATGCCTAAAAGGGTTATTTTTAAGTTATAAGCTTTGGCCTGTCGGTGCATTGCTACCTGCATTTACTACAGATGGCGTTTATTTTTTCCTGAAACAGCTAGACATAATAGGTTATGTGGCCGTGTTACTGGCTGCACCAGTTATTATAGGGATGTTTCTCAGCGAGTTTGGACTGGGTTTAATTAGCCGATTTGCCCCCCAACTCAATGTATTCTTTCTGGCAATGCCAGTTAAAAGCGCAGTGTCTCAAGCTATTTTAGTGGTTTACCTTGCAATACTAGTTGCCATTGCCGGTGAACAGTTAATAAATATCGATCTCGTGTTTGATAAGCTTTATTCCGTCATCCAATAATGAGTGAAAAAACAGAAAAGCCTACCCCAAAAAAAATTCGTGACGCACGAGAAAAGGGGCAAGTAGCCAAAAGTAAAGAAATCGTATCACTGGCATTGCTGGTCGTTATTGTGCTGTTGTTCTGGCTAATGAGTGACTACTATTTAAGCCATCTAACAGAGTTAATCACACTTCCTGCAAAATTTCTCGATGCTCCCTGGCAACTGGCGCTGAGTGAAGTAGGTAAAGGCATTTTAACCGAATCATTTTATTTACTTGCTCCAATTTTTACAGTGGTCTTTATTACTGGCATATTATCTAATAACCTGCAATTTGGTTGGCTGTTTTCTTTTACCCCCATTAAACCAGAGCTTAAAAAAATCAACCCCATTGAAGGAGCCAAGAAAATTTTTGCCAAAAAAAACCTGGTAGAATTTTTAAAGTCAGTCATTAAAATTCTGACTTTAAGTATTGCTATTTATTGGGTCATTCGCGCCAACATGCAAGACTTAGTTAAAATTGTGCATTGCGGCGTAGAATGCAGCATCCCATTATTAGGCGCACTATTGCTCCAGTTATTTATCGTTGTACTGGTTGTTTTTGTCATACTGGCAGTATTAGATATGGTGTATGAGAAGCATCACCATGAAAAAGAACTTAAAATGTCGAAGGATGAAGTAAAACGAGAATATAAAGAAACAGAAGGCAACCCTGAAATAAAACAGCAAAGAAAGCAAATCCATAAAGATTTACTGGCGTCTAATATTGTCGACAATGTCAATAATGCCAATTTACTGGTGACCAACCCTACCCACTTCGCCGTTGCTTTATATTACAAACGTGGAGAAACAGATTTACCCAAAGTGACAGCCAAAGGAACCGACTCTCTAGCTCAGCATATGATAAAACTTGCAGAAGAAGCCAATGTTCCTGTACTAAGACACGTCTGGTTAGCCCGTCAGTTATCAGCTAAAGTAGGCGAAAGTGAGTTTGTCGCCAGTGAGCTACTCGCCGCAGTTGCCGAAGTCATTAAATGGGCAGAGCAAATTAAAGAAACTACCGAACATTAGAGGCAGAAACACCGCTAATAATATTTTCACTCTTTACTGTACTTTATAACCCTGCTCTGCTCTCAACTCAATCAATTGTTGAAAACGATAAAATGCTTGATTAAAACTATTAAAGGCTTCGTATTTATCACAGGCTACTTGCTTTTGATGCTTTGCCAATCCAGATATCTGTCTAATTAACCAATGATTAGTCAGGTCGTGCTCCAGTTTTAAAATAACAAAAAGAGCGGGTATTTGATTAGGCGCTTCTTTGGTCAAGTATACGTACATAGCATCCATTCCTGAGCGGTTTCATTGATTCGCTTACTTGAATTATGGTCAATATCTCACAAAACTGTTAGATAAATTACGAATGGACTAATTACAAAAGATTGAGTCATTATTTTTATTAAATATTTATTGCCAAAATATTTAATAAAATCTCCAAACAAATAATAGTTTTATTTATAAAGTATTTTAATTAAGCAACCAGCTGCATATGGAAACAGCAACATTCAATGAAACTAAAGGCATTATTGTAGAAGATTGTTGTAACAACTACGCAGAAACTGTTATTACCCGCCATGATGGTTCTGAGTTTGTATTATATATTGATCAAACCAATCAAAGTAACAAGGTATTTTCAACAGAGCTGATGGAGTACTGGTCTTTAGCCCGTAAAGAGCAAACCAGTTAAATAGCGGCCAAATATACAAATATATTTGCTTTGACAAGTTGACTACTGTGAAACTTGTGGTAGCGCTTTCAATTGCTATAAAAGCGCTACTGGATCCATAGTAATAATGTCTATCATGGGTAACAAAGAATAACCTAACTAAGAGGCTTCTTTATGATGATGGTACTCTTTTATCAGCGATTGCTGTAAGTCACCTGGTACAACCCCATAGTGACTGAATGTCATTGAATAAAAGCCCTCGCCACCCGTTAATGATTTTAACCTGGACTGATAATCACTGATTTCCCTTAACGTCACTTGCGCTTTAATTTTGATTTTTCCACCAGGCAAGGCTTCAGTACCACTAATAATTCCTCTAAAGCTGGCAATATCCCCAGAAATATCCCCCATACATTGGGCTGGCGCCGTTATTTCCAAATTCACGGTTGGTTCTAATATAACCGGTTTTGCTTTATCAATTGCATCTAAAAAGGCCTTTTTACCAGCTGATACAAAGGCAATTTCTTTTGAGTCAACCGGGTGATGTTTACCATCATAAACAATCACTCTAACATCCTGTAGTGGATAACCTGCAATGGCTCCACCTTCCAACACCTGTTTTACTCCTTTTTCTACAGCAGGAATAAACTGCGAGGGAATAACCCCACCGGTAATTTGATTAACAAACTCAAAACCCACGCCCCGTTCTAGTGGCTCGACTTTAAGAAAAACTTCACCAAACTGCCCTGCTCCACCGGTCTGTTTTTTATGACGACTGTGGCCAGCAGCAGGCTGAGTAATAGTCTCTCGATAAGCAATACTAGGGGGCCGGGTTGCGACTGCCACATTCATTTGTTGGTGCATTTTTTCTAATATTATTTTTAAATGAAGTTCTCCTTGGCCACGAAGGACCATTTCATTCATAGCCACTCGCTGCTCCACAACCAACGTTGGATCTTCTGCCACAATTTTATGCAGAGCATCTGATAACTTTTGTTCATCACCTCTTCTGACCGGTTCTATTGCCAAACCATGCATAGGAGGAGGTAAATCAATCGGTATTAAATGGTAATGATCCTCATCATGAGAATCATGTAATACATTGTCGTATTCTATTTCATTCACTTTTGCCACTGCACAAATATCACCTGGTATTCCCTTACTGATTTCCTGACTTTTTTTACCTTGTAGTTTTAGTAGGTGAGATACCTTAAATGCTTTTCTATTATCACCGATAAAGAGTTGAGTATCTGGCTTAATGGTACCCTGATGAATACGAAACATGGCGAGTTTCCCCACATAGGGATCAACAGCAACCTTAAATACATGAGCAATCACATGCTTATCAGGGTCAGCAACCACTTTAACCTGTGTTACTTTTTCCCCCTCACCTTTAACAAACTGAGGTAAATTACTTTCTAGTGGGCTTGGCATTAATTGTTTAAATATTTGTAATAATTCGTTAATACCCGCACCTGTTTCAGCTGATGTAAAACAGATAGGGATAAGATGATTCTCTCGTAGTGCTTTTTCAAAAGGATCATGTAATTGACTAGGGCTGAGTGACTCCCCTTGCTCCAAATAAAGCTCCATTAATTGATCATCCACTTCCACAACCTGATCAATCAACTGGTTATGTGCATCCTCAACCGAGCTAAAGTCTGTCTGTTTACTTTCATCAGGAGAAAAATAGCAATCAGTTACCGCTTCGCCATTCTTCACAGGTAAGTTTAATGGTAAACACTCTTCACCAAATGTTGTTTGAATTTGTTCTATAAGTTCTTGGTAATTTATCTGCTGACTATCTATGTGATTAACAATAATCATCCTACATAGTTTAAAGTGCTTAGCAGATTCCATTAACCGCTCAGCCACCATTTCAACACCTTCAGCAGCATTAATCACCAGTGCAGCAGCATCAGCCGCAGCCAGTACACTCATCGCCCGAGCAGAAAAGTCAGGAAATCCTGGGGTATCTAATAAATTAATATGCGTATTTTGATAGTCAAGGCTACAAACTGCGGGGTAAAGTGAATGGCCTTGTGTTTTTTCTTGCTCGTCAAAATCACTAAGGGTTGAGCCACGGTTAATTGAGCCCATCGTATTGATAGCACCAGCGGTGCACAATAACCGCTCAGTTAATATTGTTTTACCTACCCCAGTATGACCAATAAGGGCAATATTTCTAATATCATTTGTAGTATATGTCATAATGACGCTCTTCCTGAGATGCCTGACCTTGTTTTCCTTAACATGCTACTCCTGTCAATACACTATTGACAAAACATTGTCAAACATTGAAATATAATGACTTACCCGTCACTATAACACTATGATGATTAGTCTTGGGAAATGACGACCTATGTTTGATCAACAAGATGTGCTCCCCAGTACACAAGATGTACTGTCAAAGCAGTTACAACAGCTCGGCTTTACTGTTGAACCTTACTATCTAAAAAACTCGTTTTTTGCTCTGGGTTATCAGGTAACCATCAATGACTTCCAGCTTGTTTATCGGTTAGAGGCCAACACCGTGGTCTTTATAATTTACCGGCGCTTATCGGCTCAGAGGGGTTTAAAAAATCCTTTCTTAGTTTTTCAAGCATTTATTTATTTACTAACATTAATTCCTGAAATTAAACATGTTACAGGCTCTGCAAACGCACTGAAAACTGATTTACGGCGCCCACTTTCTACTGAAAAATTAAAAATAGTGTACAAACAGTGGTTCAATGGCAGGACCAGCCATTGGGAAAACGGTCAAGAATGGTTTACCTTTGAATTGAAAAACTACCGCCCTTATTTTCAGTTAAAATCTCTACAGAAAGTTATTCATCAACATTTGCCAGCCAATCATTAACAGCTTTTTCCAATGCAGTCAGCTGATTATCAATAGTTGTGTCAATCACTTTAATGGGGGTTTCAATTTTACAGCCCATTCCTGTAATACTGCTATCAGGCAAAACATCCCACTGAATATCAGGGGCCATTTCCTTAATATCATCTAAGCGATCTTTAACGCTGGTTAGCATGGCAGGTGCCACTAATAAACTTAACTGTTGACAGTCAGCTGTTTGTGCAAGTGCTTGAGCAACACAGGCTTTTACCAATGCAATATCATCGTAGTCAGCGATAATTTTTTTAACCGACTGTAATACAACCTGAACTAACTCTGCCGCCAACTGCGATTTAAACTGCGCACACTCCATTAATGTACGATTCACTAATACTGTCTGTTGCTGTTGAGCCTCCACTAAACCTTGGTTAAACCCTTTTTCCATTTCCTGCTGCTGCAACATTTTAGCGTCTGCTACAATATCTACTGCCTGTTGCTTCGCTTGCTCAATCAACTGTTCTGCAGACAAAAACTTCGCATACTGTTCTCGCTTAATTAACTTAGTGCCTGGTGCTACTTGAAAGTCACCTTGTGTTAAGTCAGTGATCGAAAACATGCGGGCACACCTGATGAATCAGTTTTTCTAACATTTTGTTTAAAGTGATTAACGGCTCACCCAACTCAGGAAAAGGCGAAACTTTTTCCAGGGCAAGGTTAATTGGTAACTTCAACTGCAACCGCTGCCACCAACCATCAGTTGAATGTTCTAAACAGGCTTTCCACACAGCTAGACCAACAATTAATAGTTGCTCACAATAGTTTTCGTTGATGGTTAACTCTGTAAGCCACTGATCAACAGAAGCGATAGGCTGATGATATAAAAATAAGCCGTTAGTTAAAGCAAACTGATACCATTGCTCACCAATTTGCTCTTTAATTAATAGCTGTTGCTGACGCCAAATAGTTTGCTTAATGGTATGAGAGTGCAGAGTGACACCAATGGCCAATAACCATTGCTGAATATTCTCATGATCAAGTAGCGCAATGCGTTTCAGTGGTTGTTGAAAGTCATAATCAGGGCATTGGGACAAAGCTAAGCTGTTAAGTAAATATTGATCTACAATAGCTGTAAATCGGTGATCCACGGCTATCGTTTGCCACCAAGGTTCCTGCTCAAATACAGCTAGTTGGCTTGGATGCATGGTATTAAGTAGCGACCAGTTAAACTCGGCAATAGCTACCTCAAGTGTTGTACTCAACGATTACCTCATCAATACTCAATTATTCATAGCCAATACAAGAACAGTAATTACACAATTAAAACGGCTAGCTGGCTTTGGCTTGCTGGTTATTATTACCTTTTTTTAGCTTTAACCACCAGCCTACGTTACTAAGCAGTAGTAATAACAGCAGACCACTCAACCAGCCCCAAAATACCCCTTGAGAATTCTTTGCGAGACTAACGCCTAACACTGAAGTCATTTTTTCTTTTATTGATGATGTTTCCTGTTGAGCTGTAGGAAATAGCACAACACTGATCTTATCGTAATCAAGCCCTTCAATACTATTATTCACTAGCAGCTTAATTTGTGGAATATAAGATGATAAATCAACATCGGCGTGATGCTTAATAAATACAGCAACGGAGGAAGGTGCAACAGACTCAGTTTTACGTTGTTTTGCTTTAGGCAGTACGACATGCACTCTAGCAGTCACTACACCATCAATCTGCGTCAAAGTTTCTGCTAAGCCTTGAGACAGAGCATAAACTAGTCTGGCCTTTTCTTCAGTAGGCGATGAAATGAGCCCTTCTTGGGGGAAAATTTCTTTGATAGAGGCAAATTTTTCTTTAGGGTAACCTTTAGCTTTCAGTAAACTGATTGATTCAGCCACCTGACTTTCTGGAACCTTGATAACCACTGTTTGTTCTTTACCTGGTTGCTTTTCAGCAGCAATCCCCTCTGCCAATAAAATACCCAACATGTCGTTTGCTTCAGTTTCCGTTAAACCAGAATAAAGCTCAATTTTACAACCCGTTAAAATAACAGATAAAAACAAGATAAAACTCAGTCTTTTTAGCGTTACAAACACTATTTTACTACCTTACCGTTTACGCCTTACTCTTATTTTTGAAGAACCACTGCAGCTGATAAACCACTACTGTGCTTTCAAAAAAGTGTCGACATGTTGTGTTGACTTACTGGCTATTTTGGTAATTAGCTCTTCTTGCAAATGTTTTTTTGCAAGCTCAACCTGCATAGCCATAATCGCTTGCATTGACAGTGGATCATCTTGAGCTACCTCCATAGAACTAGACAGCTTTTGATCTGATTTTTCAATCGATGCTTTGACATTTTCCACTATTTCAACCGCTTGATCAGTAATACCACTTCCTTCTGCCATCATAGCGTCAAACTGCTGAACATCATCACCATTAGCAACCCCTCCTTCAGTTAGAGGGCTATCTATTGCCACAGTTATACTATGGAATACAGCTTCAGTCATCAGTGATCTCCTTAAGTAAGGATTGGGCAAAGGGAACAACTGTTGGCTCAGGACTATTGATGAGTTTTTTTAACAGCAGTTCTGCTTCACTGTTATGGCCTAGCTTCATTAAGCAAAGTGCTTGATATGCCTGTAACATATCCTGCTCTTTTACAGTAGAAAAGTTTTTTAAGGTTGCTAATGCTGCTTCAGGCTCATTTTGGTTTAGCTGCAATAAAGCGTACCCCAATACAGGCGCCAGCTGTTGTGGATACTGTTGCTGCATTGCAGTGAAAATACACTGCGCCTCGCTATTCATTCCCTGGCCAACCGCAATAAAGCCAAGTTCAACTAACATTTGTGGCAAGTGATTATTTGCCATACACTGCGCCTCATTAAACTGTATTATGAGCTACACCATATTACCGGCTATACCATATTGCGAATAGTGCTTTGCAATGTTTCTTTCATTGTTTTAATCGTGTTACTTTGCAAGTTAGTCACAAGGTTCCAACGATTCATCATATACTGAAACTTAAGTAAGTCTTGCTGACTATTAGGATCCATTGACCTCTGAAAAGCTCTCAACTCACTTTCAACTTTCGCTGTTTGACCACCTATTACATTGTTTACTTCTTCAATATTAAAAGCCATTGATCACCTCGTTTAAGTCTGGTTGACTTGCATTACGAACGTTAGCTACCACCTTTTCAGCTGCTTGCAAAGCCTCTAAATAGTGTTGCTGATAATGAAAGGCTTGCGGGTCTAGCCCCATGGCTATTTTTGCTTTTACTTGTTGCTGTTCTTCAGCCAGTTTGGTCAGTAGCAGACTGGCCAAGCTTTCACCTTGCGGGCCAGTTAACTGCATCTCTAAGTCAGTTAAAAGTAATTCAGTTTGCATAATTTTCTGGCTTGATAGTAATTTTTACCACTTGGTCTTGGTTACGAAGTTTAATAAAGTCATTATCAATTTTTGCAAGCCGATAGCCATTCGGCAGCCTGGCACCTACCATATATTTTTGATTATTTTTTAATACAATATAAGGAACACTGCCGATACTAATGCTTTTTACCGGGAGCTGTAGAGGATCATTAGCAAAAAGCGGCATATTACGCATTTTAACCAACCCTGACTGGCCAATCTTTGTTTCAAATTGCTCAACCAACTGATTAAGTTTATTTTCCAACGCCTGGTTAATTTCTCCACGAATTTCGATATAGCTGCCTACTGAAACAATTTGTAACTGGCCCAATAAATGGTTTTCTTCTAATATCTGAGTTAATGCTGCAATATGTTGGCGACTAGAATCAAAATCAACTTGATAGCCTTTCAAGCCAGGTACATCATGTTTAAGCATTTTTTCAACTCTAGCCCAACGCTTACCATTATCTAACAACCCCATTAATCTAACTTCACCAGCTGCTTTACCTGAAGTGACGTTAATATGCCCCAAACCGTTATTATCAAGAATAAATTGCACTGAGCGAATAATATCCGCTTCTACATAAAGGTTAATTCTATTAGCTAAAGACGCAGACTTTAGCTCATTTTTTAGCTGCAACTTGCTTTCTGTATCAGGTACATAGCCTGTGAATAACAGCCGCTGACGGGAAGCTTGCCAAGTGATCTTGACATTCTTAAGCATTAATTGTGTCACTACTTGCTGGGCTTTTTCTAAAGGTGACAGTTGTTTAGCTGGTTGCACACCTGAATCAACTTTTTGTGGCCAGGCAAAGCTAATAAACCAAACCAGTAAAATAGTGCCAGCAACGCTAGATAATAAAGCTAATCCACGAGAGTAATGAAACTTATTTGTCTTAGCCAATTTTTTCTTTGGTCGCTTTTTAGCTAAATTACTTGCCTGCTTATTTGCTGACTTCTGATTAGCCCGAGCAGGTACAGAGTCCGCAAGGGGTTCATCAGCGGTGATCGATTCATTATCCTTTGCTGCTTCTTCAGTTAATGCCCAAGGCTCATCGAACCGAGCAACAGCCATAAACAATTCACCTGCTTGTAACTGCTGTTGGGATGTCAAGCTAATAAGTAACTCTGTCTCTGGCTGCCCATCAACAAGTAAATCAAAAGGCTCCTCTCCACGCTGAAAGCTAAGATCTTCTGCGGTAACAATAAGCCGCCCCAGCAATGCAGGTACACCACTATCCTGAAAGACAAGATCTGCCGTATTAATGTCAGAGCCAAGCAGAAACTCCCCTTCAATGAGCTGTATTTCAGCACCTTGATGAGTGCCAGATAGTACTTTTATTTTCCACTGCGGCTTCATGCTAAGTTACCTTCAGCCAAATGGACTAAGTGTATTATTGTTCTTATCACAAGGTACCCTGTTGCACAGGTTTAATGTAGTAGCCAGACCGCCCATTCGTTAAATAGCAAACCTCAGTATGTACTTTTATTCGCTGTCGCTTTAATGCGCTCAAAATTGCGTGGGCCGATTTTTTTGAATGACAAAACCCAGCATCTGTTACTGTCTGGTTAGCTGATAAACGTTGATTAATTGATGGTAACTGAGACAGTGCCATAGCATTTTGGGTTAACTCATTAGCGACTTTTAACGGGTCAGCTACTATTCGTGGCTGGATTAAAAACAACCGCACTACTTTTCGCTTTGTAGTCGCTTTCGAACGAAATAGAGCACCGAGGAATGGAATATCTCCCAATACAGGCACCTTATTTTCTGTTTCTTCTTCACTGTCTCGATACAAACCACCAATCAATAAGCTTTGATTTTCACCTACTACCGCCTGAGTACTAATAGTTGCCTTCTTAATAGTCGGAATTCTATCTACTTCATCTTTAGTTTGATTGCCATCTTCAATATTGATATCCATATGTACTTTATTGGCACCTCGTTCAGCAACAATACGTGGCGTAACTTTTAATACTGTTCCCGATGTTACTGGCACCAAGTCTACTTCTTCTTGACCAGCCAAACGCACGTAAAAGGTGGTGCTTTGATCAAATACTGCTTCGACATTATTTAATGTTAAAACAGTAGGCTGAGATAACACTTGTGCTTTGCCATCTTCAGCCAACAAACGAATTTTAGCAAGAAAGAAATCTGATCCCCGGTTAATCAGAGTACTCAAAGACTGGTTTGGCAGAGCAAGTGTAGGCGCTGTACTTTGAGTAACCACCTCAACTACCCCATCACCTGCACTGGTTTGTGCGTACCAGTTAATTCCCAACTCATCAATATCATTACGACTAATATCAATAATAGATAGGCCAATTTCAACCTGACCCTGAGGCTGGTCCAGCTTGCGGATTAAATCTTGGTAGATTGGCATTTGTGCCCTGACATCTCTAATCAATACAGCATTCTGCCTTGGATCAGCTTCAATGGATGGTCCTTGCATCGCTGCGGGTAGTCCGTTGGTATTTATTGCTGGGTGGGTTGGTGAGGTAGACGACTGATGAGGAGTAGACTTAACTAACCCTTGCCCTTTCAGTTTGGTTAAGCCATAAGCATCACTTGTAGTATTTGATTTAGGTGGCTGATTCCCCCTGATCATTTGATTTAA
Organism: Spartinivicinus poritis; assembly: GCF_028858535.1. Lineage (NCBI taxonomy): Bacteria > Pseudomonadati > Pseudomonadota > Gammaproteobacteria > Oceanospirillales > Zooshikellaceae > Spartinivicinus > Spartinivicinus poritis. The sequence goes on from NZ_JAPMOU010000003.1 coordinate 79,131, forward strand.
AATAGTTGCAATACCTGGCATCACCACTTGCTTACCACGGAAGCTATATTCTCGATCAACTGCCCAAGCATACTTTAATGGGAATACCTCAACCACCATTTGATCTTGTTGCTGATTAACTATTTTTTTCTCCAGCGCTGCCACTGTTTCACTGACAAGCTCAACATAACGAGGTGGACCTGCCACATAAACTAAATCTTTACTTGGAATCACTCGCCAGTTAAAACGTCTATCCCAAATCCCTAGCTTATCTAAATACCTTTTTAATTGATTCGCATCCAAAAAGCTGGTGAGCTTAATCAACTTGCTTTTAGTTTCATTAGTTTTATAGATGTATAAAATATGCCCATCAAAATACCAAGTTAAATTATAAACTTTGGCAAGATAGTCCAAAAAAGCGATGGGGGTATCCTGTTTTAGCTCACCATTAACCGTATCATCCACCGCCTCACTAATGACTACTGGAATACTGTAACTTGAAGCAAAACTGGTCAAAATTTCACCTAGCGATTGACCGCGTGCCACATAACTAAATGGTTTTCCTGACCAGTTAGGTTGAGCAGAAAAAACAGTACCAGGATACCAAGCTATCCACGCTAAAATGAGCACTTTGCTGTATAGACGACTTAACTGCATTAACATGGCTAGGGAAACCACACATTACTATTAGTTAGTTTTTGCGAGTGTGACTGTTGAATAATCAACAATAACTCATCTGCATAATTAAGCTGAGCTGAAATGGCTGCTTCAAATTGGTCGTTTGTTAACCCATTTAAAGTCAATTGTCGCTGTAGTTGCATTTGTTTTTCATCAGTCATTATCAAGGCATCTTGGTAATCACTTGCTCTTAATAACGCTAGCTGGTAGATACGCGCTAACTGATGTGGGTATTCTATTGGGTCATCTTTCAACTGGCCAAATATTGAAATAATAAAAGCGCGCTGTTTTGCTGCAAAAAGTGTCAATGAAATCGAGCCATCAACATCAAGCTGATAAGTACTATCACCACTTATTTGCCATTGACTTATCTGCAATTTTTTAGTTAATGAGTCTACAAGTGCAGCTAAAGTAACCAACGATCAGCCTCAATATTACAAATGTTTACTTCACAGGATAGTAGCCTAAATGGTCACACTAAAAAAGAAGTATTTTTTAATATAAAAATTCCTATGTTTATTATATATCAGCAAATTGTGAACCAATTATTATTTTAGGCGCGTTACCCTAACTATTAATAGTTAACAATATAAAAGGATTCTTTTTAATACTTAAAATTAGTCGACACTAAGATACCGCTATTAATAGGTATGTCAGTATTTTCTATGTTAAAAACAACATAAGCTCAAACGCTTAGTACAATGCTTTTGCTGTTACCTAATAGCGTTTACATCATTGCTAGCTGTCGTCATAAAATCGCAGCTACCACCTTTATATTGATTACTTTGATTTTCTATCAGGCGACTTTCATTAAATAGTGTCAATTTAAATGCTAGCCTATTAACCAAAAAGTCAGTAACTGATCTGCTACTCAATAATTTGCTATTTTAGGTGTCATTACTGCATTTTCCGCGCTTGACTCGGCGTAATACCAAAGCGACGTCGATACGCTTGGGTGAAATAAGACTGACTGGAAAACCCAGCCTCAAAAGCCACATCAACAATCCCTACATTACTAGTTAGCAGCAACTCATGAGCATATTGCAGGCGTTTTTCATTAATCCAGGCACGAGGCGACATGCCAAACTCAGAGTCAAACATCTCTTTAAATGTAGTGAGGCTTGCGCCAAATTCTTTAGCATATTGCTCCAATGACCAGAGCTGCATAAAGTGAGTTTCCATAAACTGACGCAAACGAATGGCATTCTTGCTAGTTGATTGACGCAGAATCGCTGCAAACTCTCCTCCTTGAGGGCTATACAATAAAAGTAACAATAGCTCTTCAATTTTTAGTAAGCGGAGATTTTCTGGGTGGTCATATTGAAACAGACTACAAATTGAGGTAACGCTTTGCTCAATAAGCCCACCTGCATTAAAAATAATCACTGAGCTATTACTCGGTACAGAAGCTGAATACTGCTCTGCAACGGCTTTTCCATGCTTGCTGATAAAATGCTGCAATGACCACGAGCAAATAGAAATTTCTATGCTCTGAAAACGGCCATTATCTTCAGCTAAATGATTAGATACCAAGTAGCTGCCTGAACGTAAGTAAATCCCTTGCCCCGCATTTACAATATGTTGTTTATTAGCAATTTCTAACTCAAATTGACCAGAAATTACCAGTATTAACACATCTTTTTCATAAAATTTGGTACGATACCGAAGCTCATCGGTTACCACATTACTCACTAATAGGCTTTGTTCCCAAGACAACGCACTAGATACTGAAGAGCTCGCTTGCATAAAGGCAGTTCCCACAATGAGTTGTTAAGTGAAGTCATTGTTGTTGTGATTATTCCAATAGGCACGCATACTAACCGAATAAGTTAGCCATTATTACTTACCTGATTGGGTTACATTCAAAAATGAGAAAACCAAGGACGCTTCTAACAAAATGCCCGCCCAGTCAAACTATAATGTTATCCAACAAAGATCAAGCTTGCTTACAAAGCAGACATGCTAAAACTGTAATTATTTTTTTCATTAACTGTTTACTTTTTAAGCTAAAAAGCTGCTAGATATTCGCTGTAGTATATATATACCTACGACAAAAGCAGCGTTGGCTGGGATGACGAAAAAAGTTTAACCATGATTGATTTTAGACCTTCTGATTTTGCACGCCACACCAAATATTTCACCATACAGCCACCATATGACGATTTTTAAATAACTAAGCTGTTTTTTTAATCCGCATTAGTACTTAAATTTTCAACAACTTACTTAAAGACAACCTAACCATACAGATAATTTAAACGATCGTTCGCCTTAAATCCAACCACTCTTACCTAGTTTATTTAGCCTTCTTAGAAAGTGGCATTACTTTCGACCTACTAAACAATAAAGTATTAGCAATTTTCCTGGCAATGGTATACAACATGTCAATCTGAATCATTGACTCACTATTTTTCGTTAAAACTTCATAGCGCTTAGCACAGCACTTGTTGATTAACTATGAAAAAGTATGCTTAACAACCAAGCCCTATTTGACGATACTGACTCTTTTCCTGCTCTTGCAACAATCTTAAGTATTTTGTCTTTAGTTTTTTCATGAGCTACTTTTCAACATTTCTTGAACGTAACACCTTGACTGTGATTTTCCAAAGGCTAGAGTCAACAAACATTTATTAGGTGGGGACTTTAAGATTAAATAAATACCGTTAAACCTAAAAAAGGGGCTATACATAAGATAGCCCCTAAAGCACTAAACAGTTGTATTTAAAGAATTAATGGTATTATACCATCTTATTATAAATACTCTTTTGTGTTTGAATTTCATTATCACTGTTTGACTTGAAGTTCTGAATAAACTCCAATATTGCTTGAGACAGGCCTTTTCTTCTCTCATTACTATCCTCAGAAAGCGCTTGCTCCCTTTGCTGAATAGCCTGCTCTTCCGCTTTTTGCTCTTCAATAAAGCCCTGACTAAATTGGCCAGCAGACGATGTCGTTTGACCAAGCCCTTGCCCAGCCGCCTGGCGCATACTTGCACTTTGCAGATTTGCACTCAAGGACTGCTGTACTAACGGATTAGAGGAGTTTGCGAAAGGCGAGTTCTTCATGAATTTAAATGAGCTGGTTAATTTTTGCATCCCTGCAGCGTTGGCCCCGATCGATATTATTCCGCCACCGATTGCTAATGCTAACTGAGCTATAGCACCACTTTTCATGATTTGAGCTTGGGCAAGTATGGCATCAATTGCATTACTAAACTCATCCAAACGATCTTCTCTTGTTGACTTTTTCAGCTCTAAAAAAGCGTTAAATATTTCTAACAGTACGGCAGTAAAGTTAAGTTTACCGTTACTAGCAAAACCAGAATTTTCAATATCAGCAGCCTTTTCTGATGCAGCAGATAAAACTTTAAGTGCTCCAGAAGTAGCTTCATTATCACCTGGCGTGCGTAAAATTTCAGCTATTTTAACAGCAGCTTCTAAGTCTTCTGGAGCTAAAGTTGAATCAGCTGGGCGTACAGGTTTATCCAGGGCAGGTGTGCCTAGTCTATTAGCTACTTCTAACCCATTACTACCTGTGGCATAAACAACTTGGTCAACATTTCCCCCTTTATCATTAGAGACAAGGTTTTCACCATTAACTGTAGATGGCGTTGTTGGGGAACCAACTAAATTTGTATTTACCATATAGCGATACCTTATCTAAACCATATTTCTATTAACTACATCAGTTGAACTCTTGCTACTTTGTATTAAGTCAGAGCAGCCTTGCCAAATATCAGCTATCTCTTGAAACAACGATTTTAAAGACTCTGTATTGTCTTCTATTATCCTCTGTAAATCTTTTAATAAGCCTTGAAGCTTTTTAATGGCTGATTCTACTTGGGTTGTTTCATACTGTATTGCACCTTTAGCAATACCTGTAGCAGCTGTTCCAACGCCAACAGCAAATTCAATGGACTTCACAATACGTGGTAAATGCGTCATTACGGCTGAGATAATTTTTTGAGCCATCGAAGCTGCTTTTGCAGCAAATTGGGCAACCGTGCCAGCCAAACTCGCGCCACCCGTTACACATGCTGCAGCGATACTTGAACCAACTATCAACGCTACAACTAATACTTGTGCACAAACTTTAATAAAATCTTCTTCTTTAACACCAAACTTATCCAAAAGTTCTTTAACACCAGGCAACTCTAATATTACCTTAGCAATAGACTCCATTACACTGGTTAATGCTTTCATTCCTCCTTCGGTCAGCGACATAGCAGATAGTGCAGTCGCAGCAAAAAGAGCTACAGCAGCCCCTTGAAGACCAGGTGTTAGCAAGCAACCAATCGCCATAATTGCTGTAGCTATGGTGCCTAACCAACCAAACACTTTGCCCCAAACACCAGCTTTTTGAGCTTCCTTGTGTTTTTCTGCCGCCTCCGCGCGCTCCTCACGCCTCTTTTCGTGCAAATCCTTAGTTTCTTCTTTGGCATTAGCTATTGAGTCAAATTTGCTACGCTTTCGTTCTTCTGCTGACTTCTCTCGAAGTTCAGCCATTTGTACGTCATTTGGAACAATTGCAGGCTTATCAAGCTTATGTTTACAAGCACACTCGTGAGAGCTAGCTTGGTTTCCAGGTTCTGCTTTAACCCGGCCAAGGATTTCATCTGCCTGGCTCAATATTGCCTGAAATACACCTAAGACATCACCACTTCCTTTTACATCAACCAATGCTGGTTGTGCTGTAGTAGGAAAAGTTACTCTGTCATTCATAAATCAGTTTTCCTATTTTTTAATTTCAATAACATATTCAATTTATTTTCTGCTTCAATTTTTAAGTCGTGATACTCCTTATTACCTTTTGCAAACTCTATAGTTGCTCGGAAGCCACTTTCAGCTTCTTTTATGTTATTCAATGCTAAGTGACATTCGGCAGCATAAAATGGTGCACGAGGATCAGAAAACTCAAGCACTGAAACATAACTAAATGCATCAATAGCAGCCTGATATTCTTTTAGCATATGACGACAAGCACCTAAACCAATAAAAAATTTGGCTTGATAATGATCAAGAGAGCAAAGTAAATGGAACATTTTACTGGCTTCTTGATACTTACCACTCTCATAATACTGATATGCCACAGCATAAGCTGTCTCAATCGTTTCATCATCAAACGAAGTTAAGTCCCTAAGAGCGCCACCTTCCCCAAAAAAGGAAAACAGCTCTTCAAAATTAGGCTTATCTTGTTCACTTGTTGAGTTATTAGTTGCCGCCATGATAAAACCTATTATCCGTTGGTATTTCTGATAATATTGTCTTTGCTGCTAGCAGTTCCCTTCAGAATATTCGATAATAAGTCGAATGTACTGTCATATTTTTTCTTGTAATCTTGGAAACGTACATTTAATAACTGATTGGACTGAGATAAATCATCCTTTTTTCCATCTATATTTGCAATTAAGTCATTAAATTTTTCCTTATTTAAATCCTTACCATTATTTGGTATTTCTATTCCAAACTCCTTGAGGGTATTTATTTGATCTTGAGTTAAGCTCTTAGTCGCATCGTCATCCTTTAACTCACTTCGTAATTTTCTAATTTCTCCAGATAGATTATTAAGATTAGACAAACTGTTGTTAGTCTCCTGCATTTTCTCATAAATTTCTGTAAGGCGGCCGTGGTATACTTTCAATTGATCTAATAAAACTGTATATGCCATTGCATCAACAGAAGGCATAGCACTTGGTAGACTACTAATTGGACGAATCCCAGATGATTCAAGCATAAAGCAAACTCCCAGATAGGTTAAGTTATTAACATCAAATTCGAAGGCCGCGTGGCCTTCTATTAAAAACACGAGCCGATTTAGCCCGTGAATGACTCTTGATCATGGTTTCATCATGATCAAATTGTATACAAAAAGCAGCCATTTGCTTTTCGTACTCAACTCGTTGAACAGGTGTTAAGTCTTCTTTACCAGAAGGCAGACCAAGTTGCTTACCTTGCTGTTTTAATTGATCCAATTGCTCAAATTGTAGCTTAAGCAGCTCCTTAAGCTCGTCCATCACTTGTTCATTATTTCTAATCTCTTGCTGAAGGTTCTCTTCAACCTGCTTATCAAATGTACTCATATATTGAACAATCCATCGATAAAGTAATTCAGAAAATCTAAAAAGATGACGACTAAAAGTACCTATAAACAATTGACTTTCTTTGATAGTACGAGCCTTAGCCAACATCCACTGTCAAGAAAAGCCGGGACTTTTTATAGATTGAACTGTCTTCATTGATATCTATAGCCATTATATATCTCGACATAAAATCAGCGATAAATTAAGTTGATTCTGGCTATGGCTTATTACACTTATTCTGCCTTCAATCATCAGAGCCCATCACCCCAGCAAAAAGTATACTTATCGATAAAGCATAAGCATTCTCTAAAATAAACTACTGCCAATGCCTATTACCTATAAAACTTATCTAACCCAAAAGCCAGGAATATTTTCTGATGCATTTTCATACAGCACTAGTATTGCTATGCTTAATTCTGAATCATAATGCATTCGATATCTTGTTACCTATTTAATAAATATATCGAGCTTATTTGAATCGACAATTGTGACAAAGTACAACTTTTTAATTTAAAATAACCAATTTTTCATAGGGATCTATATATCTTTTCTAGCACTTATCCTTACCACACCTATCACCTGCTCAAAAAACAACCATGCTGGCGTACAATAAAATAACAAGACTATTTACCAACAGGCTTTATTTTATACAAACCAGGCAAAAGGTATTTTACCCAACCGTAAACAAGCAATATGCAAGGTTTAAAATGCTTTATACCTTGTTTGCTTTACCATTAAAAACAGTAGTTTTTTCATAAGAGTATCATACGAAATACTGTAAATATCAACAATCAGCAACTACTATTGATGAATAAAAGTATTTGCAGAACTAGAGTTCATTGTTAACACAACTATCGAGTAATACTACATTACTAGGGCAGCTATTATTGTACAGATAAATATTGCATTTATATTACATTAAACGACTATACGTTCTCTTGTACCAATTTAAGAGTGTACAAGCCCTTTTTTTTAAAGACCATTAAAATACCGAAATTAAAAGCTCAATAATCAATATATTAACTAACTAAAAATAGCTGCAAGCATTTTCTTTATAGCCAAATAACAAGCAATTTTATTCGCAAAAAATATTTTCAAAAAAAGATAGTTTTTTTATTTATCGTTATTATTTTTACCCACTTTTATTTATTGGAGTTGCAGCATTATTATCTCTGTCGAGAGTAAGGGTTTCGATTCATCATGTTACGGCAATCAAAAAACCATTGTTATATTTGTACGATGACGATATAGCGTATTTTATTAAGCCTTTTTAAGTGGTTTCACTACAAATATATTAATTTTTTTCGCTTGCCTAGCGAATGAAAAAATAGACTATCCTGTAAGCATATTGCTAGGGACAAAACTATGCTAGAGGACTATGCAATCTACCGCACTGTGATTGAGCAGGTACTTCGAGAAGAAGAGCAGCTACCCAGCTTACCTACAATTACAATGAAAATTCGTGCGGCGCTGACTCAACCTAATACAACGAACAGTCAGCTAGCTCAATTAATTAAAGCCGACCCCAGCCTAACCGCTCTTTTATTGAAATATGCCTGTAGTCCCCTCTATCGAACTCGGGTATCTCCCAAATCACTAACAGAGGTGATTGCCCATTTAGGCTGGGAGACTGTCGACCGCATCGTCATGAGCCACAGCATTAAAAGCTTATTCACCATGCAGTCACCCCAATTGAAAAAATTGTTTCATATTGCCTGGGAAAGACAAAAACTGAAGTCTGCGATCAGCTATACAATTGCCAAACACCTGTCTTATAAGCCCTTAGAGGAAGTCTTGATCGCTAGCCTGATTAGTGACCTGGGAACATTAGCAGTACTATCTGCCTTCAAAAGTAAAAAGGATGTACCGAGCGAAAAAACCTACTACACATTATGCCGGGAATACAGTAAATCATTAGGAATTGTTTTACTAAAGAAGTGGGGAGTCAATGAGCATTATATTGAAACCATTCGCTACTCTGGTAAGTGGCAAGGTGATACTGGTGATAACGTCACCCTAATTGACTTAATCAATCTTGGTTTATTCAGCGCTATTCGTATTCTTTCACCACAAGTAGAATTGCCTGCTATTAACTCTCTTACTGCCTTTCGTAAACTACCTGAAGAGCTTGCCGTCGTTACAAGCAGTAACGAACTACAGCTAATTAATCAATATAAGCAGGAAATTAGCTTAATAGTACAAAGCTTTTAAAAATAACGAAACGGCTTTTAAACTTAAGAAACAGCAGGAGAAATGAAATAGAACACTATCGTTGTTAGTAAATGATAAGGCAAGGGACTAAATGTAGTTCGGAATAATCAAATGGCGGTGAGGGAGGGATTCGAACCCTCGATACGCTATTAACGTATACACACTTTCCAGGCGTGCTCCTTCAACCACTCGGACACCTCACCAAAAAGACAGCTTTAGAGTTTATTTATAGCACTGATGCTTAATAAGAGAGCTTGAATAGACATACAAGCCGCCCCCCCCCTGTAGCTGAGGCGCGTTACTCTACCCCACTTTCACCAAGAAAACAATGCCTTAGCTTGAATATTTCATCAAGTACCAACGACTTTGGAGATTCTAACGAAACCTACTGCCATTCGTAATGCAAGCTAAGGAGATATAAGTGACTACATATCACTCTTTTATATAAGAGATAAGACAAGCACAAAAAAACAAACGTCTGTTTTTATTTTGATCTGATTAGTTGACTTTTTGAAAGTCATTAGAAGGAGAGTGTTTCAGCAGTCGGTAAACCACTCCCACAAGGCCGACCGCAGGTAACAATGCATAATATCCATAAAGATAAAAAAGCAGGGCAACAATGCCAATGGCTACAACACCCAAGTAAAACAAGCCTAACATGACAAGTGCTTCAAAAAACCGATTCATCACGCCTCTCCACTGGCAGTAAACCTATGGAGTTATGGTATGACTTTCTTTAATGAGCTCTCCACAAAAGCCATCACAATTTTGTCATATTTTAGCCAGCAGGCATTATCAACAAGTAATAAGCCGGGAGTACTTATGACAAAACATGATTTTTTTAGGGCAGATAGCCACCAACAATACAGCGGCATAAAGGCCTATTTAATTTCATTCAGAAATGCAGGTACCACTTCCGTTGCTAGGCCTTGTCGCTGAATATCAAAGCGAGTGCTTGACTGAGATGGATCTAAATTCAGCTCTACCGTAGTGGCACCATGGCTTTTTGCCTCTTGAAAAAAGCCGGCTGCAGGATAGACATTGCCAGAAGTCCCAATCGCAATAAAAAGATCACAACGGCTTAATGCTTGATAGATTTTATCCAAATAAAGCGGCATTTCATTAAACCAGACCACATGAGGCCTTAAGTAACCTGGCTGCTGGCAACAGGCACAATGAGAGTTAACTTGAATGTCAGTGGTTTGCTCATAAATCTGCCCTGTAGCAATACAGCGTGACTTTAGTAGCTCACCATGCATATGCAACAGGTGCTGACTACCACCCCGTTCATGTAAATTATCAATATTTTGCGTAACCAGTAAAAAGTCACCTGAAAAGCGCGCTTCAAACTCAGCTAGAGCTAGGTGTGCTGCATTGGGCTTTATTGCTTCAGACAAGAGTTGCTGACGCCGCTGGTTATAAAAATTCTGCACCAAGGCGGGGTTTGCAGCAAACCCTTCCGGGGTTGCTACATCTTCTACCCGATGATCCTCCCATAAGCCATCACTGGCACGAAAGGTTCGAATACCAGATTCTGCTGAAATGCCAGCACCCGTTAATACAACAATTGATTGATAATGCATGAAATTTACCGTTGATGGGTAGTGGTATAGTTAACTTTCACTGTTTTTTCAGCAGGCAATTCTATTGCAAGTGTATTCGTTCCCTTAAGTTTGGCCCCCGTAATTTTGCTAATTTCCAGCAAACTATGATCATTAGCAACCAACTCTAAGCTAACAGCTTCCTTTTTACTGTTGTGAATTTCTACTTCCCAGCTAATATTGGCATTATTAGAATCCAACTGCTGATAAGCTAACCGATTGCGTTTAATAGCAATATCAGCACTCGTTCCTAGCTGTAAATCCACCGACTGATTGGCGCCTGTGTCTCTCAATTGACTGGAGCCAATCCAGCGAGAATGCCCCTGCTTATCATCTTGAAATACTCTAACAGCTCCTCCTGGCATTGGAGTATCAGTTTTAAACCGATATAGGGTTACAGGATTTTCTTTTTGTGGCTGCCAGTTACGATCAAAGGCATAGGCGTACCAGTTTAGCCGGTAATATTTGCTATACGTCACTTGTTGCTTTTCGAATAATGGTAATTGCTGCTCAGAGTGCGCGGGAATGGAGAGGGGCTGATTAAAGTGATAAAAGTGTACATCACCAACCGCTTCAGGCTCAGAAACCGCTTTATCCATCATTGGTGCTGCCTGAGCCAGCATTTCTACTCGCCCCCCGCGAGGCATAGGCTCTTTGACATCCCCTACCCCTATAGTGACTTGCGCATCTGGATAGACGGTATTGGTCTTATTGGATAAGACAGTGGTAACAGCTAAATCCAAGGTTGTCTGATTAGGGTGCAGCTGAATACTGTAATTAGTATTAAATGACAACCCTCGGGTTAGATACTGAACAGACGCAGATTCTACTGGCTGTGATGCAGACACCTGAGCACTCAACCGTGGAGCAAAGCTAGCTTCTGCTAAGGTATTTTCAGGTAGTGCCAACCGTAAACCATTATTATCCTTCCAATTAACAACGACCTGCTCACCATGGTCCAGCGCTACAATACCTAATCGGTTTGAATAAGCCTGCAATATACCTTTCCCAGCTTTAGCTTGATATTTACCTGCTTGATACACTCTCACCGGTTTGCCCACTAACCGTTTAAATACTTCATCTACCGTCAGTGGTTTACGAATCATTTCCAAGGCATTAATCTGTCCGCCTGCTACTTGTACCTGCAAAGAATCTAATAATAATTGATCACTGATATTATGCAGCAATAATTGATAATCACCTTTTGGTAAGGACTTAGTAAACTGTTGCTTAACCAGTGTGGCTTGACGATAAAGAGTCAGCTGAGTGGATTTCGCTTCTTTACTAGCATCTAAAGTGGCTTCTTCAGCAGCCGCAGTTTGGAATGCAACTACAGGTAATAACATCGACAGTACAATAGATGGAAAGCTAATAGGTGAAAATATAATTGGCTTTAGAGCCCAGCGTACATCAGTTGTCATATTGTTCAGCCTCCAAATCAAATGTTGGCAATTAGACCACGCAAATGTCGTTTAGTTGTTAAAGATATATTTTCAACCACCACCAGCATGGCCGGTACCACTAACAAAATCAGTAGTGTGCCAAAGGCTAAACCAAATACAATAGAAGTAGCCATGGGGATTAAAAACTGTGCTTGCAGCGATGTTTCAAATAAAATAGGGGTTAGCCCGGCAACCGTAGTCAATGAAGTAAGCAGCACAGCTCTTAACCGCAGACACACAGCCTGCACAATCGCTTGTTCAATAATTAGGCCTTCAGCTCGTAAGCGGCGATAAACACTCACTAAAATAATCGAATCATTAATAACTATCCCTGTCAGGCCAAACAAGCCAAATAAAGATAAAATGGTTAGATTTAATCCCATAAAAAAATGACCAAAAATAGCGCCAGTGATACCAAATGGAATAACCAACATTACCGCAACTGGCCAGCTATAAGAAGCAAATACCCAGGCTAAAATAATATATATCAACGCTAGCGCAATAAACAACCCAAGCCGCATATTCGCTAGAGTTTCCTGTTGCTCAGCACTACGCCCTTCAAAGGCATAGCTAACCCCATAGCGAATTTTCAACTCTGGTAATACCGTTGCCTCTAGCTCTGCCACAATGTCATTCGCATTGGCCGTATCTGCATCCACATCACTACTGACCAACACCGCCAATTCGCCATCCACTCGATTTAATGTATCAATGCCCTGGCGTGTATCAAAAGAAGCCACATTAGCCAGTAATGCCGTATTGCCATTAGGCAAAACAATGGGTAATTGCATTAAGGGAGTTAAATAGTCGCGCTGGGCAGCAGGCAGTTCAATTCTAACCTCTACTTCTTCGTTACTATCATGAAATATCTGCACCACCTGACCATCTAAGGCACTTCTTAAGCGTTTCCCTACATTTTCCAAGGTTAAACCTAACGCTTGGCCTGCTGGGGTTAACTTATAAATCAACTGCTCTCGCCCATAGGGTAAATCGTCCTCAATATTACTCACCCCCGCATAGCCTTTAATGGCTTGTTGTAGCTGTAAAGCTGCTTCCTTTAATGCCAACACATCTGTACCAATTAATTTTATTTCAATGGGTTTACCGGGTGGGCCTGGGCGCCGCTGGGCGATAGCAAAACGCTCAATACCCGCAGGGCGCTGAATAGCTTGCTGCCAGGCTTTAACGATTTGCGCGTTGGTCACTGTTCGCTCATCTGCCGAAACAATTTGTACTTTTAAAGAACCAAATTCATCTCCTTTTACCCGAGTGCCTGAAAAGCTAGCAAAAGCAGCCTTTCGGTGAAGGGCAAAGACATTAACGACCACGTTCTCATCCAGTTTTTTTTCCGCTTCGTAAAGTGCACGCTCAAGTTCAATTAAAAATTCATCAACTGTTGCCGCAGGTGTGCCTGCACTAAATTGCACACTGGCATTAATCACTGTACTGTCAATGGAAGGAAAAAAAGTGAATTTTAAATGCCCAGTTACCAACATAGCCAAACTAAATACAAATAAACTGATAGCTGTCAAAATGGTGATAAACCGATATTCAATGGATAACTTAACGGTTTTTAAAAATACCCCCTCCCGAAACTGATTAAACAGTCGGTCCAGTGTTTGTCTTAGTTGCGTTTCTTTAACCGCTCGGCGGCGAAAACTATGATTTAAATGACCAGGTAAAATTAAAAAACATTCTGCCAGTGAGGCTACAATTACACAGATAACCACAATCGGAATATCAATTAAAATGTTGCCAATATTTCCTTCCAAAATTAATAGTGGTAAAAATGCAGCAATCGTGGTTAAAGACGATGCCGTAACCGGTGCTAACATCATATTTGCACCAGCGATTGCCGCATGCTCAGGGTTATCGCCTTGCTGAATTCTCATTAATGCATTTTCACCAACCACAATAGCATCATCAACAATAATGCCAAGGGTCATAATTAAGCCAAATAAACTGATCAGGTTGATAGTACCGCCAATTACGTACAGTATGGCAAGGGCAGTTAAAAATGAAATAGGAATACCCACGGTAACCCACCAGGCAACCCGCACATTTAAAAATAAAAATAACATGCCAATTACCAGGACTAAACCACCCACTCCATTTTTCAGCAATAATTGGATGCGTTCATTAAGGTATACCCAGGACTCATCATACACCACCAGCTGAATACCTTTGGGCAAAGTTGGCCTGATTTTTTCCAACCATTGGCGCATTATTTTTGCAGACCTAAGCGTGTCATCAGCCTCTGTTCGCAATAACCGCAACTCAATGCTAGGTTGGCCTTTATAGGTAATATACTCATCATCAGGGTCTGCCCCTTTCGTTATGTCGGCAATATCACCTAAACGAATTAGCCGCCCTTGTTCATCAGCTAAAATCACTAATTGTTGAAACCCTTCAACATCACGCTCCTGACTTAAACTCCGCACTTGTTTAGACCCCGCTTTGCGCCCTGCAGTACCAGCGGGTAAATCCAGACTATGCTGGCGAATTACCTCAGTCAGTTGGTTAAGGGTTAAACCCAGTTCGTGCAGTTGCTCTGGGGGAACAGCAATAGCAATTTCCAGCTCAGGCAAACCGGAAAATTCTACCTTACGAATGCCCTGTCTGAGTAAGTCTCGCTCTAACTCAAATGCCAGGGGCCTTAACTCAGCTAAGGTGACGGGGCCAGTTAATAAAATTTTGGCTATATTTTCAAACCGGGTAATTTTCAGTACTTCTGGCTTTTCAGAGTCAGACGGCAAGTTACGGACATTATCAACAGCCTGCTTGACTTCATCGAGTACTCCAGCAAGATCAGCTTCTGGCTGCACCTCTAAACGAATTCGACTGCTACCCGGTGCAGATGTGGCAAATACTTTATCAATGCCATTAATGCCTTTCAGAGCCTGTTCAATGGGGATGGTAATAGAAGATTGAATATCTTCTGCTGAAGCCCCACTCCAAACAACGGCCACTGTAATCACATCCACTTCAAAATTAGGAAAAAACTGAGTATTGAGTTTTTTTACTCCCCAGATACCTGCCAGAATAGCAATAAACATTAATAAATTAGCCGCCACACGATGACTAGCAAATAAATTAAGCAAACCTGGCTGAGCCATTTTCCCTATCCATCATTGATAAAGCTGCCATATTAGCTTCGACTATTTGACAGCAGGTTGGCTGGCTGCTTTTTTACCTGGTTAACCACCGTACTTGTCAGCTGAACCTTCATCCCAGTAATAGCATTGGGTATCTGAGTAGTCATCAACTGATCACCCACTTGCAATTGAGTCGAGCGAATTAAAGCCCATTCTTTACCTTCCCGCTTTAATTCGCCTACTTTTTCTACCGAAACTGATTGCAAAAAATTATCAACCACTTTAAATACACGCTGACTGTTGTAAATAGCGGTTACCGGTACAGCTACAGAGTCATCTACTGGCGGCAGCTGCAAATTAAGCACAACAGAGCGACCCAACTCCAGGTTAGGCAATGAATCAGAAGTAATCCGAAAGATACCATCCACACCGCCCTGCCCTTGGCTGACTGCAGCAGCAAACCGGTCTAGCTGAACGCTTAATCTGTTGTTTACTTGAGCCTCCGTTACTTCAGAAAGTGTACCTTGCAAAATACCTGCTAATGCCGTTGAGCGATTATCATCCACTGCCTGTGTAGTATGATCAGGCTGCATCTGTTGTCCAACCAACGGGAATTGTGTTTTTAAGCGTGGCAGCAATCGACTTGGGAGTTGTGCTCGCACTTCTAAATTAGCCACATCATACAAAGTCAACAATGACTCTCCCTCTTTAACCCTCGCGCCAGGTGCTACCTGTACTTGTGATATACGACCAGTTAAAGGCGCTTTTACCGTGGTTCGCTCAAGGTCAAGCAATGTCTCAGCAAGCAACGCCTCTGCCTGTTTGAGTTGTGCTTGTAACTGTTGCAGTTGGTTATCATGATCGGCAATAGCCAGCTCCATTTTATTAACATTCAGCGCTTGTTGAACCTCTCCTTGTTTCGCCTCTTCCAATTGAGTAACAGACGACAGATTACGTTGTTTAAGTGAGCTTTGCCGTGCAACCGCATTACGGGCAATCACCAATAGTTTTTTTTCTTCAACTAAAGAACGCTGGTCATATTGATAACGAGTATTTTGCGTTGCTATCTTTGCCTTAATATTAAGAATATCAGCTTCTCTTTGGCTTTTTTTCAGCAACAAGTCTCGTTGGTCAAGCTTGACGAGTACTTGCCCTTGTTGAACCAGCATCCCCTCCCTCGCTGGCACCGCTTCAATATAGGCTGTGGTGGCTGCCGTTAAGGTGGTTTCAAAAGGAGATTCTACACGCCCATATAAAGTCAACTCTGGTTGATAGTCTTGTTTAGCAACCGTCATCACCTCCACTTTCCAAGTGCGGTCTTGACTGGCTTTTCGCTCCGGTTGTTTGGCAGTTAGCCTTAGTACCCAAATAGCACTAGCTGTCACCATCACCAAAATAAATGCAATGAGTAGAGACAAACTTCGTTTAGATAACCTTGAATTCATCATCACCAAAAATTAACTAAAACTATCAACAAAAAAGATATTATCAATTTTCCAAATTACCCCTTCCCCCTCATAATCAGCCTCAGTTTCAAGGCAACAACATTCTATTTATCCAAAGCATAGGCTATATAGCGAACTTAGATGTATAGCCAAAATGAATGGTTTTTTAAGATTTGACACTAAGGTAAACCAGCATGTTCGAAAACCGCGAAGGCCAACAAGTTCCAGAAACCACTTTCCGCGTAAGAGAAAACAACGAGTGGGTAAGCATCACAACTCATGAGCTATTTACTAATAAAACTGTAATCGTATTCTCGTTGCCTGGTGCATTTACTCCCACTTGTTCCAGCAGCCACTTACCTCGCTACAATGAACTAGCAGATGTATTCAAGGCCAATGGGGTTGATAGCATTGTTTGTGTCTCGGTTAATGACACCTTTGTCATGAATGCTTGGGCTGAAGATCAACAGTCTGAAAATATTAGGTTAATTCCCGATGGTAATGGCGAATTTACCGAAGGCATGGGGATGCTGGTTGATAAAGCAGACCTTGGTTTTGGTGCTCGTAGCTGGCGCTACTCCATGCTGGTGAAAGATGGGGTGGTCGAAAAAATGTTTATCGAACCGAATAAGCCTGGCGACCCCTTTGAAGTGTCTGATGCTGACACGATGCTGAACTATATTAACCCTCAAGCAGAAGAGCCTGAATTCTACACTTTATTCAGTAAACCAGGCTGTCCGCACTGTGCCAGAGCCAAAGTATTGTTAACCGAAAAAGGTGCTAAATATGAGGAAATCCAAGTAGGTAGTGATGCATCCAGCCGTAGCCTTCGTGCAGTCACAGGAGCTGACACCGTACCGCAGGTGTTCCGCAGCGGCATTCGAATTGGCGGTGCTGACGATCTGGAAGCTTTTTTCGCCCAATAGCGACTATTCGTTTCATTATAAATCCAGTTCTGAAGGTCTTTTAGATTAACTCCCCTACTCAACCATTTAGCCACCTTATAGGTGGCTCTTTTTATTTGTCGCCAAGTTAATTAATTTTCTTAATTAGACGATTTTATTTAATCAATTTTACCTTTTTATAGCTTCTCACAATAATAAAGCCCATCTGAAATTCAAAACCATTAATTTAAGGAACCTGTCAATGAAGCAGTTAAACGTGGATGTAGCCGTTATTGGTGCTGGAACAGCTGGTCTAGGTGCTTATCGCACAGCTAAAGCCCATACTGATAATGTCGTATTAATTGAAGGTGGCCCTTATGGCACTACCTGTGCCCGAGTGGGTTGTATGCCGAGCAAACTGCTGATTGCTGCAGCTGAAGCAGTTCATCACATTGAGCAAGCACCTGGTTTTGGAGTAAAAGCCAGTGGGGAAATCCTTATTGATGGTAAAGCAGTTATGCAACGGGTACGTTCTGAGCGAGACCGCTTTGCAGGCTTTGTTGTGGAGTCTGTCGACAATATCCCTGCAGCCGATAAAATTCGTGGCTATGCCAGATTCCTAGACGACCACCGCATTCAAGTAGACGATCACATGGTTATCACCGCGCAACGATTTGTTATTGCTACAGGCTCCCGCCCCAGTTATCCCGCTATTTTTGCTGAAGCAGGTGATCGCTTAATAGTGAATGATGATGTGTTTGACTGGGAAGATTTGCCTAACTCCGTAGCGGTATTTGGCCCAGGTGTGATTGGTCTTGAGCTTGGGCAAGCGCTGAGTCGGTTAGGCGTTAACGTCAAATTATTTGGTATTGGTAATTTAGTAGGACCTCTGACGGACCCTGCAGTAATTGACTATGCTCGCAACCACTTTAAACAACAATTCCCTTTTATTGCAGATGCTAAATTAGAACGTATTGAACGTACCGAACAAGGGGTAAGTATTGAATATCAGGATGACGAAGGTAATTATCAGCAAGATACCTTTGACTATTTATTGGCTGCCACTGGGCGTACACCCAATATAGATAAATTAGGCTTGGAAAATACCACACTCACTTTATCAAAGCGGGGTATTCCAGAATACAACCGCTATACCTTGCAGTGCGGTGATAGCCATATTTTTATTGCAGGGGATGCTAATCATGAATTACCGTTACTCCATGAGGCAGCCGACGAAGGACGCATAGCTGGTGATAATGCAGGTCAATACCCAACCATTCGAAGTGGTCAGCGACGTACGCCTATCAGTGTCGTTTTTTCTGACCCCCAATTGGCCATGGTGGGCCAAACCTTCAAGCAGGTCGACCAGGAAAATCAAACCTGTGGCTGTTATGCAGTAGGAGAAGTATCGTTTGAAGACCAAGGCAGAAGCCGTGTAATGCTTAAAAATAAAGGCATTTTACGAGTATATGGCGCACAAGGGACTGGCCTGTTGTTAGGTGCAGAAATGATTGGTCCCGCCGCTGAACACCTCGCTCATTTATTAGCCTGGGTGATTCAACAGCGCTTAACTGTTAATGAAGTATTAGCATTACCCTTTTATCATCCAGTTATTGAAGAAGGTTTGCGCACTGCACTAAGAGACTTAAACAGCAAACTGAAACTAGGGCCTGAAATGATAAAGCACTGCCTTGATTGTGGGCCTGGCGCTTAAACTACCAAGCCCTGGTCCTTGATCTACACTAATGGATAAGTAGTGCACCACAAACAACATCTAAACACCGTGGTGCCTTTTTTGTTAAGAGTGACAGCAATGAAAGAAACGTCAATTCGTGTTGCAGATTATATGACTGAGCACCACCAACCCATTCACTGTGGCACACCATTAAACGAAGTAGTAGAACGATTGATCCATGACCACCTCACAGGTCTTCCGGTGGTCGATGAGCATAAACGAGTGATTGGCTTTGTGTCAGAACAAGACTGTGTCAAACAAGCTTTAGAGGATTCCTATTACTGCAACCAAAATGCCAGAGTCAATGAAGTTATGCGCAAAGACGTACTCA
Source organism: Spartinivicinus poritis (assembly GCF_028858535.1). Classification (NCBI taxonomy): domain Bacteria; kingdom Pseudomonadati; phylum Pseudomonadota; class Gammaproteobacteria; order Oceanospirillales; family Zooshikellaceae; genus Spartinivicinus; species Spartinivicinus poritis. Next base: position 98,608 of record NZ_JAPMOU010000003.1, read on the forward strand.
CCGTGTCGCCTAATGATGATATTATCGACGTGGCACAGCGAATTATTAATCACCAACCCAAAATCTACCCAGTTGTAGAAAATGAAAAACTGGTGGGCATTATTACCCGGTCAGATATTTTGCGGGCATTAACCAAACATTCAACCCAGTGTTATTAACAAAAGATCCTCCCCTCGGTAAGTATGCATAAAAAATATTTCTGAGGGGACCTTCATTCTTAATTAAACTGACAAACCTTTATCAGCACTATTCGTTTTACCATGCTTTTTTGAGTAAAGGACTCTTCTACTAATTGTGTTATAAGTTGTATTAGGGTTAGCTCTTACATTTTCATTCATCATATTTAATGCTGCTTTGCATTTCCCCAACCCACTCAAGGCTGTCATTTTTGCTTGTTGAGCTTCTTGATTGTCACTTTCAATATTCAATACATTATTACTGATCTTCAGTGCTTTTTCATATTATTTAGAATATTGCTTTTTAGGATCAGCGCATCAATATGATTTCGATTCAACCTTATCGCTTTGCTCAATAGGGCTAACACTTAAGCTGCAAACTACCAAGGAATATTTCCAATCTCCCGTCTAATATAAGTAGAAGCTCGAAAGCACATAAAGCTATTAAAAGTTAATTTAGTATTACATTTTTGTGTTTACGAATAACCAAATTGGGATCTTTTCAAACAGCAAACCAAGGAAAAGTAGTCACAAAGCGTCTAACAAATATATGAATCAATCTGAAGAGCAAGCATTACTGCTACAAGCAACAGAGGGAGATGTACAAGCGTTTTCTGTTTTATTGGAGAAGTATTATACGATGATCTATAAAATGGCATTTAGGTGGCTAGGCAACCAACAAGATTCTGAGGATGTCGCGCAAGAAGTTTGTATAAAACTTGGTCGGTCAATTCACGGATTTCAAATCAATAGTAAGTTTTCCACTTGGGTTTATAAAATTGTTTTGAATACGGTAAGAGATTTTCAACGCAAACAACGTAATCATGACAATATTGAGGAAATACCAGCAGTAACTAATAGTAATACTTTGGAACAACAGGTGCAGAACACACAGTTATGGCAGTTAGTACATCAATTACCAGTTAAACAACGCGATGCTGTTCTATTGGTTTATGCAGAAGGTTTATCCCATAGTGAAGTAGCTGATGTTTTTGAATGTAAAGAAAGCACCGTATCCTGGTACATACACGAAGCTAAAAAACAATTGAAAACATTGATTCAACATGATTGAAGAAAACGAATTAAGTCAGTTGAGGCATATAGAACCTCCCCCACCGTCTAATGAGGCTAAGCAACAAGCTATTAATGCAGCTTGTGAAGTATTTACCGCAGCCAAAAACAGTCACGTAGAAAAAGAACAAAGAAATTTCCAAGGATTTGAGCGTGTGAAACGTATTATCCATGTTTTTAATCAAAAGCTATGGAGTTTCATAATGAAAAAACAAATCATTGGAGGCACAGTACTGACTAGTGTATTAGCAGTAGCGGTAACGACTTTCCTATGGCAGCAAAATGAACAGACTATGCCTGTAGATAGTCTTGCGTCCACATCACCGGAACAAACAAAACCTGACAGTAGCGGTGAACTTATGGTCGCTGGCAGAGAAGTGCGTCAAGTGCAGGGGGTTGCGCCACACGTTTCTGAACCCATTGCTCAAGCAACTACACCATCTGTTGTACAACCCACTGTAGAAGCAAAAGTGTATAAGCCAGCTGATATGCCAATGGCTATTATGCCGAATAGTTCTCCTCAAGCGCCATTACCCAGCTTCGCTTCTGAACAAGCACGAGTTGATGACTCAGGGGGACATTATGAAACCTATAGTGGAAGAGATCAATTTGAAAAATTCACTTCAAACCCAGTCAAAAAAGTGTCTGAAGAGCCCGTTTCCACCTTTTCAATTGATGTCGATACAGCGTCTTATGCATTTACACGCAGCGCTTTAAATAAAGGCAGGTTACCGCAGAAAAATGCTGTACGTGTTGAAGAATTAATTAACTACTTTGACTATGCCTACCCCTCGCCTAAAGCATTAAAAGAGCCTTTTAAGCCAACAGTAGCGGTTTACCCTACTCCTTGGAACCAGCACACCAAACTACTCCATATTGGTATTAAAGGCCATGAAATTACTCCAACAGAAAAACCACACTCTAATCTGGTATTTTTACTTGATGTGTCTGGGTCAATGAATCATCCAGATAAATTACCGCTTCTAAAAAACGCTTTCAGCCTACTGGTTGAAAACTTAAGTCCAGAAGATACCGTCGCCATCGTGACCTATGCAGGCCGAGCCGGCACAGTACTTGAGCCCACTCAAGCAAAACAAAAAGCAAAAATATTAGCTGCCCTCGATCAATTACAATCAGGCGGTTCGACCGCAGGTGCCCAAGGTATCAAGCAAGCCTATGCACTGGCTGAGCAAAATTTTAAAAAAGAGGGCGTTAACCGGGTTATTTTGGCAACTGATGGAGATTTCAATATAGGTATCACCAACCGCGAAGAGCTTAAAAGTTATATTGAACGTAAACGGAAAAGTGGTATTTTTCTTTCAGTGCTAGGCTTTGGTCAAGGTAATTATAATGATGCGTTAATGCAAACATTGGCGCAAAACGGTAATGGCAATGCCGCCTATATTGATACGTTAAATGAAGCCAGAAAAGTATTAGTCGACGAAGCTAGCTCCACCTTATACCCCATAGCAAAAGATGTAAAAATACAAATTGAATTTAACCCGAATAGGGTTTCAGAGTATCGACTCATTGGCTATGAAACTCGCCTATTAAATCGAGAAGACTTTAATAATGACAAGGTAGATGCTGGTGATATTGGCTCAGGCCATACTGTAACTGCCATTTATGAAATAACCCCTACTGACTCAAAGGGAGCACTCATTGATACTTTACGGTATCAACAAGAAGCTAAGCAAGAAACATCAGAAACAGAATACGCATTTCTTAAATTACGCTATAAACTGCCTGACTCAGATACCAGCCAACTCATTGAAATACCTATTAATAAAGAACTGGAAACAACTAGCATTACAGAAACCTCTACAGATATCCGCTTTGCTGCCAGTGTCGCTGCATTTGGACAATTATTACGCGGCGGCCAATACCTGGGTAACTTCTCCTACAATGACGTGATCGCATTGGCTGTAAATGCTCGTGGAGATGATGAATTTGGCTATCGAACTGAGTTTCTTAATTTAGTTCGACTGGCTAAATCTGCAAGAGCGATGTGACATATTATATAGCCAAGTAAATGATAAATAACCAGGCAGTATTGATAGATACTGCTTGGTGTACTTAAGGATATCATTTACTCTTAACGGCCAACTTAACAATAATTAAGGGCACCTCTAATCATACCCTCAGTTGAAAATTAGCTTCCAACTGTTTTGCTGTATAAATATCATATTTCCCATTAGAAAAGTAAAACGTTGTATTCGGTTTATTCACCTTAAATAAATACCAACCATTGAAGCGATTATCAGCGGGGTGTGCTCTGTATTCTGATGAATACCTTGCCTGACACTGAGCATTAACTTTCAAGTACTCTATCTCAGAAGCACTAAAATGCCTGAGATATTTTAAACCAGGTAAAGCACTTGCTCCCCAAAACCCGGTAATTTCAACTTGACTACCCTGTTCATCCTCTAGCCACTCCCAATGAGAACCATCTGAATTAGCACAAAATACACTTGTAGTATCTGCAAACACACAGGGTATATATACAATGAATACGGCTGCAGCTATTAACCAATTTTTATATGTTATCATACTCGCTATCTCTTATAATTTGAGGCTTGTTAGAACAGAAAATAGGTTGTGTCGCCAGAATCTTAAAGCCTAATGAAATATTCAGGCAAGCGCCAAGTATATATATTATCTGGCACAAATAAATAGAACAAATTAGATACCATCTTAATTAGAATTTATAAAATTTTGACACTCATAATTTATCACTCTTATCGAGCAAACAAATATCCGGCCATTAACTTGGTAAAAAATATAATAGTAATTTGGTGCGCTACATCTAAGGTATTAGGCTATAAAAACATTTTAAATGTTTAATCTAATCTCTTTTGAATTAAATCCATACATGGCACTCATCGCATCATACATAAACTTATTTCGATCTTACTGTTTTAAGGATGTAAAGCCATAGGGATTTTAGCGCGGTTATATTCGAAGAGATTAGGGACGATATGGTAAGGGTTTGGGACAAGCTGAAAGGGAGTGCTTGCATTTAAAGTAACCATCCAAGCCTCCTTGGTATTTTAGTTTAAATGCCTTTTAGAAAAGGCAGGTGTCAACTACCCTACCAAAACGGCGGGTGCTATTTCCATAGAGTGGTATTATATTTACTCCTCTATCCACCATAACAAACATGCTGGCAAAGCAGGATTGTGCACAAAAAAAACGCATTTGAGGGGCGGGAACCGCTTAATGTTTTGCGAGTGATGGATGGGTTGTCGATGTTCAGTAGTGCGGATAAGCCCGCTGATTTAACAGGGGCTTATCCGATAAATTTACCATCAAACTGTATGAACAATAATTTGGTTAAAAGTATGATGGTAATTCAGTGTACTACAGTAGAGTACTAGCTAATAGGAAAATTTTGTTTAATAGAGTTTTTCTATTACTCATACCCTAGCGGAAACCAAATCCCACGGACAGTCACATTACCCATATTAGGTAAAACGTGTCCAGTATCTAAAGTAGATACATCTACATCCTCTTCTACCGATTTAGGTGGAGGCACTATATCCTTGAATACTTTGCTTTTAAGGAGTTCCAGAGCATCATCATAATTATATGCAGTAACTCCACACCCCATTAATAAACCAGGAGGAGAACCATCATCTAGTTTAAAATCAAAACGAAACCAAAATCGATGTAATTTCATAGTATTAGCTACCTGGATTAAATACTGGTTTAGCGCCTAGTTCAAAACGGATGCCAGGGCCTTGAAAGGGGTTATGAGATCCAGGGACAATTTGTAGAAGGCTTGACTTAAACTTCACCAATATATAAGTAATGATCATCGGGATCATTTTTATTTACTAAATGATTAAAGATATATTCTTTTCCTCCTCGTGAAAAAATAAATAAAAACTGATCACTAGGAGAAATTGCTACTTGTTTGCCAATGAAACTATTAAATATAGCTTTCCAATTCCAAAAAACCTGATCCCCTGATGGAAACTCAAAAGAAATGTTACTTTGAAGGTTTAAGTCACTTATAGTTGGCTTCGTAAGTAAAACATCCCACTCAACTGAATTTATACCAGCAAAAACTTTTAAATAGTTACCATTATTAAATTCCAAAATTAGATTTAGTCCATCAAATTGGTAGTTAACAACAACCTTACCATTTATAAGACTAGCTTTATTTTTATCAATACTCTCTCTATCAGAAGCAGCAGTTGCTTCTGATAGAGAGTTATATTCATTTGCACGGATTTTTTGCGTTACTTGTATTACTTTTTTCATGCTAACCATAGTTTTTTATAAATTATTAATTCCTCTACTACCAATACTTATCATTTTGTGATGAACGATGTCCTCCAGTCCATTTTCCAGTCTTGGGATTCTTAAATGCAGTTTGAATCTCTCCATCAGAGTCTACACCAGACCACTTTTCTGTAAAGCCTTGCTCTCTCAGGCCAGGGTCTTTTGTTTTCCCTTCATACTCCACTTCATCTAATGGATTTACACTACCAACAGCAGCATCTAATGAATCATACTCCTCCTGAACAGTACCATCCTCATCATACATTGGTGGAGTAGTCACAGGAGTCAGTGGTATTCCATTAGGATACAGTTCCGCGCTCCTATCTCCAATAGGATCAGACCACGCTAAACATATAACCCCTAGAGTAAGAGGGTTCCTCAATAATGGAATTATTTTTGCGTAGCCCCAAGGCTTAATTCTACTACCACCACCTTCACTCCACCAAGTTGAATCCGCTGTGGCAGACTCCAGGCCAAATCGATCTATATAATTTAAAGGGTTACTTTCTACATAAGCATAAGTATTCAACCCACCAGCTAACCCAATCGGATCACTCTGAATATACCGCCCTAAGTTAGGGTCATAATCCCTAAAGTAGTTGTAGTGCAAACCTGACTCAACATCATAAACTTGCCCAGGAAAGCGCAGTGCAATAACCACCTTCTGGCCATCACCATCCACATCTTCATTCGCTAAGCCAACTCCAAACGCATCTGATTGCCATTGCCAAACAGCCTGGCCTGCTTTATTGGTAGCAACCTTCGGAGTGTTAAGATGATCACTGTGGATATACGCAACTTGCTGTTTAGTGCTTTGGCCTTTGTCGTTTAGCCATTGCTCTAACATGGTTATCGGTTGAGTACCTAACCACGCATAGTTACGGGTGTAGAATGGCTTGTTGCTAGCGTTGTAATAAGCTTCTTCTAACAGTTGCCCATTTTGGTCGTAGCTGTAAATAACGGTTTGGCTACCAAGCTCTTTAACAAGCCGCTCGCCAATCGCGTTATAACGGTATTTGGCTTGGGTAGTACCACCTTTAATAACCGCTTTTAAACGCCCTTTGCCATCATATTTAAAGCTAAGTCCTTGCCCATTGCGCGTCATATTACCCATACCATCATAGGTAAAAGGCCCTTCATCACGACGGACTACTTGGTTACTGTTGCTAGCATAAATTAATTGTTGGGTTTCAGTTTTACCGGCTTTTTCGGTTGTACGCTTGGTGCGGTTGCCTACAGGGTCATATTCATAGGTTTTACGACCGTAGTTGGCTTGGGCTTGCTCTTCGATTAAGCGGTCTAACGCATCATAATCATATGAGCTGTTGTTTTGCTGGGCTAATAAGTTATCAATACCGGTAATGTTTCCGTTAGGGTCATACTGGTAATTCAGCTCTTGAATCCCTTGTACCGTTTGCTGAATTAACTGTAAGTCCTGATCATATTGGCGGTTTAAAGTTTTACCATTACCCCACGTCAGTTGTTGTACAGGGCCAAACGGCACATAGCCAATAGTGTTGGCTAAATTAATGACCTGATCACTCCCCTTAAATTGACCTGTGACTTGGTTAACCTGACCATTGCTGTTGCGCTGGTAGCTGATGGTTAAACCAGAGGGGTATTGAATACGAGTCAACTGGTTAGCCAAGTTGTAGCCATAGGCCACACCAAAAAATTGATCCTTATCATTCAAGCTAACCGAGCGCATGGTTTTGGTGACATTGCCACGGTCATCGTAATGGTAAGCAATTAAGCCTGACTGATCCTGAATGCCAGTTAAGCGGCCAATGCCCTTGCTGCCATCGCTGGTGTCATCATAAAGATAAGTGACATTTAATGTGGGTGTAGATGGATAAATACGCAGGGTTAGCCGGTTCAATGCATCATAGCGATAACGAGTAATACGGCCTCGGCCATCGGTTTTTTCCGTTAAATTACCCGCCGCATCATGTAAATAATGTGTTGTACCACCGCTTGGGCTAACTTCCTTAACTAGTTGGCCTAAACCATTATAAACATAGGTCGTAGTTACCCCTCGCGGATCAGTGACTTGGGTTAAATTATCTTGCGAATCATATTTAAATTGCGTGCTTTGGTTTAAAGCATCAGTGCTAGTGACTAACCGATTTAACGCATCATATGCATTACCGCTTTTATAATTACGGGGGTTAGTAGCACCTGTTGTATTACTGTTTTTATCGTATTCAAACCGGCTGGTTTGACCATTAGCGCCCACGGTTTTTAATAGTCGGCTCATTTCATCATAAGCCTGGCTAAACTGACTCACTACTGCACCGGTCGAAGATTTAACGACCTGCTTGGTAATATTCCCCGCATTATCGTGCTGATACTCAATGCGTTCGCCTAAGCCATTTTGAATAGCCGTTAAACGTTTCGCTCCATCATATTCATAATGCAATTCACTACCATTGGGTAAATAAACCGCCGTCACTTGGCCAATGGCATCGTATTCAAAGCGCGTAGTGACATCACCAGATGCACTTTTAATAGTGGATTGAGTTAATTGACCTAGCTGATCATACGACAGGTTAGTCACCGTACCATTCGCATCGGTAATTTGTTGGGGATTACCAAAGGCATTGTGGTTGGATAATTGTGTGGAATGCCCCAGTGCATTAACAACTTCGGTTAACTGCCCTTTGTCGTTGTAGCTAAATTGGGTAATGTCTTGAACATCGGTACGCGGGCCATCAATTTGGGTGACATTGCCTTGGTTGTCGTATTGGTAACTGGTGGTACTGCTTGCACCTGATAGTGCTAACGGGGAAATAAATAACGATAATGCCCCGGCTAATAAAGTCTGTTTAAACTGCATAATATTACTACTCAAAATTCAATAAAAATCTGTAATGAGGCAGCTAATACTGCCTATTAAAAATTATTTGGGTTTTAATGATCGCCTGACTTTATTGGGCTTTAGTCACCATGCAGGTCCATCCCGTAGTATTTCTCACCATTCTTGATGCTTTATACTCAGGCTTTTCACTTAAACTGTTACAGTTATTGGTAAACTCGACAGACTCCTGGTGACCCGTGCGAAGCAGAATAAAACTATGGAAATACTCTATTTCTAGTTTTTCAGGATTTTCTTTAGCAACTAAATTAGCAGATAAAGCATTGATGATGATATGCAACTTAGCGCCGTCATAATTAATATTATGGCTGCCATCAAACCCTTCAGGGCTAACAGCAAAGTCTAAAATATCATTTTTATTAATGACTACCTGTAGTTTTCTGGTGCTACTCGCATCGCCTGTTGGAGAAATAAGCTTTTGATCGTATAGTTTACCATTAATATAAAACTTTCCGGTAAAACCATTACCTTGTGTATTTGAGTGTCTTTGTATTAGCCAACTTACTTCAACTGTACCATTATATGGGCTTACCCAACGTTTAACAGGCCAATGTTCAATTACCTGGTTTGAGCCAGAGTGAGGGCCACTTGGGTGAACAATTTCTTTTCCAACTTCCAACCATGGAGAAGTACCATTTGCTAAATCCCATTTTTCTTCTGTCCAATATTTGGTACTTAGTGAAGTAAATTCAGAAGTTTGATAGTTTTTATCTTCGTCTTGCGCATAGTCAAAATAACCATAATGCCAGTGTTGGGAACCCTGTTGCCCCTCTGATGGCCAATCCTTTAAAGAATCAGCCAATAAATGAGTTAGCTCTTCTTCTTTTTTATTAGGATTTCTACCCAATACTAGTTCTTGCGCATTGGTAAAACCATCATTATCTGTGTCAATTTTAGAGTTATTTGCTGAGGTAGCTTCATCATCAGTTACTCTATCACCATCAGTATTGGTTGCTGATGTTTCTCCCTGTTGACTTGATATTCCACCATAGTTACCCATCCCATTAGAAGTACTTGCACTTGCTGAGCCAGTTTCTGTAACTGATTGTAATTGCCCAGCTTCTGTGTATTGATAAGTAGTGAGTTTATCTGGTTCAGTAACCTGTATGGGTAAAGAGAATTGATTGTGCCACTGAGTTGTTATTGTGCGAACTTGTGGCGTACCTGCCGCTTCTGTTTTTTCAGTCACTAAACCACGGTCATTATATTGGTAAGTGGTTTTTACCCCTTGCCAGTCAGTTTTAGATTTTAGTAAGCCATTATCAAAATATTCGTAGTCTTTATTGGCTGCTAAGCAATTAGCAGAGGCATGGCCTTCAACGGATTTCACTTTACGGAAACCATTTATTTCCTCAAAACGATACGTGGTTTTCTTACCGAGAGGATTGGTAACTGTCGTTGAATTTTCATCAGGGTAGCTAAACGTAACTTTATCTACCTCACCCGCGTGTTTACTAACTGTAGCACGGCCCTTTTCATCATATTGCCAAGTAGCATAGCGTTGGTTGTTAGCATTGGTAATGCCCGTTAATAAGGTAGGGTACTGTTCATTCTCATAATGGTAGGTTTCCTTATATTTAGCATTAAAATCAGTACCAATTAGTCGGCCTTGCTCATCGTATTGATAGTTACGTACTAAACTACCGCTTTCAATACGGGTAATTTTCTGATCATCAGTTAAATGATAATTAACTAATAAATTGCCTTGACTAATAACTATCTTCTTATCCTCATAAGCCAATTCGATTGCCTGCTGTGAGGGAGACTCAACTTTAATTAAACGACCTTGATTATTGTATGTCTCTGTAGCATTTGAAGGTGTTAATAACTGATATTGCCCTCGGTCATCGAATGCTTTAACTTGGTAACCACTGGCATCATCATCCTGCCATACACCATCTTTTTGATATAAAATGACTTCCTGGCCATTGTCACGGGTTAGCTGGACAATAGACTGCTCAAAGTATTGAATAGTGTCTAATTTACGTTGAAAATTAAAGCGCCACGTCCCGTTAGTACCTGACTGAAAATACAGGCGATTAATAGTAATGCTTGGTAAGCTTAAATCACTAAACCATTGAACTTTACTACCAGTAGCAATATTAACTGGGTTTCCTTTTAGTATCTCACAGCTTTGTGGTTGTGCATTTTTATTAATACATGCACCAGCTTTAGCACTGAATATTTTCGGGAAAGGGCAACTATCTCCTTCCAAGTAATATTGAGTTGATTGATTAATATGCCATTGGTAATTAGAATAGAAATCAAAGTAACAATTACCTAATGTAATACTGCTACTTTGGTAAGTTATTTTCTCTTCTTTTCGTCTATATTTATCCTTAGGTAAATGTGGTAAGCGAACATGCTCTTTTTCTATTGTTTCAAGATACCAATTTTCCTGAGCATCACAAGCTGCATTTAGAGAAGACCACTCCCCCTGATATGTTCCATTAACTTTCCACATATATTCTTGGGCATATGATGATAACGATATAGATAACAATACAGATAAAGCTGATAGCCGTGAAACAGAAATCATTCAATCACCTTGATTACAACAAAAATAGGGGCTATAAAAAAGCTGCACAAGTTTTACTCAAATCGAGATCAATATCAAATTTAATTCGCGTTTATCAAACTTAATGATAAGCAAGCCAAACCACGATTAGCGCAAGTTATTTTTGCTCGATAAATACGTATAAAAAATTAGCAGTAAAATTGACTAAATTTATTTTTCTTTAGTGCATTATCACGTACCCTGATCATTCAAAATATCAATATTAGTGAGAACAGCTATTCGCACTGCCAATAGTTTCATTTCATTGCCCCCTATTTCAGTTTCTTGCACTTTATGAAAAGCCTTACCTACTCCCATAGTCTTTATACTGCAGAGGCTAGCGCCTCATTACTGCACCATTTTCAATTGCACAAAACACTTATGACGCAAAACCCGTAGGGGGGAGGATGAGTGCTTTTTTCTGCTCCTCTGGATTCCAGGTCAGATTTTTTTGTCGCAATGACAGCGGATGAGGAACAAGTTCGAGACATCACTAATGTAGGAGTAAAAAGCGGACTAACGCATCGTCATAGGATTAGGTAGTATTGAGCTTAAAGGTATTTAAATGTGTGGTTCAAAACTTATTAAATACTTATGCTTCTGTCTTGTTTATAAATATTGATTTCTTACCTTTAAAATACTCAATGTTGAATACAATTCGATTACTTTCGTAAGCAGCATTTTGTATCCAGCCTTCAGCACTCTCCTTGTTAGTTTCAATATAGTCAGGTAGCAAAATATACCCACCTGGATATTTTTCAATTAAATCATATAAGTCGTTCCAGGCCTCTACCCATACCATTTCTTTCTCAGTATTGCTAAGCGACATTATTTTCCTGACATTATCCCTTTTTCAAGATAACTTTAGTATTTAACACCGTACTCCAGTCTGAAGCATCCAAAATTCTCAACTGGATTTAGCATAATGCGCTAATAACCATAGTCACCAAATATCTGGTTTATTTACTTATTAGGTAAAATACCCCTTCTCATAATTACATATTAAATCATATTGCTCTTGAGTATCTGGTATACCAACACCTCGAGCAGCTGAGACCATATCAATAGCTGTTTGGGCATCATATTTATCTTTAATCAAAATACAGCTAGCCAAAGTACCGGTTCTACCTATACCTACCCGGCAATGAATCGCTAAATTATGACCATCACAGATATCTTTATATAAGGATTCCACTAATTCTGTAAATGGAGCCAGCTTTGGTAGCCCTCTATCTTGAATGGGAAAGTTTAGGTATTCAATGCCATGTTTTTGCAGCTCTTGCTCTTCCTTTTCCAATCCAAGCTCAAACGCTTCATGAACTTCTAACAACGACACAACCTTGGTAATGCCAAGCCCGAACAAATAATTGATGTCATCGCTCAGCCACATTGATGATGGCTTTGGCATGACAAATATAGCCCCCTTGCCTATTGCCGTTACTTCAAATACTTGTGGAATCATAAATTCTGTCCTCACCAGCCCGAATACGTCATCAGATATCAAAGGTTCTGGGCATCCTGGCTAAACAGTTTGCTTTATTTTCTGACAAGCCTTGGGGGTTCCAAGATTCGAAGAAAATGGAGCAAAATGTAACGCCAGAAAGTTCAGAAATTTGATAAACAGGCTTGGGTACAAATTACACCATATCGGGATAAGGGTTCTCTAAATCCAGGGAAACTTCGTGCTCAAACCCTGGCAGGCGGATTGCTTGGGGTTCAAACTGAATATTTTCACCTTCAATCACCCCTTCACCAAACTGGTAAATAGGTTGTTGTTGATTAGCAATACAACGTTGGTCGTATGCTTCAACATTGGCTTGCACTTGCTCATTAGATTTTAAATAATGCTGATAGACTGATTTACCGTGCTTTTTCTGTAGCATTTGCTGAGTGATGTGTGGTGCGATAATAAATGCTGTTGCATTATTTCCGCCAAACCCTTTCGCATTCAGCAATGCAATATCCAGTGCAGTTTTATCCACGGTTTGATGCTGGGTATTTATTTTTAAATGGGTTTGATATACATCAGCTGCTGGCTTATCAATCGTGGTAATACCTGGCAATACACCATACTGCCAAACACCCAAGGTGCTTGCTAACTGGTCCCCAGCGGCTGCGCCAATAGAGTGCCCAACAAAAGCTTTTACAGCAGTAATTGGCCAATCAGTAAGACCAAAGACTTCAGCGGCTTTATCCAAAATATGCGACTCTGTTACTCGGTTCTGCGGGGTACCGGTGCCATGGGCCTGAACAAAACTTCTTAACCGCAGCGCTTCTTCACCTAACACCGCACGGGCAGAGGCCATGGCTTTAGCCATGGTTAAATAATTACCCACGCCAGGGCCAGAAATAGATTTTTTAAAGCCATCAGCATTAACAAAGACATCACCTACAGCACCCAGTACATTGGCCCCTAGCTCTAACGCCAACTCATCATCGAATAGCACGACAAATTGAGCTGATTCAGCAAGGGTAAAACCACAGTTTTCACCAAATGGGCGACAGGCACGCTGATAATTCAGAGGCTGATCTGCTGCCAGTTGATCTAATGCCCGCAACTCGTTGTCTGTTGCCAAAGCACCCATTGTGCCATAGCCATCAAATACTTCAGGTAATAAAGGGGCCTCCGCATTACCGACAATGGCGACTCGACAGCGACCACTACGAATGTCGTCGATACCATTTTTCAGGTTATATAAGAAAGTGGCACAAGCACCCATGCTGGTACCGGTATTACCGACACTCCCCAGCAAGTAAGCATTGATAAAATCCGCTGGCATTTCCGCCATGCCTAAAGGACATTGCTTAGATGTTACCCGCTTGCCCAACAACTGGGCTTTTAACATGCCCCCATTGCCGTTGTAATCGAGCTGACTCATCCCACTACCAGCATATACAGCAACTTGATCAGGCTTCACCTGTTGCATAACCTGTTGCCAATCAACACCCATTGAGCCTAATGCATCAGAAGCCCCATAGACCGTTAACTGTAAGCCCCGCGGATGGTTACGAGATTGATAAAGCTGATCAGGCTGAAACCCACTGGGTAATTGCCCAGCTGCACGGACAGCCGCTTGCCGGCTAGCAGGCAATAACCAGGCTTGGTTATCCGTAAACGTGACTTTTACATGGCGTGCGTCAAACTCTTCTAGCTGCCAGTGGGAGGGTATATCGACAGGTAGCTTACGTTTTGCCAATACGACACTAGCCCCTGCTTGAAATTGCTCAGCTTGATGATACGGCAGTTGTTCTGTATCAAAATAACCAGACTCTATTTGGCGGATTAAGGTGTGCTGCTTGATGTAGTCCTGCTGATCAGCCCCATAATTAATCCCCATCAGCTGGGCCAGGCTTCGCCAGGTACTATCAGCCTCTGCTTGAGCAAGCTGATCAATCACTAAACGTTTGTAACCATGATGTAACGAGGTACGGCCAGCGGAGTTAATACCACCCATACCAACAATAACAGGAAGTCTAGACAAACCATTACTCCTTAAAGTTGATTTACCTATAACGGCGTTTCGGAGGCTAATAAAAAGAACAAGGAATACTTGAGAATTAACTTGAAAAAGCTCATGCTAATTTTCAAGTGTTCCTAAGCCAATGGTTTTGGAACGAGTCGTACGCTCTAAAGGCATCCAGGTGAACCAGATGCACCACTAACAACACTCTCTACAGTGTAATTTCGTTCTGACTAACAAGACTGGACATTTTCGCCAAATATTAGGACTATTCAGTCATTACCCACTGACGAAAAATCTGTAATGTGATGAACACGCGAATTACTCTGATTGCCATTGAGCATATGCTAGGCACCAGCCTAACCTTGCCAATGGAAATGTTGAATGCGGCCAATGCAACTTTTCAGGCTTATCATAAAACCCGCCACCACCCCTTGGAAATCATTGTGGGTAGTTGGGATGGCCAACCAGTCGCTATTACGGGTGGGTTAAGTATTACTCCCCACTGTTCACTGAAAGATATTGAAACAACCGATTTAATTATCATCCCTGGCTTATGGCGCAACCCACATACAACTATCCACAATCACCAACCATTGATTAAGTGGCTGCAACAGCAGTATCAACGACAAGCCACGATCTGTGCAGCTGGTACAGGGGTAGCCTTAATAGCAGAGGCAGGTTTACTAGATAATCAGCCAGCCACCACTCACTGGTATTATTTTGATGCATTCAGTCGCCGCTATCCCAAAATTGAGTTATGTCGCCACCACTTAATCACCCATAGTGAGCGCATTTATTGCGCAGGCAGTGTCAACTCTATTGCCGATTTAACTGTGCACTTAATCAGCAAGCTATTAGGTGAAAAAATTGCTACTCGGGTAGAACAGCAATTTTCTCGGGAAATACGCCGTCCTTATGAAACCTCTTTCTATTCATTTGAAGATACGCGAAACCATCAGGATGAAGCAATCATTGAAGCCCAACAGTGGATTTCCTCCAACCACAGCCAACCGATTGACTGGCAACAGTTGGCAGAACAGTTACAAATGAGTTTGCGAACGTTTAACCGTCGCTTTAAAGCAGCCACCCATCAAACACCCTCTAGTTATTTGCAAAAAATCAGAATTCAAGCAGCCAAGGAGTTACTGAACCATACCAACCTGACCATTGCAGAAATTTCCGATGCAGTAGGGTTTAATGACGAAAGTTATTTTGCCCGTACTTTTAAAAAACATACCTTGGCAAGCCCAAGTGATTACCGGCACCAGGTACGAGGGAAATTATTTTCGCTTGCTTAGGGTGTCGTACAAGACATATTTAGCTCCCTCTGGGAGAGGGCTGTGGTGAGGATGTCTTTACAAAACTTCAGCTTTTGGAGTGTATATTATTCGTCGCCGCTTGAGATTGATTATTATCAGTTTCAGCTTGTTCACAGCAATCAACCGTTCCTGGCACAGGATCATAGCCACCCGGATGCCAAGGATGACAACGCAATAACCGTCTGACAGCTAACCAACAACCTTTAATTGCACCGTATTGTTCTATAGCCTCAAGAGCATAGCTAGAGCAGCTGGGATAAAACCGACAGTTTCTGCCTAATAGCGGGCTAATTGCGAGCTGGTAGGCTCTGATAAGTAACATGAACAGCTTTTTCATGGGTAGATTGTATCGCCAACCTCGTACTAAAACCAGTTATACAAAAGGTCACCTCTAATAATCATTCGAGCAGATTATATAGCCAAAGCGAGTGGCTTTTAGGGAGCTGGCTTACTACTGTGAAGCTAGCGATAGCAGCACTAATTGAAATATAAAACGCTAGCTGGGCCGTCGAGCGATGAGGCCCATGAGTTTATGATTTAATAAATGATTGGGGTGAAGGCAGTTAAATGCTCCTGCTTAAACGGCATTCCCACCATCCTTGGTGGTCAGCGATGACAACAAACCCTAAAAGTCATTCGAGAAGGCTATAACAAAATGTACTTTAGTATAACGGCCACCCCTCTATATACTTCCATATAACTTCACTTTAATATTTTTTAATTATAAAACAGGACTTGCAGCAAAACCGAAAAATAAAGGAAATGATTACACCCTTCAAGGAAGAAAAAATGCTAAAAAAAAGCCTAATAATAGAAATATCGAAAAACGACTCTGCATTGGACGATTATTTGCAAATTGTTAGTATGGATGCAGCCTGTGTTGCTAAGCGCTATTGGAAAAACCCAGACCTTCATAGTTATAATGGTAATAAAATACACCCCATTACCCTGCTCAGCCATGCCAATAATCAAAACTTTATTACCGACTACAACAGCGGTGGTTATAAAGCTTATCAGCCAGGTAACGAAATTGCTAAACACATTGTTGCCTTAGGGCTCATTCCAACTCGCTTTAAGTTTTGTTTACTGGCAGGTTGCAAAGGGGCTGAAAGCAAAGATCAGGCAGGTCTATACATACAAATAGGAGATACATTCGCAATTCCAGTAGTAGCCTCTACCACTCCAGTCAAACTCGCCACCACCAACACCCAAATAACCTTAACCCCCCAAGATCAAGGGCAATGGAAAGTTTACTTTCCAGCAGAGTCATCAATTTACGACCTTGAAAACGAACGCTGTAAGGAAATTCATGAATATTTAATGGGGTATGTGTTTCAGTGTTTAACCGAAAAGTCGTAGTTTTATATAAGGTTTACTTTAGGGGTATCATGAGAAACTGATACTCCATTACTTTCTATTTATTCATTTTTTTCATTCTCAATCATACTGTAGCAAAGCTCTATACACTCATCACAGATATTACCTTTTTCACCACAGATAATTTTTAATACTTCCAAATTGCCTTTACCACAAAGTGAACAAAAAAGAGTACTTTCAGCTTCTTCATTTTCAGGTTCAGTATGATCGGTTATCTGGGTTGTTTCCGCTGAATCAGTTTTGGCTAGCTTAATCCTTACTTCATCACCAACCTCTAAATATTCATAAGCCCAGTGTAGGTATTTTTTTGGCTCATACGAGGTAGGTAAAAAAGCAGTCATTACCATGCCAATACCTTCATCGCCGACTAATTTGAAGACAGCTGTTTCTAGCTGATCACCAAATGCCACATCAGCTTCGGAATAAAGCTTATCAGTTATATAAACCTCAAATCTAACCATACTTACATTTTTGGCTAATCGACCTCATAATTGTTGTTGCTGCGCCCTTTCCACATAACTTTTATAAGCCGGAATTGAAATCGCCGCTAATATTCCAATAATAATAGGGAAAGCAAGTGCAATCACTATAACCTTGCGAGAATTTGGTGGTGGCTGGTTGCCATATTTATTTGAGCCTTGAGTACCTGGAATAAAATATAAAGCAAGATATACAATCGGAATAACTATAAACAAAATTGAAAACCAACCCGATATGTTAATATCATGGCAACGCTGGATAGTATAAATAACATAAAAGTAAAGCAAAGCAACATAGAAAATAATAGTTAAGCCACCACCAATAAATGTTCCAATACCTCCAATAGCAGTGAACAACACGTTAGCTATTGCTGTTAGCCCCACAAATAACAAGCCTACCGTAATGCCCCATGCAAGTAACCGAACTCGCCCAATTCTGCCTTTTGCATTTAGTACGTTCAGTTCACCATAAATCTCGTCTTGTCCTTCTTTATTTAAGTCACTACCAGGGCTTTGGTAGATATTGTCTTGCACCATAACAAAGTTCTCTTTTATTCAAATAAAGGCAATATAAACTTGAGTATTGTCTATGATTATTCATTCGTCGAGTATCACTCCGTTTCACTACTAGAAAAACCGAATCAAACCTTGTGATACTCTTTGAATTACGTTGAGCTAGCGTTTTTTAGTCATCCAAAGCCGTTAACGTTACTTGCCCTGTCTGTTTATTTACCAATAGCCAGCCATGGGCCATAAAGCCATCTAGAATATTCAGCTTTAAGTAGAATAAGTAGTACTGCTCTGGTGAAAAACTTTCCAGGCCAGCTTCACTATGATTTGGATATAGTGCAATAGTCGACTTACTCAAAAAAGTGCACAACAGTAAGTCTAACTCTCGAGGCGTAACAGCTACCCCTAAACTGTCTTCATATAATACCTTTAAGTAGGATAAAAAATTATCAACGTCGTATCCTTGCTCAGGTAATGGGGTGAAAACATAATTCATAACTCGGTGCAATGCACCTGAATAATTGAGTTGACCGGCCAAGTTGTTGTGAAGCGACTTAAGTGGCTCTGGAGTTTTATCTACCAGCCCACAGGTAATTTCTTCATGTAAATCTGCTGCCCAACTTAATTGACAACTAAGACTAATAACCACTAATGATTTAAATAACCCTTTTATTTTCATCGGATCTCCTTACGTCAGTATATCCTTTATATTCCCCTGTTTTTTAGCTTCTTCTAACAACTATAAACGCAGCTCTGATTTTTACCCAAAGCGTAGGGTTTTTAGTCGCGGCCGTCGAGCGATGAAGCCCCATGAGTTTATGTTTCTATAAATGAGTTGGGGTGAAGGCAGTTAAATGCTCCTGCTTAAACTGCATTCCCACCATCCATGGCAGTCAGCGACGACAACAAAGCCTAAAAATCATTCGAGAAGGGTATAGCAACTTCCACTACATAAGCGATGCCTAGTTTGGCAAATTTAAGCGCATGTAATGCATGACCACCCGATTGATCTATGGTGTCTTCTGTTGAATGTATTTTCTGATTCAACTTATCCATAGTCGCTTCAAAAGGGAAAGAAGCAGGATAACCATTGGCTGTCCAAGAGGCATGATCTGAACAGCCATAACCACACTTGGAATAACCAATTTGCATTTCAGGTAAATAAGTTCTGGCTAAGCGGGCTAAAAACTGATTTTGTGTTGGGTCGGTATAATCTTCCATTAGCACAATATCATTGGCACTTCCTTGGTAGTTAGTCATATCAAACTGTACTACACCTACAATCTTTTTATTCGCCTCTCGGTATTGTGCAGCAATGTCTGAAGAACCTAATAAGCCAATTTCCTCGGCTGCATACCCCATAAACTGGATAGTACGCTCAGGATAAAAGTCATTTTTTAATAACACTCGAATAATTTCAGTAATAGTAGCAATGCCAGAAGCATTATCATCAGCACCTGGGGCTAATGCGGTGAGTCGAGGATCTCCACCATTAATTGAATCTAAGTGGCCACCGACTACTATAATTTCATCAGGCTTGGTCTTACCTGGTATCGTCATAATCACCGATGACTGAGGGTACGAGTCATGGTTAAACAAGTTAACCTGTACATCATCTCGGTTTCGCGCTAAATGCGCCCACTGTCGCTTGATAAACTTAGCGGCATGTACTCCGGTTTCACTTAAATAGTAACGGTTTTGGTAGGCTGACAGCTTAGCAATCGTACGCCTGATTTTCGACTCCGTTATTTGTGGCAATAGTTGAGCTACTAACTGCCGTTGATTAATTGAGTAAACAGCCTCAGCAATATCACTGGCTGCACGATGTTTTGCTCGAGTTAAATAATGATGGGTTTGGTTTAAAAATTTCTGAGCTGACTGATAACTTGAATGTACCATAAACCCACCACAGCGGTTAAATAGTCGGTGCATATAAACTGATAACAGTTCAATACGCTTGCTGTTGATTGATCTGACGACTATTGTTTTTTGTTTATCAGGCGATATACTATCGTTATCACTTACTTCATTACTGATAACTGGCTGCTTGATAACTTTTCTTTCAGACAATAACCCTGGTACTAATTGCTCTATTTTGAGTGCCGCATCTTTACCTAATGTGATCCATTTATGCTCTATGTTACTCTCTTGTGCCAGAGTGATTTGAGCAAAACAAGTTGCAATCACACTTGACGCAAGTACTACCGTCCTTAACTTAATCATGTTGCATCCTTACTAATTATTAATGATTAGTTGATTTTATGGATGCTTTAATATAACTGCAATTAACTTTTGCTTTTTATATATCCTTTACTGTGAGTCTGTATCACTTTATTTTTAGGGCTATTGTCAGCTGCCTTATACTAACTAACAATAATGAAAAAAATTATGCCTAAAACACTTCTGCTTATTGCCACCCTTTTCTGGGCTTATTCCTCTCAAGCTGAGGAATTACTTATTTACAACCTTAATGGCTATTTATTGGAAAAAGACCAATGGCAATCCTTCAAAGCCATTCACATTAACGCTGGCAGAATCAAAAACATTTATAAAGCTTCAGCAGCTATTCCCTCCAGTTTTCAAGGTAAACGACTAGATGGTCAAGGCAAGACTATGCTACCTGGATTAATTGATGCTCACGGTCATATCAAAGGATACGCTTTAGCAAAGCTACAAATTCATTTACGCAATTCAGCCTCAGCAGCCGACTCAGTTAAACGAGTGGTTGCTTATCGTGACCGCCATCCAAAACTAAAATGGTTGCAAGGACGTGGCTGGAACCAAGTGCTTTGGCCAGGTAAGCAATTCCCAACAGCCGCTATGCTCGATAAACAAATTAAGGATCGTCCTGTTTGGTTAAGACGGGTTGATGGTCATGCTGGCTGGGCCAATTCTAAAGCAATGCAAATAGCCGGTATTAGTCGTACAACACCTGACCCAGAGGGTGGCCAAATTATTCGCGATAGCAAGGGCAACCCTACTGGTACTTTTATTGATAATGCAATGGAACTTATTAGTCAGCATATCCCTGAAATTTCGTTGCAGGAAGAATTAACGCTGCTGCCGAAAGCATTGAGCCGCTTAGCTGAATTAGGCTTAACCAGTGTCCATGATGCTGGGATCAATAGTCAGACAGTTGCCGCCTATAAAACTCTGGCTAATCAAGCACAGCTCCCCATCCGGGTATATGCCATGCTCTCTGGCAGCGACAAGAACTTTAGTCAATTGCTTAAAGCAGGCCCGTTTGTAACTGCCAACGACTACTTAACCATTCGTAGTGTCAAGTTATTTTTTGACGGTGCTTTGGGTAGTCGTGGCGCTGCGTTACACGACAGCTATAGCGACAAGCACAACCATAAGGGTTTACTGCTTTATCCACCCAAACAGTTATTGCAATTAGCAAAACAAGCACAAAGCCAAGGCTTTCAGGTAAATATTCATGCCATTGGTGACCGCGGTAACAGTGAAGCATTGAATATTTTTCAGCAACTTAATCAGCTAGCCTCAAAACAAGTCTTTAGGCATCGCATAGAACACTCACAAGTCATTCAACTTAACGATATTCCCCGTTTTGCCCAACTCAATATCATTCCTTCCATGCAACCTATCCATGCAACCAGTGATAAAAACATGGCAGAAGATCGTTTGGGACCACAGCGGATTAAAGGTGCCTATGCATGGCGTAAACTGATTAATCATAATGCTCGTATTGCAGGTGGCTCTGACTTTCCAGTCGAGCCAGCAAACCCCTTTTATGGTGTCCATGCCGCTGTTACTCGCCAAGATCATAATAACCATCCCCAAAAAGGCTGGTACCCTGAAGAAAAGTTAACGGTGGCAGAAGCACTTAAGTTGTTTACCTATAATGCTGCTTACGCAGCCCATCAGGAAAATAAATTAGGTAATTTACGCCCAGGACATTGGGCTGACTTTGTTTTATTAGATCAAGATCCTTTCACCGTAGATAAGCAATCACTTTGGCGAATTCAAGTGACTGCAACCTGGGTGGCAGGAAAACCAGTTTACCAACAACCAACTACACAGCTGGCAAAACAATAGCTACAGCGAGAGTGTGGTAATCAGGTAATTACCACACTCCCTTCATCAAGCAAATTGGTAACGATGGTGGCTGAATCAGCTGTACCAAAATCAACAGATAAATCAACGCCGCCCAGCAACACCTGTTGTGTGACAGCTCCAGAGCCATCAGGGCTGATATTAATTAGTGTGCTACCTCCAGCAAAATTAAGTTGTAAGAACTGATCTAAATTGCTGGCATCTTCTCCTATTAATAAATCACTAACATTTAAAAAATCGCCTTCACCTCGATTAAAATCAGTAATTGTATCAATCACAGGCGCTATGGCTGTACCATCATCTCCTGGGCTCAAAATAAAACCATCAGCCCCGCTATTACCAGTGATCGTGTCATTACCTGGACCCGCTTCAATTAAGTCATCACCAGGTGTACCAAAAATAATATCATCCGCTGCCGTCCCAATGATGCTAACCGGCGTTGAGGTTACAACAATTGCTTTATCAGGCTCGTCTACTTCAATTTCTGAAATTGTGCGCGACAGGCTCTCCCTCTGCTGTATTCCCGTGGTGGTAATTGATGGTAAAACCGCTTCTGATAAAGTTGTTTGAGGCTCACGCCCAACAATTGGAGGAGTAGAACCCAAATCTTCAATCGCGCCTTCTGTTTCAGGGCCGGCTGCTGTAGGTTGGGCAATGTCGGTAGGGTCTTTACCTGCAACTAATGCCTCTTGAATAAGTGCTACATCATCTGGTTCAATGTTCATTAAGGCAGTTAGTGCCTTCTTACCGAATAGACTTTCATTAAAAGTCATTTGGTCATAGGCTCCCATATCCATCCAACTACCATCAACAAACTCTACCATAATAAACCCAGAGTAAGTTTTAATGGTATCAAACCCATAAACCTCCTTGCCAGGCTTTAAAATTCGTTGCTGCCCACTTGCATCATAAGCATATACCTCGCCATAAGACTTTTTCACAAAACCAATTGCTGTTTTAGTTGCTTGAGTTGAAGTGGCCATTGCTATTTCTACCTGGTATGAAGCACTATAACTAACTACGAAACTAAAAAGGTTAAATATGCAAACCTTCTAATCAGTAGATTAGTCGACAACGATAGAAATGGTAGTCAGCGAATACTTTTATACCTAAAAATGATTCATATGATCTCACTAAATAAACAACAAGGGTAATGTTCTAGGCTGGATAGTTACTGAGTACTAGTGAAATATTCAAGTCAGATATCTCTTGTAAAATAATTGTTGATTCAAGTCATCTCATTGCTGTGACAGATCAAAGATACTAAAAGCAGGACAACAATAAATCGTTCGGAGCCCTCAAATGAGCTTACTTTCATTTAACTCAATCATTGTTCCCATTGATTTTTCAGAGGAGTGTGTTGGTGCAGTTAACACGGCATTAGAATTAGTAAACTCTCCTAAGCAGGTAACGCTTGTTCATGTGAAATGTCCAACCACTTACATTACTTGTGGTACTGCTTATGTACAGCTGGATGAGGCTGAGCATACAAAGCAAATAGAGGAGCACTTCCAGCAATTTATTCAAAACCACCAGTGGCAAGAGCTGAATTGGACATTACTTACTGGCAAGCCAGGTGAAGAAATTGTATCTTACGCTAAAGAAGTAAATGCCAGCCTAATTGTTATTCCTTCCCATGGCTACCATGGTATTAAACGACTCATGTTAGGTTCAGTTGCAGAACGGGTGGTCCGTTTAGCACACTGCCCAGTCACCGTGCTCAAACGGAGAGAAGATACTACACACCATTAATTGCAAAGCCTGTCATTCAGCACGCCCCTCTATCTCAGAGAACACTCACTATACCATATTCAGTGGGTATCTCTGAGAGCAGCTCAGCTACCTACTGTCACTTGTCCATAATTACCTATTGATAGTTACTGGCTGTAACCCAATAGACTGTTATTGATAATTTGACACATATCGTCTTTCATCTGATGAATGAAAAAATGATCTCCAGGTAGTTCATAGTAATCAAACTGATTATGAGTATGTTGATTCCAAGCAATGACATCAGATAAAGGAATATCAACATCACAAGTGCCTGTAAATGCTGTGATTGGGACAGTTAATGGAGCATGGCCTGTAAACTGATAAGTTTCTACCAATTTAAAGTCTGCCCGCACCACAGGCAACATCAACTCCATTAACTCATCTGAGTTCAATACGTCTTGTGGTGTACCATTAAGTTGTTTCAGCTCAACCTTTAACTCATTATCTGACAAGTGATGTATATTGTTCTTCTTCCGTGATAAATGTGGTGCTTGCCTACCTGATACAAATAAATGTTCGGGTTGTGTTAAACCCGCTTGACAAATTTTTTGAGTCAACTCATAGGCGATTAGTGCTCCCATACTATGTCCAAAAAATGCATAGGGACGATTTAGATAAGGGGTAATAGCAGATAGCAGCTTATTTGTTAAACAATCAAGCTGATCAATGGGAGTCTCGTCAAAACGTATTCCCCGACCAGGTAAATAAGCAGGACAAACCGCTATCTTCGCTTGCAGCAGCTGTGGCCAACGGTAATAAATTGCAGCACTGCCACCAGCATAGGGAAAGCAAAATAGTGTTAACTTGGCATTATGGCCGTTCACATCATCAAAGTAGCTTTTGGTTAGCCGTAATTGTTTATTATTTATCAACTCACTTCCTACCTAATTTTCCTATCAAGTTTTTTAATGTCCAAATAGTTAGAACCATTAACAGACCTTTTGTGTCATTTAACTGACTTTCAAACAACAAAATAAAGAACATATAAAAATATGGAAGCTATTTCAAAGAATCATTAACTAAAATAGCTAATACTTAAGGAAATACTAATACTTTATATACTGTATTATTATTTGTGATATTGCATTTTTGTTGATCGGCTAATTGATAACCAGCACAAGGTGAAGCCATCATCACTCACTTTGAGATGCAAATAGAAAGTCTCATTTTTAGCTATTTTCCACAAATATTTTTATACTTATTTCTGATTTTTTACTAAAAAATTTTCAAATTCAAACCACAGTTTTTTTATATTTTATGACCAAACACTTACAAATAAGCATGTCTTCCTATATAACCAAAGTGATCAAAATATATATCAACTTCAAAATTTAGCGACTTCTATTAATTTGAAGTACAACAGATTAAATCTATTCTGGTCTTCTATACTAAGATAATTAATTAGTTTCTATCTAAATATTCAATCAATAAATAAGTGAGGTATTTCCAGTGAAAGTACAACGCTCTAATATTATTCCTATTGGATTAACTCAAATTGCATTAATGTGCTCTGCAATTATTGCCCAGGGTGTTTTCGCTCATGGATATGTATCACAGCCTGAATCACGCTCACTTAAATGCAAACAAGGAGATAATGTAAAGTGTGGTCCAGTCCAATATGAGCCACAAAGTGTTGAAGGACCTGACGGTTTTCCTAATGGCGGTCCTGATGATGGCAAAATAGCTAGTGCTGGGCTCGCTCAGTTTTCTCAATTGAATGAACAAACGGTTGACCGCTGGAATAAAAACAATATAAAGCCTGGCAACAATACGTTTACTTGGACTTTCACAGCGAATCATGTCACAAAAGACTTTAAATACTATATTACTAAACAAGGGTGGAATAAAAATGCTACGCTCAAACGCAGCTCATTTGAGCTGACGCCATTCTGTAACATTCCCTATAATAAAAAGCCACCCAAAACAGTCTCCCACCAATGTAATGTACCTAACCGCCAAGGATATCATGTCATTCTAGCAGTATGGGATGTAGGCGATACAGTGATGAGCTTTTATCAGGCGATAGATGTCAACTTTAATGGCGGCACCGATCCAGACCCTAACCCAAACCCCGATCCAGCTAATAAATGGACTGATATAGGCGATATTAACCCTACCATTACACTTAAGCCAGGTGATAGTGTAAAAGCCAGAGTATTTGACGACCAAGGAGAGTTACCCGATATGGCAACTGAACTGGCAATCAATACAACCGATGATGGACGTAAAAATAATTGGCCTTACTTATTGGCCAAAGCGATTAATAATAAACAAACAAAGATTGCTGCAGGTCATGTAGATGCCAAAGGAAATGTTGTGCCAGCAATGGGTAAAAATAATATTTACGCCTTAAAAGACAGTGGAATAAAGCGTGTAGAAATCCAAATTAATAAAGACCAGCAGCCCGATCCACAAGTAGATGTAGGTGGGCTTCAAGATAAATATACTATTACCAATAATCAAGCTACGGTAGACTTTACGTTAACGACTCAAGCTAAATTGAAAATCGATTACACGATATATGGCCCTAATAATTCACAAGTGGCATTTGGTTCCGAGCCTATTGATAATGCTTCTAAAAATGTTCAGGCTAATATAACCAACGCAAAACCAGGCAAACACACTTTAGTCATCAAAGCTAAAGCACAGGGCATTGCTAGCAGTTTTATGCAACAGACTTACTCATTTGAGTTGGTAAAAGATGGTGGAGATAAACCAAACCCTGACCCTTCAGGTGATTACGATTTTAAATTCCCTGAAGGCGTATCCAGCTATAAAGCAGGTACTAAAGTATTACAACCGAAAGATGGAAAAATTTACCAATGTAAACCTTTTCCTTACAGTGGTTACTGTCAACAGTGGTCTAAGTATGCTAATCAGTTTGAGCCCGGTGTGGGTAGTGCCTGGCAATCAGCCTGGGAAGCAAAATAACGTCTAACCTATAAAACAAAAGGCCTATAAAGTAATTTTTATAGGCCTTTTTTATTTTATAACTAGGTGAATTGCATGTTTTCAACCTCTCTTCGCTTGGCTGCTAGCATTGTCAGATACGCAATATTACTTTCCCCAAAAGTAATTTTAGCATGAACCTCTTGGCCTGCTTCAAGTGCAGCCACCTGATCACCGTCCTGGGCATCATACATCTTTAAGGTGAGTTGTGGATTATTTTTCTCAAAGTCAGGAATAATTACCCGTAATTTTTTGCCACTTGCATTTGGGGCAAGTCCCTCAATAACAAAGCTGTCACCTCTAAAATAATAATCTGCCTTAGTACTAATATTGAAAGGTAACCACAAGACAGTTTCTTCATTTGAATTCAATTCTACCGTTTTGATGCCACTCGCCCTTGGGGTAAACCGCAATTGATTTTGACCAGCGTTTGGTTGCACACGGTCACTGCCTGCAGAAATAATCAATATATTATTCCCATCATTACCCCGTACCACATCGTTTTCTTCAGTGTCTTTGACTATAGGCTGTTCTGCAGTCGATTGAATGGGTTGATGTAATGAATTATCAACCGTGTGCTCACGAAAACCATCCTGACCAATTATAAAATGAAAATAAGCGAGTAACTGTGCTTTATTTGCATCCGCAGCATCTGGGTAGTAAAGCTCCCCTTTACTGATATCAGTTATAACACCTTTATCTTGAATAATGCGCTGAAATTCAGCTACGGAGACACCTTTCGTTTGATAATAAGTAAGACGATTTCCAGGGCCAGAGCCACTATCGACAACTAAATGCTGTCCCCTGGCGCCATCATATCGAAACCATACTCCTTTTAGTGGTTCACTATCTTCCGTGTCGGTGTATATTCGCCAAGTGCCTGGATCAACAATAAAAGACTGATGACTATCTGATCTTTCACCAAATAACCAACGACCGTCTTCCAACACAGTTGCTTCATAAGGTGCAATACGAGCATTCACTTGGCTCGGGTCTAAACGCTGCTTGCTATTATTTAAGGTATTATAAACGATCTCATTTTTGCTGCTGTCATATTTAGCATTAGCATAACGGTAGCCTTGTATATCATACACTTCACCGCTTAAAGGGCTAACAGCCAAGCCATTTCGAAAGAGCCATATCGGTCCATCCACATGGGCGAATCCCAGTTCTTCCTTGTTAATATTCAAAACACCTTCCGGTTTTGTTAAACCTTGCTGTGGTTTTGCCTCAAATTTATAGACTGATAATTTACCTTGAGCATCAGAGCGGAAACTCACTATACCATCATCAAACAGCGCAACAAACGATGTATAAGGAGAAAACTGTTTTATGCTCAATAATTCAAACTGACCGTTTTGTACCGATAATGTGTTACCAGATTGCTGAATATCAGAAAAATTAATTCCTTTAAAACGAAGCTGGCTACCTTCAAACATTGTATCTAAGCTAATACCTACTCCTTGATCAACATCCAGCCTACTTAACTGACTATTTTTTGTTTCAACTTGAAAAGTTCCCTTGCCTTTTACATCCAACTGACTTTGTGTAGTAGCTAAACTAATTTGCTGAGTACCACCAGCAATATAATAGGTATTTTGTGGCAGTAGCTTGGTTAATGGCTGTGCCTGCTGGCCAACCTGCAACAATTTATTTACATCTAACTTTACAGACGAGCCAGATTGACCTTGTACATTTATTGTAATAGAAGACCGATCTTCGATACGGATAAATCGACTATGGTTATTTTTATCACGAATACGAATCCCTTTGCCATCATTCGTAGCAAACGCTTCTAGGTTATCAAGTGGCACCCAGCCAGTTAAATCAATATTATTTGATTCACCTGAATCAAGGCCCCCATTGTTTATCCTCAACGATTGCACATCATCCGCAATATAAAATGTGTTATTATTTGCTTCTGACTTAATAACTGCTTTATTAGCCGCAATATGAAATGTATTATTTTCTCCTTTACCCGTTCTTAGCTTCAAGTTATCAGCGTTACCCAAAATAAACGTTTTATCAGCTATGAGTGGTTGATTAGCTGTTACTCTTAAATCAGCATCAATTTCTGACGTTTCAGTATTGCCTTGAATAAGTAGCGTCTCTGTTTCCCCAGCGGTTAGGCTTGATCCAGTAGCAGTTTCAGTTATTTTGACAAAGCTTTCCAGTTGATTTCTAATTTTCTGCTTTTGGTCGTAGTCATATACCCACTCATATTCAAAATCCAACGTAGGCCTAACTCGTATTACATTTGGGCTTGCCCCTGCGTGTTCATCAGAAGCAGCAGCTATACTAAAGGCCGCCGTATCCTGCCCATCACCGCCTAAGAAGTATAGTTTTTTATTGCGATGACGTGTAGTCTCCTGATTAACTTCAGGTTCTACTGCTGGAGCCACATAGCGAACCACATCTGACTTTTTACCCCCTACATAGCTTTGCTCAACCGCTTCATCCGTATAAAAAGTATTTTCTTTATTATGAAAGCCTTCTATCACTGGAATTAAACCATCGCCCCCAAGAGGGTAGTCAGATAAAAAAGTACGAGAGCCAGTGTTAATGGTTTTTGCCAGTCGATTATACTCCCAACCACTTAAATTTCCATGAGAGACATAACCTGTGGCATCAATTAATTCTATACCACTTCGATTAGGGTCAAAGCGTTCATTCAGATTAAAAAATGTCACTTGATTCCTATCACCAAAGCCGCGCTTTTCAGTTAAGACATGTGCTGGATTCATTCTCACCTGATGGACTTCCCCACCGTGCTCATCTTTTTCTTTTATTCTTAATGTATGCGGGTATTTTCCAAATAGAAATAACTCACTGGTAGGGAACAGAGCAGAAGTATCGGTAATTGAGTCACCTACTGTTCTGAAAACATGCTGAGAAATTTCATTTTGTTCAGCAATCAATGTTTTACGTGCTGCAATTGCTTTCTTTCTGCGAGTATCTTGTAATTCCTGATGCCATGGCGTTGTATCATCAACACCAAAAAAAGCAGCAGCACCATACTGGAATTTTTCCCACCCAGACAGAGGTCTCACTTCCTCTTCAAAGGTATTAACCGTCTTAGCTGCCTGTATTGCTTGACTAATTCCAGCAGCAACCAATGCAGCAATAGCAACAAAGGGTGCAGCAGGTGCTGTGGCAGGATTTAAAAACATAATGCCTGCCGCCGTACCCAGTGCACCACTGACAATATCAAAACTAGAGGAAGCTATACCATAATTGTCGCCTTCTTTAATCGCTCGATCTAAACCAATAGCACCAGAAACAATACTGATCCCCCCTGTCACAATGCCTAAAGGACCGGCTATTTTACCAGCGACATTACCCACTTTACTGGTACCCCCCAATAATTTACTTATTCCATTAACCCCAGACTTGGGTAACGCTAACTTAAATCGCTCCGCAATTTGACCTGCTGAAGCGACTCCTGAAATAACCTCTTCTACAGCCCCTAAAATAGTTGATGACGCATTAAGTTTTGAAAATGGATCATCGCCAATCCCAAATTTTGATAACAGTCGAATTCCATTCCATGCACCAAACGCGGAGTAAGCGCCCATTGCCTTTGACGATATCACTCTTGATGCACCATCAGATAAAGCTGAAACCACTTTTTGACGTGAAACCTGACGCTGTTGAATAGTATTAAACATTAATAGTTGACGTTTTTGTCCATCAGTTAATGTATTATTTAATTTTATTGACAACTCACCACTTTGATCCCCTGGTACTTGTATTGTACCATCCCCCCCAATACTGATATCTTTTACTTGATCATGATTAGATAAGCTTAAATTTACTGCTTGTAATAGCTTGGCTTGCTCTGTGTCAGCCCATTGTTTAAAGGAATTAATAAAGTCATCATAATTACCAGCAGAAGAAAGTGCTGCCTTAGCTTGTTTAATAAACTGCTGTTCCTCTGGCGAGGACTGATTCTGCTGGGTTCCATCCGCAAATACATGCATAAAGAGATGCTTATTTCGATTAAAGTTTTTTGGTGAAATAGCATTTGGCCGGCTAGCATCTAACTGTGTATCAAACAGCAGTACTAAAGAAGCTTTATCCATATCCCAACTCAATCGATTTCCCTTCATAAATAAGTCTGCTGTAAAATCTGTATCAGCGGTAATGTTTTTACCATCAACTTTTAAACCCAGACGATATGCCTCTGATTTACTAATCCCAATTCTATGACCATCCTTCGTTTCAAACCCAACTGTCACATCATTTGCCAGAATGTTAGTGTAATCTGATTTTATTTGTGTAGTAGGTAGTGATGGATTGTAAGCAGCTCCATCTACAATCGCTTGCCTATTAAACTGACTATCGAAACCCGACTTGGTAATACCTACTTTAAATGCAGACTCTCCGCCACTGGCAGCAACCATTTGGTTTATATATCCAGTTAATTGTGATTTTGTATTCAAATGGTCTATGTTATCAAATACTTTTATTAGCTGATTGTGCTGATTATATATACGCACTCTATTATCAGCTGCATGAGTCATTGTAAAAGCAGGGACTAATTCACCACCTACACTTTTTAATAGCACAGCACCAGCCAACTTATTTTCTGTCAATGTATCAATCGTTGTACTAACAACATTTTGCTCTTTTATCGCCAATAAATGACTGTTACCCGTTTTATCGATTGCACCCTGTTGACGTAAATACTGATCATGTTTATGTAGCTGTGCAATTTCAGCTGGAGAGGCCTCACCTACTGCCACCAACTCTCTTAGTTTGGCAACTTCTACTTCATTCGCTGCAAAGGTATTACGTTTACTCCCTGGTGCTGTTGCGAGATCATTATAAATCACTTGCAGGCTAATACCACGGTTCCGATCAGCATGACTGACGCCCTGCTGTTGAACAGTCGTTTCTGAAATACCATAAGTGGAAACCTGATCTTGATAAATTGTGGAAGTATCAGCCTTTCCTCCTTTTGAAAGTGCTTTAGCTACCGTTAGCTCAACTAACTGATAATTATTTTTTTCATTTACAATCGCCTGTACCTGCGCAATTTTATCTTGGGATAGCTCTATAACTGGTCTATTTTCAATTATCTGTGTAATTTGATTTTTAGCCTCCGATGTCAATTCAACCTTTAAGTGAAGGAAATTTTCACCTTCTCCACTATGGTGCTTTAATAAATTCTCAATCCTAAACTGGGCATCAGGGTCGCTAGCAAAAAATGAATTAAGCGCAGGGTGATCTTTCGTTAGCTGCGACAAACTGACTTCAGATAAAGGGATATTATTATATGAAAAAGGCTTATCAAATTGCGGTAACCTTACTCCAGATAGAGAAGGGTTAGCTAATTGGCCCGCTGTATTATACGTCAGTCTTGGTATTTCAACATCAGGGTGTGCCTCTTGGAATCGCTGTTGATAAAGTTCAGTACCTAACTTCCAAGGTTGTGTTGAGTTTGCTTCTTTATAAAAGAATCGTCCATCTTTACTAAACCAGCCATCAAATTGGTTACCATCAATAGAGAAAACTCTGAAATTTGTTGGATCAGCCGGTATTTCTTGAGATAACAACGGATGATTCTGAAATGATAAGGTAAGCTCTGGAGCATCAGCTGCACTACTGGTTGCTACATTTCGTGTTAGCCTATGATGGAGCCCCCATTCTCCAGTATTTTGATCATAATACAGAAATGCCACGCCGTTATATGATCTTGGCTGTTGGCCTACAGGTAGCCCGTCAGTAACATGACTTACAGCATAATGAGCATCATAAATCGATTCATCCAGTCTAACTAATATATCCTCATTAGAATAAGGTTTAGTTTCACCGGTTTTGAGATTGTTACCTTCCGGATCTGAGTCATGATATACCCTTAATTTCGTAGCATCTGTTGGATGCTTACAAACAATCACAGAGCAGCCGTTTAGGCCTCCTGTAAATAAAAAATTATGCTCCGGGTTTTGTTTAGGGATATCAACATAAGGCACATGTTGCCCTTGAGGCCCTGCTCCAGTGTATGGCAAGTAATATGCCCCAAATACTTCACCATTTTCAATTGAAGTGCTAGATGGGGTTGAAACCCACTTCAGTTGTAAACCATTACGATGTGATAAATCAAACTTAAAGTAACCAGATTTTCCTACCCTTTTTTCCTTTCCATCGATTCGTTCAAAACTAAACAACTGGCCTTCAGCCACTGATCGACTTTCTTTAGGAATAATGTGGGTAATATCGATAGGATTAGTTGTTGCAACCCCATTACTACCAACGGGTTGTGACTGAAACGCTTTTGTCATTACTTCAGCCAATTCAGCTTGACTGGGTCCATTGCTACCAGGCAATGCTTGAGTAGGTTTGGTATAAGCCAAATAAGGCTCATTAAGTCGTACTACACTTGCTTTTGTTTCGCCATGTTCAATTGAGTAGACAATTTTAGTGCGATACTGAGGTATCGTAGGGTCTTTAATGGGTTGCCCTTGAGCATTAACAGGATTATCACGAGGTTGGATATATTTTCGACCATTTTGATCTACATAAGTATACCCTGGCCTAGCACTGACTGTTGTGGTTACACCCTTTTCATCTAATCGTTTGACAAGTGCTGCCCCAAAACCATTAATATCTGATGGTTCTACATGGGCAGAATGGCATGACACAAGACTAATTCGTCCAACACTTTCCCCCTGATACTTATCACCCAATGCAGCTTTTATAGCCCCATTGGAATCAGTCAATGCAGATGCTAATTGCTCTGCAGATACAGTTGACTGAAGGTCATCACCAATTCCATTTACCTGACCATGCCCCACAATAAAGATACGACTATTCGTAGTGATTGCAGGCATATTTGTCATTGGAATGCCATCAACGGTAGTCACTTTGTGTGTCGTTGGATCCCACTTTAGCCGCGTAAAGTTATCAGCATATTTACCCGCTAGCCTTTCAGCACTCAGTGAAACTGCCTGGTCTGAACCCACTTCAATAATGACATTGTGATTATATTGTTGCTTTTCTGGTGCAGAAACAATCGTTGATTTTTGTAATTGAAAATGCGTTGAAGATTGTTTACTTAACGCTGGAGCCTGAACAGTTTGCTTTACAGCAGTAGCATAGTTCGGAAATGAAAATGCTGGATTGACTTCAACAGTAAAGCCTGTTTCTTTTAAGACCTGATAAGTATGTTTTAGCTCAGTATTATTATTTATTACATAAGGCTTACTTTCGCCTGGAATAAACAAAATAATGGGGTAGTCTTGCCCTGGGCTAAACGGATTACCTGTTTCATCCCCATGATGAAACAAATAACCACCTTGGTACCCTCCAGCAACTTCTACATTTTGATTTAATTGTCGAACTATTTGTTGTGTAAACGTAGCAATATTCCCCATATTAGGGTCTGCTTCACCTGGCCCTCGTATATGCTCAATATAACGATTTGCAACATTTCCATTTATGGGTCGAGGGGCAGTATTAATTTGCCGAGGATTATTGCTTCTGTTTTTGGTAGGCCAAACACCGAATAAATCATAGTCTGCTGTTACCACCGCTTTTGACCCTGCCGGACTTTTTGCCCCAGGTACAGGAGGATTAGTTAGCCCTTTCACCGGTATTTTACCACCGGGATTAGACGGTGATTGATAATTGGGGAGATGAAACAGTTTCCAAGTCCCTTCCGTTGTTTTATCTAGTTGAAAAAACTCATATGAGTTATTGCTGTAGTTTCCTCTTATAATTTTTGACGATTTATTGGAAGCAATTGTTGCTATTAACTGACTATTTTCCAGGTATTGAACTCTTGATTCTGACAGTTCAATTTGAACCTCTTGAGCTCCTTTTTGCTTTGCCTCATTAATTGTTTTCTGTTGTTTGGCAATAGCAGCATCACCTTGTCCCCTTACTTTGCTTAGCATGGGGTCAGTCACCACAAAACCTGCCGTTGGCCCACCCGAACTGGATTTTGCTTTAATATGGAAGTTCTTTGAAGCATACCCTTCTTGCAATAATCCTAGCGAATGTTCATTGGGAGCCCTAATAGCCAATACGGTATTATTTTTGTTTGCAACAGTTTGAATTTGCTCGCCATATAAAAAATTGTTTTTAGTGGGTAAACTCACTATAGTGCTATCAGAAGCAGTCAGATCAGGCTGAGCAACAGCAGGCGTATCCGTTTGTTGTTGTGATTTTTCTGTCGTCGCCTCAGTTGTACTTCTACTAGCTGATGAACTCGCTTGCCATAAATCATCAAATAATGACTTTTTCAGGGAGTGATCTTGTGTTTCTATCAGTAAAGCACTTTCACTGCTGCGGTAAATTGACTGTTGATCAAGATTATAAGTACCAGTAAGGATGATATCCCTATCGCCTTTTTCAAGGATATAGGTTTTGGCATGATCAAACTGAGGAGAAACCGGTAGCCCTCGGGCTTGCTTAAAGTCTTCATTGGGATCAGTTTTTACATAGGTTAAATCGCCAACATTCGGGTTTGTTGCTTTTAACGCTTTATGTTCGGCAAACACACGTTCTTTATTATCATTTTGCACCCATTGATAGTTGGATAACAGTTTAATATTCACCCCTTTGGCTAAAGCATCAATAATTAACTTTCGTGCAGCAGGGTCAAGAAACTGGTTACGAATTTTTATCGTGTCACCCGCAACCGCTTCATCAAAAAGCTGTTTTAATGCTAAGCCAATGGGTTTTGAATCAACGCTATTAACAATATGTGCAACTGGATTAGTAGAAGGTTTATTATGTAATAGTACAACTGATGATTCACTACTTTGCCCACCAAACGTAGCTTTTATTGCTTCTTTCACTACAGTTGTATCAGGATTGATCGGGTCACCTACAGGATGGGTCGTCAACTTTTGTTGTAGGTTTTGTTGGAATAAAGAAGGCTTAAGCTTAGTTAAACTCACAGTACCCTCTTCAACAGTCACCCTTGCTACTGCTTTAGCATGGTTCAAGGTTTTATCAGCAAAATAATGCAGTGCACTACTAGCCAAGTCTTGACTGGCCACTACCGCCCCACTATCTATTTGGTTTTCTTTTTTCAAATGGCCAAGACTGGCTCCTGTAACCCCCAACACACCACTATCATTTATTAGCTGTTTACTATGATGAGAACCTGCAGGGCCTGCCGGATCTAAGCCAACCAATATTAAATTTGCTTTTAAATTCCTAATCGGTGTCACACCCTCTAATTGGTTGTAGGCTTCAATAGCTTGTATCCAAGGGTTACGACTGGCATTGTTAGGATCAACTTTTTGAGTAGCAACCGTGCGTTTTTTATTAAGCCACCAGTTTTGAATCCCATGACTTTTATTATACGCCAGTACAAAGCTAAAATTTTCATCACCTTGTCTGGCTGCAATGCCATCTAACATTGCTTTTAAAGTGGGTGATAAATTACCATCAGGAATAATATTAATGGCATAAGTTGTTACAACAGCTAACTGGTCAGCTGTTTTAATCACTCCTCGGGTTGTGTCAGCCTGCTCTTGCTCGCTAACAAAACCTTGTCCAAATACCTGAGCTTGCTGATCTATCGAAATGCCTCTTTTACCCTTTGGATAATGCGTTATTACTTTTTCGGTAAAAGTGCTGCGATTGTTATTTGTATCCTGACTACCTTCACTATTTATTTGTGATGTTTTACCTTGTTGTTTTCGCTGTTGTCCATCATGTTTTCCTTCTTGTTTTTGTCCAATCGATAATGCGGTACTGGACGCTACCGATGAAAACACCTGGCTTGGAATGGTAGCTGCCGGTTTACGTTTTGCAGGTGCGCGAACTGGTCGCCTCCTCTGATTAGAAGAATGTACTATTTCCGGATTATCATCAAAGTTGTTAACCGATGTGTCAGAGGGAGAGGTATTTGAAGGGATATCCATTGACTTGGCCTTTGCTTAATTAATCAAATGCATAGAAATTCTTGAATGAGCAAATTATTAATCAAACTAAAAGCTATGAACCAGGCTCCCTTGATACCTTATTCAAATATAAATTAATATTATTTTTTTTAAGGTGGGTAATATTGATTAGCTTCAGTTAAAGAACAAACACAGTTCTCTGACACGCGAATAACTATAAAAACTAAACCACTAGAATATACAAAGCAAGCCGACTGACTTGCTTTGTATAGGGTATTTTTATAAATAGATTGATTATAAGGTTATTTCGAAGATTTAGTGGTTAGCAATGTATAAAAGTAACCAGGCAAATGTTCAGTTAAATGATCATATAATCGCTGCTCGGTTAAATCGGGCTCTTGTCCTGACACTTTAAATGGCCAGCGTTTTTTGACTATGGCGCCACTATCATTGTAGATAGTTAATTCAACAGATCCCCTTTGCCAATACCAGTTTTGTCGGTGTTTAATTGGTAATTTATCTAACTTCAAGTTAACCAGATAGGGGGCATTATCTGCAATTTGACTACCCACACCACCTAATGCCGCTGAAAGCAAATCAAATTCTTCTTGCGTATCAGCATCAACTTCAAAGCGTAAGTCGGCTATCAACTGGCGAATCATTTGTTCGATATCAGCACTACTGGTTTTTTCCTTTACCCCTCTACCAGACAAAACATGCAACTTACGATTATCGCTTGCTCGTTTCAGCTGCACCTGTTGTGCTTTATCTAAGGCAGTCAAGGCAAGAAAAGGATTAATGGTTTCTTGTTGTTTAGCAAATGCAATAGCGTTAGTGATTTCTCTATCAGCCACTAAAATAGATCGCCTTAGCGGACGACCCACATCCGATTTTTTAAGCACCGCCAAGCTGTGATATAAGCCATTTGTCCCTTTATAACGATCTGTTATTCGCGCCCCTTCCAATACCTGTCTTACTTCTGTATTAATTGAGCGACTTAGCTGTTGCTCTGTGGTTATTTTTCTACTGACACCATGACCTGACACACTTGATTGCACTAAATCAGTGGAATTATCAGCAATAGAGACTTCAAATATTTTTGCTAAATTGGCTAACGCTCGATTATCAGCCAGCGCCTGATTGTCAGCTTCACCCACAGCCACTAAATATCGTTTAGCTGGATAACTTGCTGGCTGAGACGTGAGCCATTCAGGTTGCTTCTTTGGCGTCGCACATCCTGAAACAAAGGCTAAAAATACTATTATTAAAGGAAAAAAAAACCAGCGCCTTTGCTTCACTATTTTTTTATGAAATGGATTATTCATATAGTCTGCCCACTTAATTATGTAAATATGTGCTATAAACACGATTACTGACCCTTGGCACAAACAACAACACCTTCTGGCCAGCCTTAATATCCAAAGTAAACTGATCTGGCCTTACCCCTTGCTTTATCGTGGCAGTCTCATGCTCAGTAGGTCCATTATTTTCCACAACCTCCCTATCATCATTTGCAAAGAACCAGTCAAGAAAACTACTAGCGTTAGTTCGTTGAGAGGCAGAAGCAAACTGATTAGGAAATAATTGATAGCGACCCGGTGCCAATTGAATAGTTGCCGCTTGAATAGAAGCAGGCAACATATTCCAGCTTCTGACATCGGCTGCCTCACTAAACACAGAAGCAATATTGAGTAACATCGTCAAATTGTCATTATTTTGGTTTTGACTAGCTTTAATTGCCAGGTGCTTTGTCACCATACGTGCCAAAGCAGTGGAGTATATTACAGTGCTTTGTGCATCAAGATCTTCTCGGGCAATTTTTTCCACACTTTCAATTGTAGCTGTATAATGGTTTTCATCATTAACACTTAATCTCAGTGAGTTAACTCTTTTATTATTTTCTGGATAATAAGGCAAAGCAATAGTGACATTATGCTCTAACTGAGGGACATACACAGTAAGGAATCGTTGTTTTTTCGCAGTTACCACTCCATCCCAATAAATAATCGTGACTTCACCTTGACTTTTATTAGGAAAACTCGCCGTTTTATTAAAGTGGCTGACATACCTTTTATACTCTGTATGTAAACCTAGTCTGCGGCTACAGCGCAATAAGTTATCCTGTAATAACACTGGAATAGGCATTGCTTTGCTTTCTAAAATACTTGCTGCATTTCGATAACTAATCATGGCATTATCTATTTCTCCTAATAATTCATAGATAAAGCCTGCTAAATATTCCATACTGGCTATGCGCCCGTTGACTTCATTAGCTTCTGCAAACTGTCGTGTTTTCACTTGGGCTTGAAGGACTTCCACCCGGGCTGCATCTACTTGCCCTAACATTAAATAATTGATTGCGAGTAATTCATAGAGCAACATTTGCTCGCCAGGGGTAGCAACATAGCTTTTTAACGTATCATTAACTGCTACAGCGCTAAGGTTTTCACTAATACTGATCGCTTCCAGCTGCTGAATTAACTGTTTGGCTTTTTGTAAGTCCTCAATAGAACCTGTAAAGTCACCCATTAAGCTTTTAAGCACGCCATAATCAAGCAAATACTGCACTCGATCTCTGTCGGAATAATCAATGGCTTTCAGTTCAGCTAATATTTGTTCTGGCGGAACAGCCTCTAAATCAGCAGCTAAATCATTGAGCCGCATAGAAGAAAACGCACAGCCCTGTAATAATAGGCACAACAACAGACATGGCACCCCTAAAGAGTGCCTTAGTAATGTTTCTATCATTGACTACATCTTAATAACGAAACTTACCGTTTTTAACCAGCTTTTTAATCTTTTTATGACCAATCCAGACTTTTCTATTATCAGCCATACTCACCATAGTTAAATCCACCTGGCAATAACGTACTTGCTTGTTGTCATTAACATCAAAAATGGTATTAATTTGCCCTTGCAACATAAAGTCGGCGCCACGCTCTTGACCTGCAGCATTTCGTGAATCTTCACTCGCATGTAAATCCTGATCCATTCGTTCTTCACGGACTTCATTACGGTCTGTGCGAGAGGCCACAAACTCTACTCGACCAGAATTGATTAACTCTCTTTCTAGTTCTGCTACAAAGGTTCTGACATTAATATGTTCATGGCTTAAGTTTCGTACTGTGCCCACAATAACCGCAGGCGTTTTTCCTCTTCTTGCCATAAAATTAGTAATCCAAGGCCTTGATAAGGAATCATTAATCATTTCCCTAGCCACTAACTGAGAATCAGTATCATTCCAGGCACCACTTAAATCAACGACCTCATCAGCGCCAATTCGAGTTACTTGAGTGGTATTACAGCCCGCTAACCCTAACGCCATTACTGCAGCAATCACTGACTTTTTAATCAACTTCACGAGTGACTTCCTTAGTTGCAATTAGTTACTTGAGAAAGGTAAATGTTTGATAAAACGGTTTTTAAACTGTTCGCTTAAGCGAGATGCTCTTTTTATTGACTTTTCTAATTTTTTTAAATCCAGCTGTGCAATTGCGTAAATATTTTGCGTATTCTGATCTTTCCAGTAACCAACGATCTTCACTCCATTCAGCGCCAACTGGGTATGAGAGTTAATTTCACGCTCAATATTGCTATCCACCTCTTCTCCATCACTGGCTATATAGTCAGCATGTAAAGCATCCATCGAAACAGACAACACTCTAGCCACTTCAGCCCTGGCACGATTGGCAGCAGTGGATTTTTGCAGTGATAAGTCTCCTACAACAGGCGCCATGCCTACACCATGAATAAAACGACCATCATCATTCTCAACCGCTT
This sequence comes from Spartinivicinus poritis, assembly GCF_028858535.1. Taxonomy (NCBI): domain Bacteria; kingdom Pseudomonadati; phylum Pseudomonadota; class Gammaproteobacteria; order Oceanospirillales; family Zooshikellaceae; genus Spartinivicinus; species Spartinivicinus poritis. Next base: position 139,162 of record NZ_JAPMOU010000003.1, read on the forward strand.
GCGAGCCTTCATTCACCCAGCTAGGCGCATCTTCAATACCTAAATCGCTTTTTACTTTAGGTGCACCTGAGCAACCAGCCAATAACAGTACACTTACTGTACATAACAGTAAGTACCTCACTTGCCCTACCATAATTCACCCACCCCTAAAACAATCTTTACAATTTTTAAAACTTGTCTTGTTAAAAAAGACTCGTTTTAGCTGAAGTCTACGACAATTGCAATGTAGGGATTATAACTATAGTGTAGCTTAAGCTAATGAAGTAATATCGAAGGGTTTTAGATGGTATGCTACTGACAACTGTTTTGCAAAAACATTAATTAGTAAAAACTAATATCATCGCATGTAGTCAGTAGAAATTATCAGTCTGTTTGAAACTGCTTCATCAAAGTACTTGATTTCATCAGCTGGAAAGCCTAGTTTATTTTCATAATGTAATGGCTCGTAAAAGACTTGATATAAATACCCTTCTTTTTTCATATAATCAATTAATTCTGAAAGTAAATTTCTCTTACTATTATTTATCGTTTCATTATTATTTCTTGCTTCCAACGCGTTTATTAGATTTTCACGCAAAGATAGTAAGACAGAATTTTGACTCTTAAACGATACAAAAAAATTATAAAATCCCCATTCAGTAAATGTATCAATTCGCCCTCCTGGTCCAAAGCCAACTCTTACATACTGACTTTTATCTTTACTTCGAATATCGCATTCGTAACCATGAAAAAAGTAAATATAACCTAGCTTTACTAGACAACATATTAAACAGCAATCACACTGCTAATAGCCAAGATATTTAGCTAAACAAAGCCAACGTTGTATCAACCACCAATTGATTACCAAGCCTCGAAGAATACCAAGTAAATGTTCTTTCATTGGTACTGAATGCCTGCCCAGTAACTAAGCTGGTGCTTAAACCCAACGCTAATACAGCTGCTTTATTCTTCATTATCTACTTTCTTATTTTTACTTATGTGTTAGGGAAGCAAATACTAATCTATCCTGCATTTAGCAACAATGACTAGCACATGGAGATAACCACTCAATATATAATACTTTAGTCGTATTGATTCTAAAAATCACTCACACATACCTATTACGTCTTATTTTCAGATAAAAAAATCACCATAACAACTAAAAAATCATATTTTAAATAGTATCTTCTTTAGCTTTTTATGATAATAATCAAAACTACTTTCATCTACTACTTTACACTCTCTATCCAAGACATACTTTGTAAATATATGACCTAACAAAAATGAACAAAATTCATCTTGAGTAATGAGTCCTGCATCATATGAAGCAGCAATTTATTTTTCTTCACATTTAGCTTCTATAAATTCTCTTATATCTGATATCGACCGCACTTCATCTAAGTAAAGCGCTATAAATGAAGAAAATAATTTCAAAATATCGGTTTCAAATGATAAAACAAACATTAATTTATCCAACTACTTTGCAGTCTTCATATTTATTAGTCATATTCCCAATCAAAATGTAACCTGAGCTTTTCAACTGAAGCATTCCAAGTATTCGATTCACATGACTTCACGGTTTTTACAAGCCATGCCCATAAATTATCATAATCATAGCTATCGATAATCAGCAATGGACGAGTTGCTATAACGCCTTCATGCACTTCCAAGTTTGACAACCCAGCTGGAGTTGCAACTCTAATAGAAAAGCTATCTGCCCTCTTTTTAGTGTCTGGGCCAATATCAATATAAACGGTCTCAGCAATAACATTGGGATTAATAGGCTCCCATGTTCTAATGTTTACATGATCCCAAGTAAAAACTGATTTTATAATGGGCTTCATAAGCTATCCGTGACAGAAGAGATTGTCCAACTTAATTATAAGTAAACTGCTCTATATTATTTTTATCATAAAGAGGATGGAAGCCTTCTTCATCACTTCCTAAAAGCCCACCACACCTATCCATTACAAGTTTTATAATACCTAAAATTCTCTTTAGTTCGTTTTTATTGTGACTAATACATAAGCAAGTCTTGATTTTAAATTTACTTATTGTAGCTATATCTTCTGCATCGCCAAAGTCTTTTTTAATATCAAGATATATAAATTGAATTTTTCTTGATTCAGTAATAGAAAGCTGCATAGCCTTACCATCTCTACTCAGCAGTGTGCTAAAACTAAATTTCAGGCTTATTAAGTTTTCTATATCTTCGAGTGAGACATCTGTATTTGTTAGGTAAAAAATATCATTCATAAAATATTTTAGAACATGTAAATAAGACTAAATTTCTATTCACTTCATCAAACAACTGCTGAAAGAAGCCAACTGAAAGCGGACTTTGTAAGTAGCCTGTTTGATAACTTGTGTTCAATAAATACCAAATTGTTAAAGAACAACAAACAACTGGTTAAAATTCCATCTCTCTTTGCCAATGCCTTATACACCATAAGACGGCAAAGGCCATGAAATCTATCACAAGCTGAATGCCAATTCAATTGACTCAAAGGAGGGGTTTGTAGTGTATTTGTTACAAGACGTGAGTTGACTAATAACCTACCTTTCCAACTGCTCCTATTGAAAAGTCAGAAGGGTAGGTCTTTTATTATTAGATGAAGATTAATTACCTTAACTAGCTTAAATTAACTGTAATAGCACTAGATACTTCAGCTGTTGCTGTAACTTCAGCTCTTGTGGTATTCAACTCACGCTCATTAGCAAAGCCACTCATTGCATGAATAAGTGATTCTACATTAGTAGTTGTATTTTCTAGTGAGAAGTCATCTGTTGTATTTGGATAAAGCTTAACCAGTGCTTCAAAAGCCTGACGGTTCATCGCAAACCCATCGCCTGGTTGGATTAGGCTAATAGCACTATCTCCCCCTTTAAAATGATTTAATACCCTGACTTGCTGGTTTTTATCATTATCTACAAGTACAACTAAATCCTTTTTATCCTGATAAAAAGACAGTCGGTTGCGGTTGATATCAATAAAAAATAATACGTCCCTACCACCACCGTTGTTATCAATGGTATCTTTACCTGTTCCTGTCTGATAATAATAATGGTCGTTACCAGTACCACCTTTTAGCAAATCATTGCCTTGTTCACCATAGAGAATATCGTTACCTTCGCCACCCTCTAAAATATCATCGCCGTCTGCTTGGTTTGCCCGACCATTGCCACCTAGTAAATGATCATCGCCTTTGCCGCCTTTTATATGATCATTTCCCATCATACCAAAGACGGTATCATCACCATCATTGGCCTCTACCCAGTCAGCAAAGCGTGTGGCTGAAAATCGATTGCTTTCATCAGTATCTTCTACAAATGCTTGATAAGATTCACCTTCAGGTATTTCATTGGCCCTTGCCAGTGCATTGATTTCTGTTAATGAATAAGCATAGCCTTCTGCTGGCTGGACTAAATCAATGGCATAATCACCACCTAAAAAGTGGTTAATTACCCTGATACCTTGCTGACTATTTCCATCGACAGTAATAATTAAATCATTATTATCTTTTGCAAAAGTGAGTCCTTCAGGCAACACATCATTGAATATAATGACGTCCTTACCACCACCTTCATTGTTAATAGTATCGAAACCTCCACCATACACATATTTATCATCACCTTTTCCACCAATTAATTGGTTATCCCCTGTTCCACCCATTAATTGGTCATTACCATCTCCACCCTCAATCTGATCATCACCTTCCTGACCATCAAGATAGTCATTACCTGTATTGCCTAACAATACATCATTATCTTCACCACCAAACAGCACATCGTTTCCAACACCTCCCACTAAATGATCGTTACCGGTTCCACCTGATAATTGGTCATCACCTTGATCACCATTAATGGAGTCATCGCCAGAACGCCCATATAAGACATCATTACCTAACCCACCAGTAATAGTGTCATTACCTGATCCACCATCCACGTAATCATTACCCGCTCCAGCATCAATGGTATCGTCTCCTCCTCGGCTAAATACTTTATCATCACCACCCTGCGCATGAATCGTTTCGTTCAAATCACGATAACCAATCAACTGTTCACTATTGTCTGTACCTTGATAAACAGCAATTGCTTCTACTTCAGCCAGGGTTAGCTTACTACCATTATTAAACTGTAATTGTTGGGTTTTGTAGTGGCTACTGGTATAAGTGTACCAATAATTAAACTCTATCTTTTCTCCAGTCGTTTTGTGCTCAATAATTAACTTATTACCTCGACGCCATACGGCCAGATCTTCTTTTTGAATATTCGCTGGAAAAGTGACTGTTTGATGGTTAGCGATCACATCAGCAAAATAACCATTAGCGGTAGTGGTGATAGTGATTGCATCAGTGGTATTTTCGTTTATATTATTACTCATTGCTAGTCCTTGCTAACGAGGGCAACACTAATAAATTTTATCTTTTTTAAGGTATATTTTTATAGCTTTACCCTACTACCTTATTATTCGAATTCATGCTTTCTTTTAGCAAAACCAGCTTATAAAACAGTATGATTTGTGTCTATTGTTTTTTTAGAAGGAAAGTTAGCTAATTTCAATCGTTTGAGTGGCCACCTGATCTAGCTCCTTTGGATGATGAGTGACCATTAGCACGGTTAAATTATATTGTTTTCGCATAGTATCAGTTAAGGCTATACAGTCTTCTCTGAGCTTTTTATCCAAAGCACTGAATGGTTCGTCTAACAATAGAATTGGTTTTTTATGAATAATAGCTCTTGCTAAAGCAGCTCGTTGCTGTTGACCACCTGATAATTGTGTTGGTTGCTTTTCTAGTTGGTCTACAATACCTAGCTGCACACAGAGTTGCTGAAGTTGCTGTCTTTCTTCCGCATTTAATCTAGCTGAAGGCCTTACACCTAAGGCAATATTCGTATAAACAGATAAATGGGCAAATAGATTATCCTGTTGAAACATCATCGACACCGGCCGACTTTCCGGCTTCTGATAAGTAAATGATTGCCCTTGCCAGCTGACTTCCCCTGCCACTATATGATTAAAACCTGCGATGGTTTCTAGCAGTGTGGTTTTGCCTGCACCACTTGGCCCTACTATACGGCAGAAAGCACCTTTACTAACCTGACTATTATAGGTAAATAAGTTATCACCTTGTTTGACTTGTACACTTAATAACTCAAGCATTATGGTGCCTAAACAACTTCTCAATTAAATAAAAACAAATAAAGCAGCTGACTAATAATATGACGGATAATACAGCGGCTTGTGGATACTGATAATTCGCTAAGTATTGATAAACTAATAAGGGCAAGGTAATAAAATCTGGGTCTCCTATGAGTGCAACAATCCCCATATCGCCTAAAGAAAGTACAAACGCTAACGCTGCAGCCTGACCAATAGCGCTTGATAATGCTGGCCATGCCACTACCCACCACCAATGCCAACCTGTGATCCCCAAATGCATTGACAACTGCTGATAGTGGTTTGCTACTTGAAAAAATGGCACTTTAATAATTCTAATAGCAAATGGCATTGCCATTAATACATTGATAATAATAACCAACCACAAGGTATATTGAAAAACATCAGTAAGCTGCCATAGTAAAATAAACCAGCCAGTTGCTAATACAATGGCTGGAAAGTATAAAATATTAGCAGTTACCCCTTCAGCGATAACTGCTCCAAACTGTCTTCTAATACGCTTTGAGTGGTTGTTTGCTTTGTAGTGACTGGAAAGATTAAATAACAATGCATTGATAACAAGCGCCATACATATGGTGAGAAATGATGTACTCACTGCGATGATAAATGACTTTATTCCAGCATTGATTAATGACTGTGAAAAAACCTTTATGACGGCCTGAAAATTAATTATTTCTTTCATTAGTGCAATAAAAGGGAGTAACACCCATACAGTTACTGCAATCAGTACTGGTATTAACAACCATTTATCTAATAAACTTGATGGCTTTTGATAACCTGTTTTTTTAGTTTGTTTTAATGCAGGCTGGTAATAAAACAACATTAATGCAATGGGTGCTGTTATTACTAATTGAAGTGTCGCTAGCAAAACAGCAAAACCAGGTTCATAGTCATAACGCAATGCCTGATAAATAGCCACTTCTAAAGTGGTACTTTGAGGACCACCCCCCATGGCGAGCACAATGGTAAAGCTATTAAAACACAGCAAAAAAATAAGACCCGATAATGGGAATAATTGACTTTTTATTGCATGCCACTCTAACCAATAAAACCGGTAAAAACGATTAAATCCTAATTGTTCAGCTACACGCCATTGGTTAACTGGAATCTGCTCGATTACATTCACCAATACCCGGGTAGCAAAAGGGAAATTAATAAAAACATGGCATAATAGAATGCCTGGTAACCCGTAAATTGAATGTTCACTATTGAGCCATTGATTAAGCCAACCAGAACGGCCATAAACAGATACGACTCCAAGCACAACGATAATAGTCGGTAATACAAAGCATAAATTAAAAGTGGTTAATAATCCCTGTTTACCTTTAAACTGCCGACATCCAATCAGCTTAGCAATAGGTATTGCACATAATAAACTAATAACAGTAGACAGTAATGCTTGCTTAAGCGAAAAACCTGTTATATGTAAAAGATAAGGATCCAGTAGCGCTTGCCAATTAAACTCTCCCCATCCTTCGCTTGCTAAAGCAATCAGAGCAGCTGTAGTAAAGCAAAAAATCAAACAGACAATAATAAAGCCAAACCAGGCGGCTGCTGTAAATAACATTTACGCTTTGCTATATAGTTACAAGAAGCAGCTATTTTACTACTGCCTGGCGCCACTGCTTAATCCACAGCTTTCTATTTTGAGCGACTTCCTCAGCAGTAAATGGCATCACCATTTTCGGTTTAATAATATTATTAAACCCTTCTGGTAACTTAGTATCAACCACTGGAAGCATCCAGTTATGAGTGGCTATCTGCTGCTGAGCACCTGGTGTTAATAAAAACTGTAAAAACTGTTTAGCCAGTGTTGCTTGTTGCGTTCCTTTAATAATACCTGCAACTTCTATCTGAGGATAATGCCCTTCTTTAAACTCTGCCGCTTTATAACGGGTATCTTGCTCAGCCACTTCATGATAGGCCTGAGATGTTGTATAGCTTAAGACTAAATCAGCTTCTCCCTTTAAAAACAAGCCATAAGCTTCTGTCCACCCCTTTGTCACTGTAACTGTTTTATCCGCCAACTGTTGCCATTGCAATTGCGCTTTTTCATTACCATAAATAGCATTTAACCATAACATCAACCCTTGGCCAGGCGTACTGGTACGGGGGTCTTGATAAATGATTTTCAGTTTTTTATCAGCAAGTAATTCGGCAAATGACAAAGGTGGTTGTTTAAGCCGTTCTTGATTATAGATAAACGCAAAAAAACCATAATCATAGGGAATAAACTGTTGGTTTTTCCAAACCACTGGTAGTGTTAATTTTGAAAGGTCCTGTTGGTGTTCGGCAAAAATACCCAGTTTGTTTGCTTCAACTAACAGGTTTTGATCTAGACCAATGACTACATCAGCTTTGGTTTTAGCTCGTTCAAGTTTTAATCGGTTTAGAATACTGACCCCATCATCTAAACCAACCCAGTTTATCTGACAACTGCATCGCTTTTCAAAGTTTTCCTGCAACTTAGGACCAGGCCCCCATTCTGAAACAAAGGACTGATAGGTGTACACAGTTAAAACATTTGCATTTACAAGAGAAGCAATACTTAGCAGTACTATGAATAGCCCAGTTTGTATGGTTTTCATTCAAATAACTCCCCCAATACGAATCAGTGGCCATCATTAGCAATAGCCTACAAAATACTTGTACTTTGGTTTAACTGACCAAACTGGGAGAGAAAATATTTAAGGAGGTAGCCACTATCGAATAGTTAGGCCATCTTAACCAACTCCCTACGCCAGCATTATCTGGATCAGGTTTTACGGGTATAATCTCAGCCACACTTAACAAGCCCAGCACCCCAACAACGCACCAATTGTAGCCTATACTCGCTCATGCCTGCAATCATTGTCCAAAGGGTATGATTGCTATTACACATCTAGCCAAATAAGGCAGCAAAATTACTGTTACAGTAATGAATAACCTAAAAGCAAAAAAAATAGGTGCTTTAGACGGGAAACCACCTGACATATTATCAAGTTGCTTTTTGTAGCTACCAGCGGATTAACGATCAGTGGACTTAGGCTTAGGTCTAGGTTTAAACGCCGAAGATTGACTAGTAGTGCTTGAGGTGGTTTTTGAGCTAATACCCGAACGGGTCGTTGATGATCTGGTTGTTGATGGTGTAGTAGTTGTAGACCTAGATGTAGATTTAGCCGATGCTGCAGAGCTGCCAAACGCAGAGGATTTAGCGCTGCTTCCTCTGGCAAATACATCCTCGCCTTTAGATACATACATAATACCCGGCCGACACTGAACCATCTCATATAAATCAGCTAACCCGTTTAGCGCTTCAGATGCACCTAAAAATAAATAGCCTCCAGGCTTCAACGTTTTATGAATACGAGATAAAATATCCCGTTTAAAATCAGCTGAAAAGTAAATAAGCACATTACGACAAAAAACCACATCAAACTTACCTAAAGATGCATAGCTCTCTTGTAAATTCAGCTCTTTAAATTCAATTCTTTTTTTTATCTCCGGCTTAACTTCCCAACGCTTACCCTGTAGTTCATTAAAATAACGTTTTAATCTTTCATCTGATAAGCCTCTTCCCAAGGCTAGTGAGTCATATTCACCTGTACGGCATTCAGCTAACACTTTATTAGACAAGTCAGTCGCGATTATTTGCAAGCCCGATTTTAGCTGACCAAGGCTGGTTCGTTCAAACTCATCAGTAGCCATACTGATAGAATACGGCTCTTGCCCACTGGAACAGGCTGCCGACCAAACGCGTAAACGCTGGTTTGGATAGCGCTTGCACAGCTCAGGTAAAATTGTATTTTTAAAAACTTCAAAAGGATAATTATCACGAAACCACAAGGTTTCGTTAGTTGTCATGGCATCAATTACTTTGCCCCGCAAAATATCACGAGGATTGCGTTCTATTGTTTTTACCAGCTCCGCTAGGGTATCGATTTTATTATCATTAAGTATTTTTCTTAGCCGACTTTTGACCAGGTATTCCTTATTTTTACCCAATACAATCCCACATGCTTTTTCAAGAAATTGGCTAAATATATCAAAGTCACTTACCGCTACCTTGGAACTAAGCCCGCTCTGAGTCAAATCTAGAACTCCACTATTACCATCAATAAAAAGTAACACATTTTTTAATGTGTGTTGTGCCTATCATTCAATTCATTGCGCTTCCTATCAAATAATTATCCCTCCTGTGCTGCTGCCGCATCTTCTAAACGAGAAATAACTGTACTGGCTAATAAGTCAGGATTAAATTTAGCAATAAAATCATTAGCGCCCACTTTTTCTACCATAGCTCTATTAAAAACCCCACTTAGTGAAGTATGGAGAATAATGTAGAGATCTTTCATTCGTGGGTCGCTCCTGACTTCAGTTGTCAGGGTATAGCCATCCATTTCTGGCATTTCTATATCTGATATCATTAATAATAACTCATTCGAAATATTCTTTTCTTCATCAGCCATGTTCTTGAGAAAATCTAAAGCCTCACGCCCATCACTTTTTGCTGTAACAGTTAAACCTAACGTTTCAAGACAACGTTGAACCTGCTTACGAGCAACCGCAGAGTCATCCACAATTAATACATGCTGAGAAACAGCTTTTTGCGTAATTTCTTCTGAAATAACGCCTTCACTGATTTCTTCAGTCATCGGTGACACTTCAGAAAGGATTTTTTCTACATCAATAATTTCGACAAGTTTATCATCTACTTTGGTCACTGCAGTTAGGTAGTGATCTCGCCCAGTCCCTTTGGGTGGAGGATGAATTTCTTCCCAGTTCATGTTAACGATGCGATCAACCATTCGCACCATAAACCCCTGCACCTTGTTGTTATATTCGGTAATAATGACAAAGCAATTTTCAACGTTATCTAATAAATCATGGCCAGTCGCTAAGTTCATATCCAATAAAGGAATCGTTCCTCCCCGAATATTAGCCACGCCACGTACCACAGGGCTGCTTTTTGGCATCAAGGTCATTTTCGGGCACTGCAAAACCTCTTTTACCTTGAATACATTGATACCATACAGCTGTGGACCTGCCAGCCGGAACAATAATAGCTCCAGCCTGTTCTGCCCCACTAACTGGGTTCGCTGATTGACACTGTCTAATACACCGGCCATGTAAAGTTACCTTGCCTCACTACAACATTATTTTCTGCCAGGCATGAGACTTGCCTGACTCTCTATAACTTTGACGCTAATGTTTTGGTTAGTGAAATACTTATAGACCATACTCTTAGCTTAGGACAAATTATGAACATTCATAGTGCGATTATGCGGTCATTGTTAGCTTTTGGGCTTGCTGTAACAACAATGGCCAGCTGGAGTAACCCTGTTCACCGTTCCATTCAGCAGCTGTTATATGGCTATCTTGAAAATCAGCTAAAAACCTATACGCAGCAATTAGGTAGCGGGCGTTATGAAATTCATATCAGCGCTATAGATCCAAGGCTTAAACTACAGCCTTGCGCAAACAAGTTAACGATTGAACCTAGCCAGCGTCGACAACACCTTATTGGCCGCGCCACCCATAAAATAAAATGCCTCCAATCACCTTATTGGAGCCTATATGTTGCCACCCAAGTCAAACTTTATCGGCAAGTCATTGCCGCTAGCCGGACCTTACAAAAAGGCCACGTTATTACCTCAAATGATTTAATACAGTTGGAACAGGATATCAGCAAATTAAGAGGGAGTTACTTTCCTGAACCATCAAAACTGCTAGGCAAAGTGGTTACCCGGCAAATTAAAATGGGTCAGCCAATTACACAAAATCACATTACCCAAGCATTGGCAATCAAGAAAGGCACACAAGTTGCTATCCATGCTAATACCAGCAATTTTAGCGTGCTCGCAAAAGGGATTGCACTTTCAGATGGTAAGCCAGGGCAATTAATTAAAGTACGCAATATTCGCTCTAAGCGTGTCATTCAGGCAGTGGTTAAAGATGCTTATACCGTTGAAGCAACTCTTTAACTAAACAACTTGAATTTGTCATTAAAGTTATTATTCAGTTGGCCGCTATACTAAGTTAGACGGTCAAACTAAAAGGGTTAATCGATGGTTAACGATGTTAATGGCGCATCTGGTCAACAGAGCAATCTCAAAAGCGCCCAGGCAAAGCCTGCTGAAAAAGCAACTAAAGGCACCCTGCAACCTCAATCCGAGCAAAATTCTCAGCCACCTAAACAAGTGTCTGTCGAGTTGAGTGCAGAAGCTAAACAGTTACAAAAGCTTCAACAAAAGGCTTCACAAGAGCCGCAAGTGGATGAGCAGAAAGTAGCCCGTATTAGAGCGGCACTCGCTGAGGGAAGCTACTCTGTCAATCCAGAAAAAATTGCAGACAAATTATTTGAACTAGAAAGCCTGTTACGTTAACGGAAAATTGTCGTTTAAGGTAGACCGTCATGATTAATCAAACCCTTCAACAACAGCTTTCCACTGACATATCTACGCTTAGCCAGTTAACTGAGCTATTAGAGCAAGAGCAACATGCCCTGCGTGATAGGAACCTTGATCAGCTTAATCAGCTGTTAACCATTAAAAATGATTGTCTTAATCGCCTAGGCCAAACAGCCCAACACCGGAGTGAACTACTCAAACAAGCGGGGTTTACTCCTAATGACGCTGGTTTGGAACAATGGTTACAAACATTACCTTCTCCCCAACAGGTTGAGTCTCGTAAATATTGGCAAACAGTAAAAAGCCATTTGGCCTACTGCCAAACCCTCAATGAAATCAATGGCTGTGTACTAAACCGACTACAACAAACGCTCCATCAGCTACTGGCCATCTATCGAGGTCAAAGCCAGGCTTCCATCAAACTATATGGCGCTCAAGGTGATACTTCCGCCTATCAAGACTCACAAATTCTAGGTACAGCATAATCCCCCCCAATGCCTGCCATTAGGTGAACTACCCTAATGTATACCATCTTTTTTCGGTGTATAGTCATTAGAAATAGTGACTTTTTCTTGTGAGAGAGTACTAGGACTTGTCAACAGGCCCTAGCCAAAAGCAATGGATTTGTAAGCAGGAAAACCGTATGAGCTATCTATCTGACGATTTAGATATAGAAGAAAAATACCAACTAAAGCGGACACCTCAAGAAGTCTCCGGTGTACTAATGGGCATTTTAAAAGCCAAAGTACCCATTAAAATTTATTTTCCCAGTCGTAACATCAGTTATAAAACATTCATTATTGGAGTTGACTTAGACAACCAAACCTTTGCTTTAGATGAGCTGAGTCCCATTGATGGTAATCCCCTGATTAAACAAGGCGAGCCATTTTCTGTCTATACCTTTTATGAAGGGGTTAAAGTCACTTTCGACAATGTTGTTTTAGAACAAATCAAACAGGATGAAGCTGGTATTCCCTATTACAACTTCAAACTTCCCAGCAAACTGTGGTATTTACAACGACGCAAAGCCTTTCGGGTTAGGTTACCGAGCCACCCTGCTGTAACAGCAACACTTAAATTAACAGAAGATTACCCAGCAGTGACTACCCAGGTCATTGATATTTCTGCCACAGGCTGTCAAGTGGCCGTTGCCAGTCAGCAATTACAAGAGAATTTGCCCGAAGTGGGTCAAGTTGCTGAAAACTTTTCAATGCCACTGCACAATCAACATGAGCTAGAATGCGCTGTTCAAATTCGCCAAATTCATAAAGATGAAGTAACAGGCGATCTACTTCTTGGTTTAATGTTTCTTCATGTTACTGGGCTTCAACAACGTTATGTAGAGCTTTATGTTAATCAGCTACAGCGCTCAGCATTAGTCAAATAAGTGAATAGTTTTACACAACTTTAATGATTACACCAACGTCGATAGTCTTCTGGTCGATCAACATCCCACAGTGTTGGAAATAACGCATAAGGTGCATTTTTAGACTGGAGTTGTCTAATCGTTTGCTGCAATACCTGCTCAGTACCCCACTGAATACCTTCAAATAAATAAGGAAGAAATTGACGCATAGCAATTAGCACATACCCTCCATCTTCTGCGGGTACTATGGCTACTTGATTAGAATCATATTCATAACAATCAGACGACTCAGCATTATTAAATAAACTCTTTAATACCTGCTTACATAATGATGCATTTAAAACCGGGCAATCTCCACCCACTAAGATAACAGGCTGGTTCTGCCTAATATAATGTTGAGCCACATTTGCCATCCGCTCACCTAAATCTTTGCCTTGTTGTAAATAGCGTTCCCAATGGTTAAAAGCAGAATCATTAAAAAAATCATGGTCTAACTGCTCAGCCAGTGCCAATACTCGCAGATAATGCTTAGGCAATTCATTTATCCATTTCGCAGTATACAACAGCAATTCTTTATAAATATTGGCTGCTTGCCCCGCCGAATAATAAGGCGTTAATCGTGTTTTCACCTTAGCTTCAATCGGGGGTTTAGCCATTAAAATAATTACCGGCTTAATCATTTTTTATTTTATTTCTCGGATAATAAATGTTAACTAAACGTTGTGGTGATACACCCATAAAAAATGCCAGCCGCAAACTCCACATTAATAAAATAGTGCGAATAATTCCACGTTGCTCCCAACGTCGACTAGAAGTCACTACCGGGTTAGCAATGCATAACGGCTTTGAAATCTTTTTCAGTCGTTTACAGATGTCAACATCCTCCATTAAAGGCATCAAACGATAACCGCCCACTTGCATAAAACACTCACGTTTTACAAAAATCACCTGATCACCCGTTGCAATTCCAGTTACACGAGAGCGCCAGTTCATTAGTTTTGCAGTTAATGCTAACAACCAGTGACTGCCTGATAATGTCACATCAAACCGCCCCCACTGCCAGCCATTTGTTTGGCCCAAACCATCAAGAATTAATGCAATAGCATTGTCAGGCAGGAAGGTATCAGCATGTAGAAACAGCAATACATCGCCTGTCGACTGCTCAGCTCCAGTTTGCATTTGTCGTGCTCGACTAGGCTCACTGATAATGACTTGATCCACCCAAGGTTTCGTAAGTGCTACGGTATTATCAGTACTCCCACCATCTACCATTATTATTTCATGACCACACTGACGCAGGGCTTGTAAAGGAACTAGGCTAGCAACAATATCATTAGACTCATTCAAGGTAGGAATAATAATTGAGCATCTCATATTGTCTTATCATTTTCACTCGTCATTTGTTAGAGAGTAAAGACAAACAGAAAGCATAAATTCTTTCAACCAGCCACTCACTAATTTACAACACACTTCAGATTAAGTACTTTTTAGGTGTTTATTAAATGTTAAGTGCTTTTTAAGACAGGTTGCTAGAAAGTGTATAGGAAAGTAATGGTTTTTAAACTGGCGTCCCTGAGTGGATTTGAACCACCGACCTAGCGCTTAGGAGGCGCTTGCTCTATCCTGCTGAGCTACAGGGACAGCAGCAGTTATAATACTGAATCGATCACTGATTGCAACCACTCTGAAGACACATCAAAATTAATCAGTCCAAAAAGTAGCTTGAACATTTTCTATTTCAACATGCTTATTTAACAGACACGATAAATGAGCACATCATTGTGACCAACAACTGTAATAGAAATAGCATTTATACCCCTCAGCCCCAATATTTTAGCTAAAATACATTCATAGATGCTGTAATGGCTGCCACCAAGTATGCCCATGCCATGACTGAACAGGCCAATCAATTACTGATCAACTTCTATAATCAAAAGGAGAAGGATAGTTATGGCCGTCAGTTAGATGAGATTTTGCTATGGTCAGATGATCAACTAGAAAACACCCATAACTACATTCAATGGTTGTTCCCGATTACTGATAGTGGCTTCAACTCTACGACCCCATTGTTGAATGCCGAGACTATTGAAGTATTCAAACAACAATCCAGCATCCAAACTAACCTGCTTCGCTCCTTAAACAAAATGCTGGATTTTTATGGACTTATACTCCATCACAATGAACCAGAGAAAATCATCATCGAACGTTCAGCAGAGCATTTTGCCTGTGCCAGCCGCTGCTGGCTCACCCCCGGCAATCATAACTACTTAAGATTTACGCGTATCATTAAATCACTTTGCCAACTGGGGCTAACTCGGTATGCAGAAGCCTTATTTAATTGTTTACAAGTGATATTCCAAGAACACAGTAGCACCATTGGCCTCGTCACCTATCAACACTGGCAGCAAGCACTTATAGACAACCGTGATAAATAGGCTTTAACAGTGCCTTTGCATAGTCATCAAAGATGTCGCCCCTAATTTATTTACCAATAAAGGCATGTAGCTGTTTAGGGGTAACAACTCCTCGAAACATATGGCTGGTATTAAAAGGCATCGTCCAGTAGCCATGGGCATCAACCGCAATCACACCACCTGTACCTGCAGGTAAGTTTTGATTGACTACCAGTTCAGCTGCTTCTGTAAGGCTTTGGTCAGCCAATGACATTCGGTAGTGAATTTCTGCTGCAACGGTATAACGAATAAAATATTCACCAATGCCTGTTCCCGAAATTGCACAGCTTCGTTGATCTGCTAAAGTACCTGCCCCAATAATTGGGCTGTCTCCCACGCGTCCAGGCAGCTGATTAGTGACACCACCGGTTGAGGTAGCAGCCGCCAACTCACCATGACTATCTAGCGCAACCGCCCCCACTGTGCCCATTGAGGGCTCCCCTGATGACTGGCTTAATAGTGCTTGTACCTGCCCATTATCACTGTGATCCAGCTGTACTTGTTGCTTTTCCCTAGCGTCTTGAAGTTGTTGCAACCGGTGTTCAGTTAAAAAGTAATCCTGTGGGGTCTGCTCAACCCCCTGAGCGAGTAACCAGGCATCTGCTTCAGGGCCAGCCAAAGTGTTATGTACACTATTATGCAACACTTGTTGGGCAGCAATAATGGGATTTTTACATTGTTTTACTGCCATCACAGCCCCTGACTGGCGATTTCCTAACATTAATGCAGCATCAAATTCAAAAGTGCCCGCATGGGTTAATACAGCACCACACCCCGCATTAAATAATGGCGAATCTTCCAATAATGCAACCGCCTCTACCACTACTTGCTCTGCATTAGCCCCAGCAGCTAATGCTTGTTGACCTTTACGCAATACCGTAGAAAGTTGCTGAATATACGCTTGTTCTCGCTCAGCAGTCAGAAAGTCTGTTGGTAGCTGGCCTGCCCCACCATGAATTAACAATACATAGTTACTCATATATACCTCCTTGACTTATTTGGTTTTAATCAACGCAGTTAGTTTTATAGTTAGGATGGTCTAATAATTACCACTGTATGTAATGATCTTGAATATACGTCTGCAATTCTTCCCGTTCTGTGAGGATATACAGTTTTGTTGTATTAATATCTTGATGGCCAGCAAATAGCCTGACTCGTTCAATCATTGCATTGGGCTGATTCGCCAAGTGAGTAATTGCCGTATGCCGATAAGTATGGAACCCTTTACTTAACATATTCGTTTTAAATTCTGCTGATATTTCAGCTCCCGACTGATCAATCAGTTTAGATAATAATTGTCGATGAAAAGTGCGTAACTGTCGGGTAGATAGATTCCCAGCAAACTGTGCCTGTTGTTTTACTGGCTTAATGGGAGAAGCAAATGGAAAAGCATCTGCTTTAAGGGTGTTTTCCAAACCATGATAATGCCGAAACCGACAAATGGCGTCTACTACTCCCTCATTGAGAGGAATCAACCGACGCATGGCACCTTTACCTAATATATTTAATTCATAACCCAAGTCAGTTTGAATAATCGCTTGATGAGTATGGGTTGCCAGCTCATGCTCACGTATTCCAGTACCGTAAGCGACTGCCACAATATAACGCGCCCGCTCAACAAAATTTCGCTGCCCTGAGGTCACCATAGGTAAACGTCGAATGCCGTCTATTACAAACTGCCACTCTTCTCGATTAAATGCTTTGGGTTGTTGGTGACCAAGTGCCGTATTTTCTCCTAAGGGTTTCAAGCGAAACGCAGGATTAATTTGAATATAGCCCTGAGCATGCAAATAACTCAGCAATGAGCCCACCACTTTCATTACTGCATCTACACTTTTACCGTTAGTTAATGCATTAGGGAAAGGAATAAATTCAGGCAACTCAGGAATCATTATTCCAGCTTGCTGCCAGGCTGATGTTGGCGCTTGCAAAAAGTATCGATAAGCTAAAATATCTTCTCGCTTTAAGCCGATTAATTGTTTATTAAGGTAGCGGTGCACCCAAGCAATAAATCGCAGGCACTCCCGCCGATAGCGTCGAAGTGTATGTTCAGACCCAACCCCTGCCTCTACTAAAAATGCTTGTATTGCAGCAACATCGTTATTGGCATGCAAAGCCGATGTAGCCAACTCATCAGCTGTGTTTACTGTTTCTGCCGTTTTTTGCAATCGCTCTGGAGCAACCTGAGAACCATGGAGGATAATATCTAACATGAACAAAACGCACTTTATTTATATAGCTTGAGTATTGGCAAGACCATCAGAATCATGGCAGTCTAGCTGAAAGCAAATAGGGAAGTCACTATAGGGAGAGGCCACTATGAAACCAGGTCAGCACTCCAGCGCAAAGAGTCAGCCAGAGCAGACAGTATCAAATTCTTCTAAACCTAATACTCCTCAGCCGCCTAGCGCCCAAAGTCAACCAGAAGGAACCGGTCTACTTGCTACAATACAAAGTGTTTTAGCCGCCGCATTTGGGGTTCAAAGCCAGAAAAATCGAGAGCGAGATTTTAAAAGCGGCAAATTTAGTCACTTTGTCATTGCCGGCCTTATTTTTACATTAATCTTTATTTTACTGGTCTATGCTGCCGTACAGCTGGCGTTACACCAGCTGTAGCAACAGCTCAACGTGCTTATTGCCCACTTACCCAAAAGACAGCCGTTACTACCGCAATTAAAATTAAACTCACTGCAGCAATCGCATCCACCCGGCTATCGTTGTCTGTTTGAGATTCATTGCTTTCAGAGTGATGGGTATTCGTCATTGCTTTTTCCGTCATCCTTGCCTCCTATTAATGATGTTGTTGTCTGTTTTTAATTATTATCACTTCAGTCACTGTCTACTGCTTCTTTAGTCACTTTCTACCCCTTTTCCCTACTATGAGCAATAGCCTACTCGTAATCCATATGTAAAATAAAGGTAATCGCTTCTTCTCTACTTACTCTTCTGGTTGTGTTATTTTTATAATTATCAATTCTAGATATATAGAAAAATATTCATTTATCGCATATAGATATCCTGCTATTTTTACCGCACAGAATGGCAAACGTCTGCCTATTCATAAATGCTGATGCTGCTGCAACTTAATGAATACACTGCCAGCAGCCTGCTAGCTCGAATATTTCATCAGATACTCCAAACTCTGGCATTCTGGCTAGCACTCAGAAATAGAAATAAGTGGGTAATATTACCAGGATTAGCAGTTGATCAGGACCCAGCATGTACATATATGATCAATACGACCAGACGATCGTTGATGAGCGCGTTACACAATTTAGAGAGCAAACCCAGCGTTACCTAGCTGGTGAGCTGGCTGATGCCGAATTCTTACCCTTAAGGTTACAAAATGGTCTGTATATTCAGCGGTTTGCTCCCATGCTTCGGGTTGCGATTCCTTATGGCATGGTATCGTCTAAGCAACTTCGCAAGCTGGCAGAAATTGCTCGAAAATACGATAAAGGGTATGTTCACTTCAGTACCCGGCAAAATGTTCAATATAACTGGCCACAGCTAGAACAAGTACCGGATATTCTAGCTGAGCTTGCCACCGTGCAAATGCATGCGATCCAAACCAGTGGTAACTGTATCCGCAATACCACCACTGACCAGTTTGCGGGTGTTGCTGCAGATGAAATTGTTGATCCACGTCCTTACTGTGAAATCATCCGACAATGGTCAACCTTCCATCCAGAATTTGCCTTTTTACCTCGTAAATTCAAAATTGCAGTTAATGCAGCCAAACAAGATCGCGCAGCGACTTTAGTCCATGATATTGGTTTATATCTGGTAAAAAACGAAGCGGGAGAAATCGGTTTTAAAGTGATTGTCGGTGGGGGACTGGGACGAACACCATTAATTGGGACAGTTATCCGTGAGTTTCTACCCGAGCAGCACTTACTGTCGTATTTAGATGCCGTTTTACGGGTATATAATCGCTATGGGCGTCGCGACAACAAATATAAAGCACGTATCAAAATTCTAGTTAAAGCCTTGGGCACTGAACTGTTTACCCAAAAAGTCGAAGCAGAATGGGAACACATTAAAGATGGCGCAACCACTTTAACTCAACAAGAAATTAATCGTGTTACCAGCCATTTTTCTGTCCCTACTTACGAAACCTTACCAGCGACTAGTCAGCAACTCGCCCAGCAACTGGCAGATGACCCTAACTTTAACCACTGGTACCAGCAAAATGTTAATGCGCATAAAGTGCCAGGCTACAGTATTGTCACCTTCTCACTAAAGCCCACTGGGGTTGCACCTGGAGATGTTACTGATAAGCAACTGGAAGCCGCTGCAGACTTGACCGATCAATATAGTTTTGGTGAAGCTAGAGTCAGCCACCAGCAAAACCTGGTGTTAGCTGATGTTAAGCAAGATGATTTATATCCATTATGGCAAGCCGCAATTCAGCATGGTTTTGCTACCCCCAACATTGGTTTGCTGACTGATATTATCTGCTGCCCCGGTGGTGACTTCTGCGCACTGGCCAATGCTAAATCCATTCCCATTGCCGAAGCTATTCAAAGCCGCTTTGATGACCTGGACTATTTACACGATATTGGAGAGTTAGATTTAAACATTTCTGGCTGCATGAATGCCTGCGGTCACCACCATGTAGGCCATATCGGCATTTTAGGTGTGGACAAAAAAGGTGAAGAATTTTATCAGGTACAGGTAGGTGGTAATGCCGGTAGTGATGCATCACTAGGAAAAATTCTAGGGCCTTCCTTTGCTAAAGAAGCTGTGCCAGGTGTTATCGCAAAACTATTAGCCGTTTATGTCAATCAACGAACCCCAGAAGAGCGGTTTATCGACACCTATCGTCGTATTGGTATTAAGCCTTTTAAGGAGCAAGTTTATGCCAAAGCTCATTAAAAATCAGGACATTATTGATGATAATTATCAGCTGCTAGAAACTGCGCCTGCAGCTGATCAACCACTTCCAGAAGGTAACCTGTTGGTGCCACTCACTGACTGGCTTGAAAACCAACAGCGTTATGTTAACCATCAAGGTAGTGTGGGTGTTTGGCTTGATAGCCATGAAGAGCCAGAATTATTGGCAGCACAAATCCAGTCACTACCGGTGATCGCAGTTAACTTCCCCCAGTTTACCGACGGTCGTGGCTATTCAATCGGGCGACTGTTACGAGAGCGTTTTGGCTTTCTTGGTGAACTAAGAGCGATCGGTGATGTACTTCGGGATCAACTGTTTTATATGGCCCGCTGCGGCTTTAATGCCTTTGCCATTCGTGCCGATCGCTGTATTGATGATGCTTTAAATGGCCTGAAAGATTTCAGTGAAACCTACCAAGCAGCCGTAGATCAGCCTCAGCCGCTGTTCAGACGACGGCAAATGCAAGCAGAGTAATTGTCTTCCTTCAGTGGCTTGATCAACGTCAAGCCACCCTATTCCTTATAAAAAAATCCAACTTCCTTAAGCCCACTAAAAATACAACTGCTGTATAATACAAACTCAGTTAATGACCGCTAAATTCCTTTAACGTATAGCCAAAGCGAAGGGCTTTTAGGGAAGGCCGTCGCGTTATGAGGCCCTATGAGTTTATATTACTAATAAATGATTAGGGCGAATAACGAAGACAACAAACCCTAATAGTCATTCGGGAAGGGTATATACTCCAAACTATAGCCAGCAAAATTACAGACACATATTCAATGGATAACGGCTCTTTAGTATTTTCGTTTTTTTTAATCTTCACAGGAGCCGCAGCGCTCGCTTCTATCGCTTTATATACTCGCCAACCGCTGCTCGTTGCCTATATTGTCCTGGGTGCCATCCTTGGCCCTTATGGACTCAAGTTAGTTTCTGATACCAAACTGCTAAGTGATATTTCCCATATTGGTATCATTTTTCTATTGTTTTTACTTGGGTTAGACATGCAGCCTGGTCATTTAGCCCATATGCTGAAAAAGACTGCATTAATTGGCTTAGTCAGCTCATTAGCTTTTGCTGCTTCTGGTTATGTAATTGCCTTAGCCTTTGGTTTCACTCAGCAGGAATGTTTAATTATTGGTGCTGCTATGATGTTTTCCAGCACCATTATTGGTATCAAGCTCTTACCTACTACTGTATTGCACCATAAGCATACAGGTGAGCTGGTAGTCAGTATTCTACTGTTGCAAGATTTAGTGGCTATTGTAGTACTGCTATTTCTTTATGGTGGAGAAAAAGAAGCCAGTGGCTCTGCTTTACTCTTAACCTTACTGGCATTACCTGCATTGGTCATACTCGCATTTGTATTAGTGAAATATGTATTACTACGACTCATGCAAAAGTTTGATCGTTTCCATGAGTATTTATTTTTGCTAGCTCTTGGTTGGTGTTTAGGCTTGGCAGAGTTAGCCAACTTATTAGGCCTATCAGCAGAGATTGGAGCTTTTATTGCCGGTGTTAGCGTCGCCACCAGCCCCATCGCCCTTTATATTGCCACCAGTCTGAAGCCATTACGTGATTTTTTCTTAATTCTGTTTTTCTTTTCGGTAGGTGCCAGCTTTAATCTTGGGCTGTTAGCTGATGTGATTGTGCCTGCTTGTTTACTCAGTTTGTTCGCCCTTACCTTAAAGCCAGCAATCTTCCGCAGCTTAATGCAATACTTAAAAGAAAAGAAAAGTACCGCTTGGGAAGTAGGGTTTCGTTTAGGGCAAGTCAGTGAGTTTTCTATTTTAATCGCTTATATCGCAGCCAATAGTGGCTTAATTGGTACTAAAGCCTCTCATGTAATCCAGGCGACGGCTATCATCACCTTTTTATTATCTTCCTATATTGTGGTCTTTAACTTTAAATCACCTATTGCGGTATCTGATCGATTACGGCGTGATTAATTTGAATATTTCACCAAACCATCAATCTTTGATAGCCGATAAGGTATTTGGGTTAATCCGTTAAATTAACGACCACTCGCCCCACTAAACGACCTTTAAACATAGACTCAATAAAGTGGGGCAGCTCTTCCAGTGCCACTTCATGTACTATTTTATCTAGTAAGGGAATACGCCATTCGTTGGCTAACTTGGTAAACATTTGCTGCTTGGTGTTAAGTGGTAGCTCTACTGAGTCAATGCCTAGCCAATTCACTCCCCGTAAAATAAATGGGAACACATTAGCTTGAAAGTTAGGGGATGCTACCAAGCCACAGCTGGCAACACTGCCACCGTATTTTAGTGATTTAATCACATTGAATAAAATATCCCCACCAACCGTATCAATTGCCCCGGCCCACTGTTCTGACAATAAAGGACGCTCAACCCCTTCAAAAGCCGTTTCACGATCAATTATTTTGGTCGCACCCAGCTGACTTAAATACTCTGCTTGCTCTAGTTTTCCTGTGCATGCTGCAATGGTGTAGCCCAACTTAGCCAGCAAGGCAATGCTTAAACTACCAACCCCACCACTGGCGCCAGTGACAAAAACTTCTCCTGAGTCAGGCATCACTCCCATTTGTTGCAATTTAGTTAAGGATAATGCCGCCGTCAGGCCTGCGGTGCCTAATGCCATCGCATCATAGAAGCTCATTCCCTCAGGTAATCGCAATACCCAGTTAGCCGGTACCCGAATATACTGGCCAAAACCTCCGGGTGTATCCATGCCCAAGTTATACCCTGTTACAATCACTTTCTCGCCTGGCTGCCAGTCTTCAACGACAGACTCAACTACTTCACCTGCTGCATCAATACCAGGTGTATGAGGATAATGCTTAGTGACACCTTTATTACCTTTTGCTGACAGAGCATCTTTATAATTTAATGAGGAATAATGAACCTTAACCAATACCTCTCCTGCTGGTAGCTGATCGGTTTGACGCTCGACTACTTCTTGAGTAAAAAACTTTGAAATAGCATTTTGCTGTACCCAAAGCGCCTTAAATGTCGTCATTATTTCCTCACTGTTAATCCATCAGCTGAACATTACTCGTAATAGCCACATATCATTGGTAAAAGCGTGTCTGATTAATCCGATCCCACCACTTAAGCAATAATCGATCAAGCGTGACATTAGCTGCCAACCCTAACTTTTCTGGCAGTGTTTTTTTCAGCTCATACGACACATGGAATACATCTGATTGATCAATCTGTTCCAAGATGTACTCATCACTGGTTTTAATCTCATCAATTAGCTGTTTATCTTTAGCTCGACGACCAAACCAGATCTCTCCAGTACCAATTTCTTCAATATTAATGACAGAGCGATGTTCAGTGACAAATTCTTTAAACAGCACATGCGTATCTTCCAAATCATCGATAAACTTTTGCCGCCCTTTTTGGGTATTTTCACCAAACATCGTTAAAGTACGCTTGTACTCACCCGCTGTTAATATTTCAACATCAATGTCATGTTTTTTTAGTAACCGGTGAAAGTTAGGTAATTGAGCAACCACGCCTATAGAGCCAAGAATAGCAAATGGTGCTGCAATTATTTTATCGGCAATACAGGCCATCATATAGCCACCACTGGCAGCTACTTTATCCACAGCAATCGTGAGTGGAATCCCACGCTCTTTAATTCGAGCCAGTTGAGATGCAGCTAACCCATAACTATGTACCATACCACCAGCACTCTCTAACCGAACAATCACCTCATCTAGTGGCTCAGCCATGCTTAATACAGCAGAAATCTCTTCGCGTAATGAGTCCACCGCTGATGCCTTAATATCACCGTCAAAATCAAGCACATAAACCCGTTTTGGGCGCTCAGTGTCACCTGTTGTCTGTTGCTCACTTTTAGCTAATGCTTTCTTGGCTTGCTTTTCTTCTTTTTCTTTTTGTTTTTCAGCCTTGGCTTCTTTTTTTAAGTCCTCTTTCTCCAATATGACTGACTTAATGTCTTTCACCAGCTCTTTAAAATCACTAGTCAGATTCTTCACTTCAATATGGCCTGAAGCACCCTTTTTTTGCTTACTGCTTAAGGCAATTACCCCAGCCACCAGGATTAGTACAGCAATAACCAGGGTAACTACCTTGGCTAAAAACAAACCAAAATCAGCTAAAAATTCCAAAGTATTGTTCTCCAGCAATTAATTCAGGGATTTAAAATACAGCTGCTAATGATAATCATATCATGCTGAATACGAAAATTGACATGCTGATTAAGCAGGAATACACAACACTTAAACAAGGCTCGCCAACCGATTATAGAGTATGTTAGACTCAAACAAACGTATGAAATATTAATACCCAAAGCATCTTTTTTGAGCAAATGTCAGGCAATTGATCTAAAAGCTTTTCAACACTGAAACTGAGCTATCATTAGCGGGTAACAAGCAACATAAAACTTAAAAGGAATCGATTAATTATGAGTAACGTAACTGAAACGTTGAACCAAATGAAAAGCAAGTTCAATGCTGATGCAGCGGCTGGTATGGATGTCGTTTTTCAATTACAAATCGAAGATGATTCTTACCATATTATTGTAAAAGACGGTAATTGTGACATGGTTGAAGGTTCTTATGATGAGCCATCAGTCACTCTTACTATGGATGGTGATACCTTTACTGGAATCATGAATGGTAGCGTGGACGGTATGCAAGCATTTATGGCTGGGCAGCTGCGTGCAGAAGGTGATGTAATGTTAGCAACTCGACTGTCTGAACTATTTCCTATTGGTTAAAGCCAGCCCGGAGACTCATATTGTTGAGTATCCGGGGCAACATCCAAAATGCAGCTATTGATAAAAAGACAGCTGATAAAATACTACCGTAGGTAAAATCTAATTACTGCTCTGTTTCAGTCGCTTCTATTTTTAAACCCGTTGCAGTGACTACCACCGAAAAACTCAACTTATCAGTTACTTCTAACCAATCACTGACATGATGAGCTGTGGTTACTGTAGGCTCTGTCCACTGAAGGTGATTCATCACTGCCCACAGATCAAAGCCATATTCACTGTCACGTATCCATTGAGTAGATAGCTTATCTCCCTGCTGAATCGCCAGCTTATCCAGTCGAAAGCCAGGAGACATACCAAACCCTAATAACTGGGGGCTGACTTGAAATACTCTTGCACTCAACTGCCACTTTTCCCCGAACACTACCTGAGTAAATAGCTTGGTATTTGGTTGTAACAGGGACATGCGATATTTGTTGTCCCCTTGTTTAATAAAATCAATGGTAGCTACCTGCTGATTATAACGAAGGGGCTGATAACTAAATAAATCTAAAGCACCCCAACCAAGCCCAATGCCCAGTGCAGTAACCAACAAAGCCAAATTACCCTTTAACCAACCGACTAACCAGTTACCTCCAACCAGCAGCTTGATCCCAAGCAGTACAATTAATAAGGCAAATAATAATATTGCACCACCCAGTAACATATACATCATTTGTGATAACTCCTAACTGGATTGGTTGTAACTTTCTTTTATGTAATCATCTATTAACCAACGAGCAATCGACATAGGCGATGGCAAAATAGGTAAATCATTAAGATTAAACCAGTCAGCGGCTTCAATTTCGTCTCCATCAACCTCAATTTCACCACTGTCGTATTCAGCATGAAATCCTATCATTAGTGAGTGGGGGAATGGCCAGGGTTGGCTGCCTTTGTACTGCAGGTTTTTTATGGTGATGCCTACTTCTTCTGCCACTTCACGAATAACGCCATGTTCAATAGTTTCGCCTGGCTCAATAAAACCAGCAATAGTGCTAAACACGCCTTCTGGAAAACGAGGTGAACGGGCCAGCAAAACCTGGTCACCACGGGTGATCAACACGATAATACAAGGGGAAATAGCAGGATAAAGAGGTGGGGCACCACACTCACATTGTTTTGCCCGCACAATGGGATGCCACTGTAACGGCCTAGCACAACGCCCACAATATTGGTGTTGCTCCATCCAACCAACCAAGTGACCAGCATAACCCAACAGTTGACGCTCATTAGTGGTTGCAGCCAACATTGCCCGACGCAAGCCAATTAGTTGGACAGACTCAACGGTTTCAATTGAATCTAATGTAGCCAAAAACAACGTTTGATCCTGATACCTGGCTAAAGGTACGACAGTTTGATGGTTAACCAAGTCTTTCGAAGGCCAAAGCCATTGCTGACTTTCGGTAGCCACTAACTGCTGCTGATAAAACAATAAATAACGATCAGCTTCAATATAGTTATCAGTATACCAGATCGGCTGGTAAGCCAGGTTATCCATTAAGTGAGCAAACATCGTTCCGATACTTCTTTGCTAAAAAGCGAATCAATCAGAGAATGAGTGGAGCCAATCTCTATAATGAGGTGCTACAAACTAAGCCACTTCTTTCGCCGGAAAACCTAAATCAGCTAGACTGGTTTCAGCCATTTCCAGCACTTCAGATGCAGTTTGCCTGGTACTCTCTACTCCCTCTAAAAAGTACTCTAAACCCGTTAATGCGTCAGCCAGGGTTTCTAACATTTCATTGGTTGGCGGTTCATTACCATGGATGATTCGCTGGTCAATAAAATTAGTGCAGGCTTCTAAAATATTGGCTGCACGCTCTAATCCCATAAAATACAACCCACCTCTTACCGCATGCAATGTGGTAGGTAGATTACCTAAGTGGGCTTTATCCCAGTTAGACTCCATATAAGCAGTAATTGCTCGCTTAGCCATTGCTAAGCCCGCTTGAGATTCTCCAACCACTACAATTTTTGCTTCAGCCAATTGGTTATTGGCCATCGTGGTTGATTCTTCACCAGGTGTCGCTGACTCTCGTTCTGATGAGCGTACCTGATTACTTTCCAGGCTTGAAACCATAGACTCAACATAAAGCACCGCATCAGCTAGCTTGAGCAGTTCTTTTTCGTCCTCTAACTTACCAGCTGCTTGCCACTTTTCTACCACTTTATACTGTGCCTGTAAGGAGCGCGCTGCAGACAATAAGCCTACTACAATCAAGGTCTTTTCTAATTTGCTGATACTGGCCAGCATATCAGTGTAATCATTATCTGTTTGGCCTGCTCCTCGTTCGACCAGATCCAGCATATCTTTAATGGTTGCCAGCTCTTCTTTGATCGCTGAAGACACGGATTTATAGACCGCATTACCTGGTCCAGCCAAAATGGATCGTTCTTCAGCCAGCGAATGATCGGTAAAAGGTAAAGCTACTATATTGTAGTGTTTTTTGACATTGACCAGTTTTGGGGTATCAGTATCGGCAAGAGCAACTAAATACAATAGTTCTTTTAGTAAGCCTTTTGGTGGTTCCAGTGAAGCGGTTTCTTGGCTATCACCTTGTAGGCGTTTAATTTGTCTATCAACTTTACCAAATAATAATTTTCTAGGTTTGGTAATCTGCATTTGTGTAGCACTAAAACCATCCAAGGCTGCTGCCGCTACCCATAACAGCTTACCTACTTTTAAATGCCCATATAAGCTGTACAAACGAGAAACTGCCCGTGACATCAGCCCTACGCTACTGTATGGCTGCTCATTCTTAAACAGCCCCAATAAGCCAATTTGATACATATGGCGAAGCCTACGAGTACTTTGTAACAGCTCATCCTGGGTAACTTCTGCTTTAGGCTGTAAATCTAGTGGCGTATCAAGGCGCACGGCAAAAAAGTGGCTTTCGGGTAAAGTAGGTTGATGCCTGGCCTCACGCATATCATTAATGGTAGGTATCAATAACTCAGGCAGCTCTGCTTTATTTAATAGCAAATATTCAAGATAGCGATTTAAAACAAATAAAGCATTTCCTAATGCACTTAACGTTTCGTCTTTTTCTTGCGAAGCGCCTGCGGGGATATCAGTCGCCAAGTTGACCATTTCCTGAGCGAGTAACTCAGCACCACTCATTTCAATTAAGCTGAGTGTTCCCCTAATCTGCTGAAGATAATCGACACAAGACTGAATGTGGCCACTATTTTCACGATCTTCTATAAAGCTCTCTAGACTACTCTCTGCATTCTGGATGGTTGCTTCCAACTCTTCCCGAACCAGATTAAGTGATGTAGCTCCAGCCATTCGTCGAAAACTCCAAACCTCAATAAATTAAACCAGCAGTGCCCGTTATCTTGATTAGTATAGTTAGTTGCTGAGCCAAGCTACACAGTAATATACCTATTGTTTTGTATAAGTGTAATTATGAACGAGTTCCTTGGCACAGCAAAACATGCACTCACTCTGTGGAAAGCTGACCACACTGATTGCTTATAGTCTAAACTAACCGCAACCATGGTCATAAAAAAAATACTTAACAAGCATTATAGTAATGAGAACACACAGAGTATGCCAACTATACCAAGCAATTAATAAAAAATCAGTTATTAACTATCTAAGAGAACCTCTCTTTTATATAGGAGGATTGACTGTTTGAGCTTCTAATCATAACCAAAAGCGATATAATGCGCTGCGATCAGGCCTCATGCCATGATCAAACTGTCATAGTGAGTAGCTTATTAGCCGACAGTTTTTGGTTAAATAAAGTTCATTTTTTAAGCTAAAAAAGTCAGCACCCAAACCAGGCTACAATCGCGCATAACAAAATAATGGATAAGTAAGTAGGTACCATTTATGCCAAGCACTCTTAAAAGTGCTTTTATGCACAATTTCTTGGGATATGCCGCCGACTGGTATAAATACACCATTATCGGTTTCCTAATTATTAACCCCTTTATTTTATATCTGATGGGACCCACTATAGCTGGCTGGGCGCTTGTTGCAGAGTTTATTTTCACTTTAGCCATGGCACTAAAGTGCTACCCTCTACAGCCAGGAGGCTTACTGGTTATCGAAGCCATTGTCTTGGGGATGACATCACCTGATGCACTTAAGCATGAAGTAGAACAAAACTTTCCCGTTATCCTGCTCCTGATGTTTATGGTTGCAGGGATCTACTTTATGAAAGATTTACTGCTGTTTACGTTTACCAAAATCCTGATTTCTGTTCGCTCAAAAATCATCCTATCTCTGCTGTTTTCCATTGTTGCTGCGGTTTTATCCGCATTTCTTGATGCGTTAACAGTGACCGCCGTTGTTATCAGTGTCGGCGTTGGCTTTTACTCTGTTTATCATAAAGTTGCTTCTGGCAAAAAATTTCAACACTCAGAGCATGACCCCCATGCTGATGACAGTATTGTGGATATTCACCGACGTGACTTAGAACAGTTTCGCGCTTTTTTGCGTAGTTTAATGATGCATGCTGCTGTTGGTACAGCCCTGGGTGGTGTGTGTACCATGGTCGGTGAGCCACAAAACCTGTTAATTGCAGAAAAAGTAGGCTGGGATTTCGTTGCTTTCTTCTTGGTCATGATGCCAGTCACTATGCCTGTTCTTGCCGCAGGTTTATTAACAGTCATTGTTTTAGAAAAAACCCACTGGTTTGGCTATGGGGAACAAATTCCTGAAAGTGTTAGAACTGTCTTGGTTGACTTTGCCAAAGAAGAAGCGGCACAACGAAATAAAAAGGATATTGCCAGCTTAATCATTCAAGCTATCGCGGGCATTCTACTGGTTTTAGGACTTGCCTTTCATGTAGCAGAAGTCGGCTTTATTGGGCTATTGGTGATTGTGGTAATTACCGCGTTCACTGGCATTATTGAAGAGCATCAAATTGGTAAAGCCTTTGAAGAGGCACTCCCATTTACCGCGCTACTTGTCGTATTTTTTGGGATCGTAGCAGTTATTCATGACCAACACCTGTTTTCCCCTATTATAAACTGGGTATTAGAAATGGATAAGTCTGCTCAGCCTGGTATGTTCTTTATTGCTAACGGTTTATTATCAATGATCAGCGACAACGTATTTGTTGCCACTGTTTATATTAACGAAGTGAAACAAGTATTTGATAATGGTCTAATTAGCAAGGAACATTTTGAAAAATTGGCGATTGCCATTAACACTGGCACCAACTTACCGAGTGTGGCTACGCCTAATGGTCAGGCTGCTTTCTTGTTCCTGCTAACTTCAGCCTTAGCCCCACTCATTCGGCTGTCCTATGGCAAAATGGTGGTTATGGCGTTTCCTTACACATTAGTGTTAGGTGGCGTAGGCTATGCCATGGTAACCCACTTTATTTAATAAACCGCAAACGATCATAAACCCTGAAAATCACTGCCCTCTAATGCCGCTAATTACGGCAGGGAGGGCTTTAAACTGTCTTCACTTAGTTACTGCTTTCATACTTATCTCGCCATACACACTGGCCTTGATTTGCAATGGCATCAAGCTTTGCCTCATGTGCCACTATTTCTTCGGCAGAAGCATTAATCACAGGTAGCGGTGAGCGATTGGCAGCCAGTCGCTTGATTTGACTCTGACCACTCTGCCCTCCCTCTTGATTTTGATTACTGCCACCAAAGGCAAGTGCTGTTTGCCCACCCGTCATTAGCAGATAAACATCTGCTAATATTTCCGCATCCAATAATGCACCATGATAAGTTCGGGCTGAGTTATCAACCCCATAACGTTTACACAGTGCATCCAAATTATTTTTAGCACCTGGATGCTTACTTCTTGCTAACACTAATGAATCTGTAATACGACAATAGTTTTCTATTGGGCCAGGGTTAGTAGCAGCCAACATGCCAAACTCATGATTAATAAACCCCACATCAAAGGGAGCATTATGAATAACTAACTCAGCCCCTTTGATAAACTCAAAAAACTCTGCCGCTACGGCAGCAAATACCGGTTTATCTGCCAGCATTTCATTGGTAATGCCATGAACTTCAATTGCTTCCTGTTCCACTTCACGCTGAGGGTTAATGTATTGGTGGTAGGAATTACCTGTCAATTTGCGATTAATGACCTCAACGCAGCCTATTTCGATAATTCGGTGACCTTGCTTAGGGTCGATACCTGTGGTTTCAGTATCCAGCACAATCGTGCGCATCGTGTTGCTACCTGATTTAATGTTGTGTTAATGAAAAATTTACGACAAAAGCCTTGTAATATACACAATATGAATGGTTTTTAGGTGCGGCCATTGAGTGACGAGGCCCCATGAGCCTATAAATAATAGGTGATTGGGGCGAGGAATGAAGATAACAAAATCTAGAAATCATTCGTGAAGGGTATACCCTGATTTGCTAGTTCATCCGCTCGTTCATTTTCAGGGTGTCCACTGTGGCCTTTTACCCAACACCATTGTACTTGATGCTTACTGGTTTGCTCTGCCAGCTGCTGCCATAAGTCCTGGTTTTTGACTGGTTGATTCGCTGATGTACGCCAGTTGCGGGCGACCCAACGAGGTAACCACTGGGTAATTCCCTGGCGAACATATTGCGAGTCAGTCGTAATACTCACATCACAAGAGCGTTTCAAAGCTTTCAGCCCTTCAATTGCAGCCATTAATTCCATCCGGTTATTGGTGGTATTTTCTTCACCACCAAATAACTCTTTTTCAACATTCCCATAACGGAGGAGAACCCCCCACCCTCCAGGTCCTGGATTACCTTTACAAGCACCATCAGTAAAAATTTCAACTTGCTTCATCAAACGCTCAATTATCCAATTAAAACAACTTATCGCCTGGTTGTTGGTTCAGCCAGGGGTAGTGTCACTACCTTAGGAGCTGTTGGTCGCCACAGTGGTTTTATTGGCGTCATCCCCACAGTCTCCTTGGTGGCCTGCATTATATAAAAACTACCAATGCCTAGCCCAATGGATTCACAGTAGCGATCCAACTTCGTGGGGTACTGGGTATCAGCCAGCTTCACTGCAGGATAACAGACCTTATCAAGAGCAAACCCAAGTAACTTAAACCAGTCTTGTAAGCGCCCAGGGTGAATAAAATGGGCTTGACGTAAAAATTTGTAATGAGGGAACCCAAGACCACGCCACAGGTTCAATAAGCTATAGGGGTTAAACCCAAGCACAATGAGCTTACCTCCTGGAATAATGGCTTTATTTGCTTCAGAAAGCAGCCGGTGAGGGTTTTCAAAAAACTCTAACGCATGATGGAGAAACACCATATCAACACTGTTAGGCTGTATCGGCCATTCAGTGAGGGAGCCTTGTAATTGCGAGCAGTTGGTTGTAATCAGGCGTGGCGTTAAAATGACTTTGTGGGCGATTCTACAGGCATCAACCAGCCGTAAATCTGGAGAAACCCCCACTTGCACGAGGTGATAACCAAAATTATAAGGCAACCAATGTTCTAGTTGCTGGGCTTGGATGGCGAGTAGTCGCACCCCCAAAGGTGAGGATAACCAACGGTGCAACTCTGGCAGCAGCCGGTAAAATGCCCGATGCTGGCCACTGAACCAGCGCTCAGGTTCTGTTGTATTATTAAACAGCATGGCAGGCTCTTTGTCTGTTGTAGTCAGTTGCTTTCATTTCTTTATTGACAGGATACGCCTAACAATGATTCACGTCAGCCCCATTTCAGCTTTTAATGATAACTATATTTGGCTACTCAGCTGTTCAGATACACATACAGCTTGGGTGGTAGATCCAGGAGATGCGGCGCCTGTTAACCAATACCTAAACCAGCACCAACTTACCCTGGCAGGCATTTTAATTACTCATCACCACTATGATCATGTGGGAGGCTTGAAGACTTTATTAAAGCAACACAACCCTGTCACATATGGCCCAGCTAATGAAAGCATTGAAGGGATTCAACACTCACTCTCAGCAAATGACTTACTAAATGTACTAGGCGCTGAATTTCAAGTCCTTGAAGTCGGCGGTCACACGCGGGGCCATATTGCCTATTATAGTGACCAATTACTGGCTCAGCCCACCCTGTTTTGTGGTGACACGTTGTTTGCTGGTGGGTGTGGCCGATTATTCGAAGGTACACCGAAACAAATGTACCAATCACTTAGCCAGATTGCGGCACTTCCAGCTAACACTCTCATATACTGTGCTCACGAATATACCAGTGCCAATCTTAGCTTTGCCAGTGCCGTTGAGCCCACTAACAACAAACTACAGCAACGCATTAACCAGGTAAAACAACTACGCTCACAGTCTCAACCCACTGTACCAAGCTTACTAGGAGATGAGCTGGCAACCAATCCCTTCCTTCGCTGCCAGCAAGCGGCTGTTAAAGAAGCAGCAAGTCAACATGCAGGTAAACCGCTAGATAGCCCAGTTGAAGTCTTTGCCATGATTCGCCAATGGAAAGATCACTTCTAGTCGAAGTAATATTTCAAACCATCGATTTTTAACTGCAGCCAATAAAAAATAAGACTCTTATAGCCCGTTACAATCTTTTCTCAAGTTTGCTAACCCAGTTTTAAGCACTCTGATAAGTTTTTCGGGCTAAAGTAATATGAGAGCAATAAAAGGTACACCCTAACTATCAAGCCCTACGCAGGCCTGCCGTTACTTACACAAAGTTTAAAAATATTACAGCATCTCACTTTTTTCATGATATGCTTTGCACTTTTTCTGAACAGATATTAGCCATTTGGTTTTATAAACTAAATAGCATAACGGCTGTCTTTACTATCAAGACAGTCAAGTTAGCCTAAACTAACTATCGAGAAATCTGTTTGAATGGTTGATTTAGTTGAAAATAAGTAGCGGGTTTTCATGCAGTTATATCAGTGGTTAAAGCATATTAAAGCGCCTCGGGCAATTTCGCAGCATCAACAGCTGAGTCGAAGTTCCCTTCCACTCGCAGGAAAGTCCGTCGCCATTGTTAGCTTACTGACTCTTGCTGGTTGCCAGCAAATGCCCACAGTATCCAAGCTGAATATATTCTCTGGTGATCACAACCCTAATAGCAGCCTACATAATAGTTTAACCTCCCCTATTTCCACCGACTCTATCAACAAGCCTGTTGAAGCCGTTTCAAAAGAGTTAGCCAGTAAAGAGTTAGCTGAAGATACGTCAACTGATTTATGGGACAGGCTGCGATCAGGACTAGCTTTAAATCTGGAGCAAAATCAACCCCGCCTGGCAGCTGAGGTAAAGTGGCTAAAAAAGCATCCACGCTATCTTCGCAAACTGTCTAATCGAGCTGAGCCCTACCTCTACTTTGTGCTCGCAGAGATAGAAAAGCGCCAGCTGCCTACCGAGCTGGCCTTACTACCCATGATTGAAAGTGCCTATGACCCGTTTGCTTACTCCCATGGCCGAGCATCGGGGCTTTGGCAGTTTATTCCTCAAACCGGCAAGCATTTTGGCCTAAAGCAAAATTGGTGGTATGACGGACGCCGCGATATCCCAGCCTCGACCAATGCTGCACTCAACTATTTAGAGCTGCTTTATAAGCGCTTTAATAACTGGGAGCTGGCATTAGCAGCCTATAATGCTGGCGGGGGCACTGTATCTAAAGCAATAAGACAGAACAAAGCAAAAGGCAAAGCAACAGATTTTTGGTCTCTGTCATTGCCCAAAGAAACCAGAAGCTACGTTCCCAAACTGATGGCATTAGCAAAGCTGGTGTCAGACCCTGCGGCTTACGGTCTAAAGCTCCCTCCTATAAATGATGAAAAACAGCTAGAAAAAGTAGCCATTGGCCAGCAAATTGACCTGGCACAAGCGGCCAAGCTAGCTGATATGGATTTAGACTCACTGTACCAATTGAACCCTGCCTTCAATCAGTGGGCTACCGATCCTAATGGCCCCCATTATCTCTTGTTGCCTGTTGCTAAAGCTAAACAATTTAAGGAAAAACTTGCGGAATTACCTGCTGACGCTCGCCTCCAATGGCATCGCTATCGCGTCAAACCAGGCGATAATCTCATCAAAATTGCTAAGCGCTTTAATACCCAGCCAAGCCTGATTAAGCGCACCAATAATTTATCGGGTTATTTTCTAAGAGCAGGCCAAACCTTACTTATCGCTAAGCCTTCCCGTTCGTTGGCTAGTTACTCTCTGTCAGCCGCTCAACGTAAGCAAATAAAACAACACCGGCAACGGCCAGGTCGAACCAAAAAAACACATACGGTTAAAATGGGTGATAGCTTCTGGTCTGTCGCCAGGGAGCACCGCGTTTCAATGCGCAAACTGGCAGCCTGGAATAACATGGCACCAGGCGACTTCTTAAAACCGGGTCAAACCTTGGTGATCTGGCAACCCGCCAAAAAAGGCAATAATGGTATTGTAAGAAAAGTACGCTACCGAGTTCGCCAGGGGGATTCGTTATATCACATCGCCAATAAATTTAATGTTAAAGTAAAACAAATCAAAGAGTGGAATCAGATTGAAAAACGTCACTTGAAGCCTGGTCAATTATTGACTTTGTTTGTAGATGTAACTAAAACTCGTTAACAAATCCATTTTCCCTCCCCTTTTTACAGCCTCTTCTTCAAGAGGCTGTAACATTCATATAAGCCTTTACAACATCTCAATGGTTCCCCAGCTCTCTTTGCTAGACTTACAGAAAGTCAAAGGGGGACAGTTGTCTTGCAATTTTTATTACAGAAAAGGCGTTCAGTAGCAGATACTACCTTATTATCACTGACTATCTTATTGTCACTGACCGCTGTCTTATACTGTCAGCTAAGTTACCCAAAAGAGCAGATAACGGTTAGCCATGGTCTCGCATTACATGGAGAGCTAAAGTATCCCGTTAATTTTAAGCATTTTGACTATGTTAACCCAACAGCCCCTAAAGCAGGTGAGATTAAGCTGATGGGTCATGGCAACTTTGATTCCCTAAATTACTATACATTGAAAGGAATCAGCCCGATGAACACACCTGGTTTTTTTCAGTATGGTATCAATGAGCTAAACGAAACCTTATTGATGGGTACATCTGAAACCAACCGTGTCGGCGATGAGCCTCAATCAGCCTACGGGCTTCTAGCAGAAACTATTGAGTATCCAGACGACTTCCGTTGGATTATTTTTAACCTCAATCCAAAAGCCCGTTTTCATGACAATAACTCAGTAACCGCAGCAGATGTGGTATTTTCCTATAATACCCTAATTAAGCATGGCCATCCTCGCTATCAAGCAGTTTATCAGGATATAAAGTCAGCAACTGTCATAGCCCCCCGCAAGGTAAAATTTACATTAGGCGGCACTAATCGTAAAAGCTTAGCCCTACGGGTAGGCGAACTACCCGTATTTTCTAAAAAATACTGGCAAGGTAAAGATTTTAAGCAAGCAAGCTTAACGCCCCCCTTAAATAGCGGGCCTTATCGGATCACTGATGTTAAAGCAGGTCATTACCTTATCTTTGAACGAGTAGCCAATTACTGGGGAAAAGATTTACCAGTAAATCGAGGGCGCTACAATTTTGATAAAATAAAGGTGGAGTTTTATCGAGACCTTACTGTCGCTTTCGAAGCATTTAAGGCAGGTCGTTATGACCTTTACTTTGAATCCATCGCTAAAAACTGGACACAAGGTTACGATTTTCAAGCTGTTCAATCTGGCAGCATTATAAAGGCAAAAATACCTCACCAACGCCCTGCTGGTTTACAAGCCTTTTTTTTCAATACTCGCCGGCCTTTTTTTCAAGACGTCCGAGTGCGTCAAGCCATCAGTATGGTTTTCGATTTCGAATGGATTAATAAACAATATTTTTATTCCGCTTACAAACGCACAAATAGTTATTTTGCAAACACAGACTTAGCCAGTCAACCATTACCCTCTATAGCTGAAAAACAATTATTGTCACAATATTCAGGGCTTGATAAAAAAATATTAACTTCACCATTTACACTCAGCAAAACCCAAGGTACGGGACATAACCGCAAACAGCAACGGCAAGCAATAAAACTACTAAAACAAGCAGGATGGCAACTACAACAAGGCAAATTAATAAGCCCTAACAATCGCGAACCGTTACAATTTGAAGCACTTGCTCGAAATCGTGGTTTATTAAAAGTATGGGAAGCATTTCAAAAAAACTTAAAGCGAATTGGTATACAAATGTCTATTCGACTAGTTGATAGCGCCGAGTTTAAACGTCGCCTGGATCAATTTGATTTTGACATGACCAGCTTAGCCTTCACACAATCACTCGCTCCCAACCAGAGTCTTAGAGATTTATTTCAGTCTCAGTTTGCCAATACTGAAGGCACGTTGAATTTTTCTGGTATTAAAAATCCTATTGTTGACGACTTGGTAGAAAAAGTCATTACAGCTAAAACCCGACCAGAACTCAGACTCTATACTCAAGCGCTTGACCGGGTTTTACTGTGGCAACACTATATTATTCCCAATTGGTATACTGATCATTACCGGGTAGCCTATTGGAATAAATTTAACAAACCTACTACCCAACCACCCTACTACTTCGGTTTAGAAAACTGGTGGTTTAAGACAGATAGGTAAAATAAAAAACGACCACAGGGACACACCTAATGAGGTTTAAGAATAAAAATATCAGTGCCTTTATTTTGATTATCAAGTTTATCTGGCTTCTTTGTTTTCAACAAGCGACTTTGGCAGCTGAAACTAAAAATCCCGTTTCTCATAAAGCCCATGCCATTGCGATGCATGGCCAGCCTAAATACCCAGCAAATTTTACCCATTTTGATTATGCGAATCCTGATGCCCCCAAAGGCGGTGTATTTAAACGTGCTATTGTCAGTAGCAGTGGCTTTGACAGTTTAAACCCCTTTATTGTCAAAGGTGTCCCTGCAGCAGGTATGGCCTATTTAGGAGGAGGGTATATTTATGACACTTTATTAGTTCAAAGTTATGATGAAGCGTTTACCAAGTATGGCGTACTAGCAGAATCCATGGAATGGCCCGAAGATCGTTCTTGGATCACTTTCAATTTAAGAAAAAATGCCAAGTTTCATGATGGTCACCCCATTACGGCTGAAGATGTAGTTTTCACTTTTAACTTATTAACCGAAAAAGGACACCCTCTTTATAAAACGTATTATCATAATGTCAAAACAGTGACTGCGCTTAATAGTTACTCTGTTAAATTTGAATTTGATACTAAAACTAATCGAGAGCTTATCCTCATTGTTGGCCAGTTTCCTATATTGCCCAAGCATTATTGGGAAACGCATGATTTCACGAAAACTACCCTAGAATTTCCTTTAGGCAGTGGCCCCTATAAAGTTTCAAAAGTAGAGCCTGGTCGTTCCATTCACTATGAACGAGTAAAAGACTACTGGGGACAAAATATAGCGGTGAATAAAGGCCACAACAATTTTGATACACTCGTGTTTGATTATTACCGAGAACCTTCCGTTGCCATTGAAGCAATTAAAGCTGGCAAGTATGATTTACGAGCAGAAAATAGTGCCAAAAGCTGGGCTACCGAATACAACACTCCTGCAGTAAAAGAGGGCCGTTTAATTAAAGCCAGTGTTACTGACTATACCCCTGCTGCTATGCAGTCTTTTATTTTTAATATCCGCCGCAGTAAATTTAAAGACCCCAAAGTTCGTGAAGCTATTGGTTATGCTTATGATTTTGAATGGCAAAATAAAACTATCTTTTATGATAGTTATACACGCATTGATAGCTACTTTGCTGGTTCAGAGCTTGCTGCAACCGGACTTCCCAGCGAAGCAGAGCTCCAACTATTGAAGCCGTTTAAAAGCCAATTACCAAGCGAGTTATTTACAAAACCATTCACCCTACCCAAAACAGATGGTAGTGGTAATGTACGCAACAACTTACGCCAAGCATTACGATTACTCAAACAGGCTGGCTGGCAGATTAAAAATAAGCAATTAGTTAACGAAAAGGGAGAACCTTTTGATTTTGAAATTTTACTCACCCAAGCCAATTTTGAACGAATTGTATTACCTTTTCAAAAAAACCTTAAGCGTATGGGTATAGAAGCGGCCATACGTAAAATCGATACTCAACAATATGTCGCTCGTCGCCGAGACTTTGACTTTGATATGATCATTAGTGGCTTCCCACAATCTAACTCTCCAGGTAACGAACAACGTGATTATTGGCATTCCAGTCAGGCCAAGATCAAGGGAAGCCGAAACTACATCGGCATTGAAAACCCTGTAGTTGATCAGTTAATTAGCAAGGTTATTCAAGCGCCAAGCCGAACAGCACTTATTACAAGTACTCAAGCACTTGACAGGGTACTGTTGTGGAATCATTACGTTATTCCACAGTACTATCTTAATCAAAATCGTTTGGTTTATTGGAATAAATTCAGCATGCCCAAACAACCACCTAAATATAGCGTAGGATTAAATACTTGGTGGTATGACCCCACTAAAGCTAAAAAGCTCTCTAAACAATAATGGTTGGTCATTAAATTTATGTTTGACTATATTATTCGTCGGCTGTTTCTCATAATCCCTACCCTACTAGGGATTATGGTAATTAATTTTATTATTATTCAAGCAGCCCCTGGCGGCCCGGTTGAGCAAATGATCGCTAAATTACAAGGCTTAGATACTGGCATCGGCAGCCGTTTAGGTGCTGGATCAGATAGCATTGCCAGCGGCCAGCCTTCCAGTGAGTACAGAGGAGCACAAGGACTCAACCCCGAGCTGATTGAAAATATTAAAAAACTCTATGGCTTTGACAAGCCTGCCCATGAACGATTTTTTATTATGCTAAAAAATTATGCACAATTTGATTTTGGCGAAAGTTTTTTTCATGATAAAAAAGTGATTGACCTGATAATTGAGAAACTGCCTGTTTCGATTTCATTAGGTTTATGGAGTACCCTGCTGGTTTACCTTATATCGATCCCCATGGGAATTAAAAAAGCGGTTAAAGATGGCTCTCACTTTGATATCTGGACCAGTACCGTGATCATCGTAGGCTATGCAATCCCCAGTTTTTTATTTGCTATTCTACTTATCGTATTTTTTGCAGGAGGTACCTATTTAGACTGGTTTCCACTACGTGGTTTAACGTCCGATAATTTTGATGAGATGAGCTTGCAACAACAAATCGTAGACTACCTATGGCATATTACATTACCCGTGATCTCGATTGTCATTGGTAGCTTTGCTACTTTAACCATGTTAACCAAAAACTCTTTTCTGGACGAAATTCACAAGCAGTACGTTACAACAGCAAGGGCAAAAGGGTTAGCCGAAAATAAAATTCTTTATGGTCATGTATTTCGTAATGCCATGTTAATCATTATTGCGCAAATTCCGGCCGCATTAGTGGGCATTTTCTTTACCAGCTCACTCCTGATTGAGGTTATTTTTTCACTAGATGGATTAGGTTTATTGGGATTTGAAGCTGCCATACAACGGGACTATCCCGTTGTCTTTGGCACCTTGTTTATCTTTACCTTGATTGGTCTTATTCTCAAACTTATTGGCGATATTAGTTATATGCTGGTAGATCCTAGAATTGACTTCGAAAGCCGTGAGGGTTAACCAGCATGCCTTTAAGCCCAATTAATCTACGCCGCTGGGAAGCCTTTAAAGCAAATAAGCGAGGCTATTATTCATTATGGATATTTTGTATATTATTTATTATTTGCTTGTTTGCTGAGTGGATTGCTAATGACAAGCCGGTGTTATTAAAATACCAAGATAATTATTACTTTCCCATTGTTGTAAGCTATGCTGAAACGGTTTTCGGTGGCGAATTTGAAACTGAAGCTGACTACAAAGACCCCTACATTCAAGAGCTAATTGATAAAAACGGCTGGATGCTATGGCCTCTGATCCCCTACAATTATGACACAATTGTTTATGAACTTCCTCAACCCGCACCATCACCGCCTGACAGCAACCACTGGTTAGGCAGCGATGATCAGGCTCGAGATGTATTATCACGAATCATCTACGGGTTTCGCATTTCAGTATTGTTTGCCTTAACTCTGACTATTATCAGTTCCATTATTGGTATTGCCGTTGGAGCCCTCCAAGGTTTCTATGGGGGTAAGTTTGATTTGATTGGCCAGCGGTTAATTGAAATTTTTCAAAACTTACCCGTACTGTTTTTACTTATCATCTTATCCAGCTTTGTTAACCCTAACTTCTGGTGGCTGTTGGGTATAATGTTGTTATTCAGCTGGATGCAACTAGTTGACTTAGTTAGGGCCGAGTTCTTACGAGCAAGAAATTTCGAATATGTCAGAGCCGCTAGAGCATTAGGCCTGGCTAACGGTTTAATTATTTTTCGTCATATTTTACCCAATGCCATGGTGGCAACATTAACCTTTATGCCATTTATTTTAACGTCAGGCATTACAGCATTAACCTCATTAGACTTCCTGGGCTTTGGTTTACCCGTCGGCTCACCCTCTTTAGGTGAATTAGTCGCTCAAGGAAAAAACAACCTACATGCTCCCTGGTTAGGCCTATCTGCATTTATCACCCTGGCACTTATGTTAACGCTATTAGTTTTTATTGGTGAAGCCGCTCGCGATGCATTTGATCCAAGGAAAATAAAACTGTGAGTGAGAGTTTATTACAAGTAAAAGAATTATCAGTTAGCTTTAATCAAGCTAACCAAACATTTACTGCTGTTAACAAGGTTAGTTTTGCTATCAATCACAGTGAAACATTGGCATTGGTTGGTGAAAGTGGTTCCGGCAAATCCGTGACAGCCCAGTCTATTCTTCAGCTGCTCCCTCCAGCACCGGCCTGCCAGACAAATGGCGAAGTGCTCTGGCAACGAGAAAATTTACTTACCGCCCCTACTGAAA
This sequence comes from Spartinivicinus poritis, assembly GCF_028858535.1. Taxonomy (NCBI): domain Bacteria; kingdom Pseudomonadati; phylum Pseudomonadota; class Gammaproteobacteria; order Oceanospirillales; family Zooshikellaceae; genus Spartinivicinus; species Spartinivicinus poritis. The sequence goes on from NZ_JAPMOU010000003.1 coordinate 180,988, forward strand.
CCATACGAAAAGTCAGAGGCAATGACATTGCGATGATTTTTCAAGAACCTATGACTTCACTTAATCCACTCCATTCCATTGTTAAACAAATAGGTGAAATTATTCAATTGCACCAACCTGGCATTAGCAAAGCAGCCATCAGGCAACAGACCCTTGAGCTGCTAGAGCAAGTTGAAATTCATAATGCAAAACAACGTCTTAATGCTTACCCTCATGAATTATCGGGAGGACAGCGTCAAAGAGTAATGATTGCAATGGCACTGGCCAATAAACCAAAACTACTAATCGCTGATGAACCAACCACTGCACTGGATGTCACTGTTCAATTACAAATATTAAAGCTAATTGAACAATTACAAACTGACTTAGAGATGGCTATTTTATTAATTAGCCACGACCTCAATCTAGTACAACATGTTGCTCACAAAGTTGCTGTTATGAAAGATGGTAATATTGTTGAAAACGGGCCCTGTGATAAGCTGTTTAAACACCCTAATCACCCTTACACTCAGCTATTGATTAATGCGGAGCCTACAGGCACACCAGCCCCTATTGATAAAGAAGCGAAACCGATTCTAGCTGCAAAACAATTAAAAGTTTGGTTCCCTCTCACTGCAGGTATTTTTAAGCGTACTGTCGATTTTGTAAAAGCCCTTGAGCCCACTGATTTAACTATTAAACAAGGTGAAACGTTAGGAGTAGTTGGCGAAAGTGGCTCTGGTAAGTCAACCCTGGGTTTTGCGTTATTAAAATTAATACCCAGCGAAGGTGATATTCACTTTAATAATCAAGCCATCACCGCATTGAATCAACATGAATTTCGCCCGCTACGTCGCGATATTCAAATTGTTTTTCAAGACCCATTTGGTAGCTTAAATCCACGAATGTCCATTGGGCAAATAATCGGTGAAGGCCTTAATATCCACCAAAGCCAGCTGGCCGTCGAAGATATTGACCTGGAAATTTGCCAAACGCTGAGCGAAGTAGGACTAGACCCCAGTATTCGGCACCGCTATCCTCATGAGTTTTCAGGTGGTCAACGTCAACGAATAGCCATTGCCCGAGCGCTAGTGCTGAAACCCAAGCTCATTATTTTAGATGAACCCACTTCAGCACTAGACCGTACCGTACAAACCCAAATCGTCAGTTTATTACGCAACCTACAGCAAAAGTACCAGCTGAGTTATTTATTTATCAGTCATGATTTAGCCGTCGTTAAAGCCATGAGTCACCGCATTATGGTGATGCAAAAAGGCCAATGTATTGAGACAGGTAATACACACGATATATTTCACCAACCCAACCATCCCTACACCCAAGCGTTAATTGAAGCTGCTTTTTTGTAAAGCCTGTTTTTTAATCGCTGCTACTTTTCCACTGGTAAGTGAAAGCAAATCGTTTGGGTTGAGTTCCATCTCTAACCCTCGCTTGCCTCCACTAATAAAAATCGTCTTGCATATCATTGCGGACTGATCCAACAACAATGGCAGTGTCTTTTTCTGACCTAACGGGCTAATCCCACCGACTAAGTAACCCGTTGTACGCTCTGCTATTATAGGCTCTGCCATAACGGCTTGTTTTGCCTTAAAGTAACTTGCAACTGCTTTAATATTTAATTGGGAATTAACTGGCACTAATGCAACTACCAATGACTCTCTACTCGCCGATAGCTGTACAAGCAGTGTTTTATAAACTCTGTCAGCGTCTAAACCCAGGGCTTCTGCCGCTTCCACCCCATAAGATACTGCGGCAGGGTCATGACTATATTCATGAAGAAAAAAGTCTATCTTAGCTTGCTTAGCTACCATTACGGCCGGTGTCATAGAATCCTACTACCTTTTAGCTTATGATTATTCTTAATTTCTGCCGCTTTTATATCAATGCGATTAAATAATTTATATCAGCCTTTTTTCAAAATTAAAACGAGTAGTATAATTCCAATGAACCAACTATGGATGTTTTTTAGCACACTTGATAAAACACTTAACAGCTCTCCTCCAGTCGATCAGTCTGCTTACAAAGCACACAAGCCAAATAAACACGTAAACCAAACTTCTAACCAGTCTCACCAAGCTGATTTACATTCGCAATTTTGACCAGATTCCAATATACTTCCCACACTTTATTGTCTATTTTACAAACAAGTTAAACGGCTATTCTGGCATACCTAGCCAATACAAAGGGTATTCAGTCCAGTATAGTCATCGGCTAACTTAAAATTTAGGAAGATTATTATGGGTTTTTTAGCTGGAAAAAAGGCACTAATCGTCGGTGTTGCCAGTAAAAAATCAATTGCCTCTGGTATTGCTGCCGCTATGCATCGTGAAGGTGCTGAACTGGCTTTCACTTATCAAAATGACAAGCTGAAGTCACGGGTAGAAGAATACGCCCAAGAGTGGGGCTCAAACCCTGAGCTATGCTTTCCTTGTGATGTCACCAATGATGAAGAAATTACTAATGTCTTTACTGAATTAAATAAAAAGTGGGACGGTGTTGATATCATTGTGCACTCTGTCGGTTTTGCTCCTGGTGACCAACTAACAGGCAACTTTGTTGATGTGACTACCCGTGAGGGCTTTAGAATTGCTCATGATATCAGTGCCTATAGCTTTATTGCTTTAGCAAAAGCTGCTAAGCCCATGCTTGATGGGCGTAACGGAGCACTGCTTACCCTCTCTTATTTAGGCGCTGAGCGGACTATGCCTAATTACAATGTGATGGGCCTGGCTAAAGCAAGCTTAGAAGCTTCTGTCCGTTATTTAGCTACCAGCATGGGCCCAGATGGTACTCGGGTTAACGCCATCTCTGCTGGTCCTATTCGTACTTTGGCAGCTTCTGGCATTAAAAGCTTTAGAAAAATGCTGAACTACAACGAAAAGCAAACGCCTTTACGTCGCAATGTGACTATTGAAGAAGTGGGTAATGTAGCTGCATTCCTATGCTCAGATCTTGCTAGCGGCGTATCTGGCGAAATCACTTATGTAGATGGTGGCTTCAATATAACCGCAATGGGCGCTTTGGACGAAGAATAAGTTCCTGCTCGGAGAGTGTGCCTTAACGACACTCTCCAGACTAAACCTCTCCTGATTTACATCACTACTCAGACTAAAAACATTTCCCAACCACTCATTTTTCATGCGTAGCCCCTTCTTTTTCTAGCCTTCACAGCACAATACTCACTGTGAGTATTGCTATTTTAACTTTAGATTTTCTAACCTATTAACATAAAAGTCAGGGCAAAAAAAACGGGCTGCTTAATAATAAGCAGCCCGTTTTTTTAGTAGCATAGATTTTATCTTTGCTTAAGGTTTCTTAATTACGCTCAATTTCAGCACTTTCTCGTAAGTTCTGTTGCAATGAAGCCGTCATTTGTCTACCTTGCTGATCCGTCAGATAGCGAGCAATAAACTGTTTTTGCTGTCCATCTTCTTTCACTTTTTCTGGTGTTTTCACTGAATTTAAAGCAATGATTGCCATATTGCCACCTAATAATGTTGCTTGGCTAAAGCTTTGCTTATCTTCGCTTGGACGAGGCATTTTAAAGCTTTCTGCTATCAGTTGGCGGGGTAAATTAGCTGCGCTTCGTTTAATATTCTCTGCTTTTTTAAGCTCAAGTCCTGCTTCAGTTGCCACAGACTCTAAAGTTTTACCCTCTTTTAACTGTGCAAGTAGTTGCTCCACTTGCGCATTCATTTTTTCTTCAGCTTGTTTATTAGTGATGGCTGTTTTTACTGTCTCAGTTACTTGATCAAGGGGCTTAATTGCCGCAAGCTTACGGTCTTTCAAACGAACAACAACCCACTTGCCTTCATCGACCTCGATAGCTTTACTATTTTCTGAGTCTTGAACTACTTCTTCAGAAAATGCCTCATTCACTAACGCTTTATTAGCGAACAGCCCTTTGCCACCATTAGCATCAAAATAATCAGAAGTTTGAACAGCCAATTCAAACTCATCTGCTAGCGCTGTCAAAGAATCTGATTCATATGCTTTTAAACCAAACTCTTCTTTTTTCTCAGCAAAAGCCAGCTCAACCTTTTCCTGTTTTAAAGACTTTACTATTTCATCTTTCTTTTCAGCAATGCTTGGTATTTTCGCCTTATCAACTCCGGTAACCTTGATAATCTGATAACCAAAATCGTTTTTAACTGGCTCAGATACCTCTCCCTCTTTAAGGTCAGCCAACGCTAAATCAAACTCCTCACCAAAAAATCCTTTTTCAACAACGCCTAAATCACCACCTTTTTCTGCTGATACTTTATCACTGGAATAAGCTTTAGCCAGCTTAGCAAAGTCTTCACCATTGGCTAACTTTTGTTTCACTTCATCAGCTAGCGCTTTAGCTTTTTCTTCTGTTAAATCGTCATTGATCTCAAATAAGATATGCGCAACTTGGCGGCGTTTTTTAGCTTCTTTTTCCAAGTCAGCAACAAGTGCATCATAGCGTTCTTGTACTTCTTTATCAGAAACCTCTATAGCCTCCAAGTACTTTGCACGATCCAGCACCACATAGTCGACTTGTATTTGTTCTGGGGTTTTAAAGTCGTCTTTATTAGCTTCGTAATATGCCTTAATTTCATCTTCTGTTGGCTTAACTTCAGCCTTTATTTTATCCAACTGCAAAGTAAGATATTGGATACTACGAGTTTGTTGATCAAGCTTTAGTACGGTATTAATTTCATTATCCAGCACAAAGTCAGACGCACTAACACCTATTGTATATTGGTTAACCAATACTTGCTGACGTAAATACTGACGAAACTGTTGAGGAGATAGCCCTAATGAACTGATAGCTAGCTGAAACCGCTCTTTGCTGTATTTACCTTCCACCTGAAAGCTAGGGTTTTGCAAAATATACTCATTAATGACCTGGTCAGTAACATACATACCAGCCTCTTCAGCTGCCTGAACCAGTATTTGTTCATTAATTAATGATTCAATAGCACCTGAACGTAGTTCATCTTCATTAATTAATGAAGGATCAAAGTTATCCCCCATTTGTTGTATCAGCTGATTGCGCTGGAACGTCATTGCTCGTTGTACTTCTTGAGGCGATATATCTACGCCATTGACAGTAGCAACACCATTATTGGTAGCAACCAAACGAATGGACTCAAGCCCAAAAATAGCAAAAGAAAATATAATTAAGATAACAATAACCTTTGTTATCCAGCTTTGTGCATTATCCCTGATACCTTGCAGCATATTAACCTCGCACAACCGGGTGGCCAGTTGTCACTGTTACTTTGTTATGTTCAATGTGCCCTATTATGTAAAAAACCGGCTTATACAATAGTTAATGAAACATAGCCAGAAAAATATTTTTATTACTACCCTATAATTCAGGTTTATTACATATAAAAAAGGCGCATCAATTGATGCGCCTTTTAGTATTTGGCGGAGCGGACGGGACTCGAACCCGCGACCCCCGGCGTGACAGGCCGGTATTCTAACCAACTGAACTACCGCTCCAAATTCTGAGTAAATGTTATTATTAACACTTAACCCATAAATTACTAAGGGCAGCTAGACTCAACTGCCCCCTTGAAGGCGCTTAGTTTACGGCATCCTTCAATGCTTTACCAGCTTTAAAGCTTGGAATTTTTGCAGCAGGTATTTGAATTGGTTCGCCTGTCTGTGGGTTACGTCCAGTACGTGCTGCACGCTCTTTGACAGAAAAAGTACCAAATCCCACCAAAACAACTTGATCACCACCCTGTAAAGCTTTGGTGACTGAGTCGATCATTGCATCAAGAGCACGACCGGCAGCAGCTTTAGAAATATCAGCAGAAGCTGCAATTGCATCGATTAACTCTGATTTGTTCACTCTATTCCCCTTCTTTTGAGATATTTAGTAAACGCTTAACACAACATTCATTAAACTGTGTTTGGTAAGCGCGCATCAACACAAATCTGTTTGCCAGACCATGCTGCTAATTTACGCAATGTTTAATTTATTTTTTAACGAAGCAGCAAAACTCAACAAGACGCCTGACCCGTGGTGCCAAAGCGAGTGGGGATTTATACCAACTCGCTTTCAAGACTGTCAAGGTAAACCCCTAATTAGTGCGTATTAATACGCTCATTAGACTCATTAGTCTGTTGATCTTCAGATGTTTTTACTACTTGTTCAGTCTCAGGTAGAGGCTCTGGCATATATTGCAAAGCAATCCCTAGCACCTCGTCAATCCACTTCACAGGGCGGATTTCCAAGTCTTCCTTAATATTATCAGGAATTTCTTTTAAATCACGCTGATTTTCATCTGGAATTATCACTGTTTTAATTCCACCACGATGAGCTGCCAGTAATTTCTCCTTTAAACCACCAATAGGCAACACTTGACCTCGTAGCGTAATCTCACCTGTCATTGCTACCTCAGCTTTCACAGGGATACCTGTCAGCACAGAGACGAGAGCTGTACACATCCCGATGCCTGCACTGGGACCATCTTTCGGTGTAGCGCCTTCAGGGACATGAATATGAATATCATTTTTTTCATGAAAATTACTGGGAATACCCAACACTTGTGAACGACTACGCACCACTGTCAAGGCAGCCTGAATTGACTCCTGCATCACATCGCCCAGTGATCCCGTTTTGGTTATACGTCCTTTACCAGGCACAGCAATAGTTTCAATGGTTAGCAGCTCACCACCCACTTGCGTCCAGGCCAAGCCTGTTACTTGACCTACTTGGTCTTCTTCTTCAGCTAAGCCATACTTGAATTTTCTGACACCTGAATAATGCTCAAGTTGTTCAGGCAAGACAACATCAATACCTTCTTGCCCCAGTGCGTGCTCTTTAACTATTTTACGGCAAATTTTCGCAATTTCCCGCTCTAAACCACGCACCCCAGCTTCACGGGTATAGTAGCGAATCAGGCTACGCACGGTGTCTTTCGCAAACTCAACTTCTTTTTCCTTTAAACCATTAAGCTTTTTCTGCTTTGGTATTAAATACCGCAACGCAATATTCACTTTTTCATCTTCGGTGTAGCCTGGAATACGAATGACCTCCATTCGATCCAATAATGGCCCTGGAATATTCATTGAGTTAGAGGTACAGACAAACATAACATCCGACAAGTCGTAGTCTACCTCTAAATAATGGTCATTAAAGGTATTATTCTGCTCTGGATCAAGTACCTCCAATAAGGCAGAAGCCGGATCTCCACGCATATCTGAGCCAATTTTATCAATTTCATCCAGCAAAAATAGCGGATTCTTTACTCCAACTTTGGCCATTTTTTGCAATAACTTACCAGGCATTGAGCCAATATAGGTACGACGATGGCCGCGTATTTCCGCTTCATCACGCACCCCACCTAATGCCATCCGCACAAATTTACGATTAGTTGCTCTAGCAATCGACTCACCAAGCGAGGTTTTACCCACACCTGGCGGTCCTACTAGGCAAAGTACTGGCCCTTTCAGTTTACGCACACGTTGCTGAACCGCCAGGTACTCTAAAATGCGCTCTTTAACTTCTTCCAAACCATAGTGGTCTGTTTCTAAGATTTTCTCTGCCTGCTTGAGGTCATGACGTACTTTACTACGTTTTTTCCAAGGTAAATTCACCATCCAATCGATATAACTACGCACCACTGTAGCTTCTGCCGACATAGGTGACATCATCCGCAGCTTATTCAGCTCAGCACCGGCTTTTTCCTTAGCCTCTTTGGTCATGCCTGAAGAATCAATCCTAGCCTGCAGCTCATCAATCTCATTGGGCGCTTCATCCATATCCCCCAGCTCTTTTTGAATGGCTTTCATTTGCTCATTCAAGTAATACTCACGCTGGCTGCGTTCCATCTGTTTTTTCACTCGACCTCGAATGCGTTTTTCAACTTGCATCAGGTCAATTTCAGACTCCATGATCCCCATCAAATGCTCAATTCGTTTATGAAGATCACTGATTTCCAAAATCTTTTGCTTCTCATGTACCTTCAATGCCATGTGGGCAGCAATGGTATCAGTCAGTCGTTCTGCATCATCAATAGAAGATAGTGAGGTGAGCACCTCAGCAGGCACTTTTTTGCTGAGCTGTACATACTGTTCAAACTGAGAAATCAACGAACGGGTCAATACGTCAGACTCACGCTCCTTTGCCTCAATTGTTTTTAGTGGAGTAACCCAAGCACTGTAGTAGTCATCCTGGTCTCCAGATAGGCTTTCGATATGGGCTCGATGACCGCCTTCAACTAAAAGCTTAACCGTTCCATCAGGTAGTTTGAGTAGCTGTAAAATTGTGGAAACCGTTCCAATATCAAATATATCTGCCTGGTTAGGCTCATCATCTGAAGCATCTTTTTGGGCAACAAGCAGTACTTGCTTATCCTTTTCCATTGCTGCTTCCAATGCCTTGATCGATTTTTCACGACCCACAAACAATGGAATAACCATATGGGGATATACCACAACATCCCTTAAGGGCAATAACGGTAATTCAAAAACATCAGGTCGATCGGAGATATCGTATGTCTCCATAAGTAGCCCCCTAGTAACTACTTTTTGCTGCATACAACCATACAGCGAGTGAATTCATTATGTTAAGCCAGCCTGGTTAACACCTGTGCTAATAACAGACAAGCCTACTTGCAACATACTTTTACCACATGACAGCTGCTGTTTAGGCATTCAGTGCTGTTTACTGCGCTTCACTTGATTTAAGCAGGAAGCATCACTCAATAACTGTTTACTTAACGCTAGCCGATCAACATTAGCCTCTGGGTTCAGACTAGCTAGTTATACAACACTATTCTTAAATAAATAACAGACACCAGGCTATTACCAACAAACCTTGGTTATAACATGGGGACGAAGCAATGAAAAACAAGCTTATCCTTGATCTCACTGCAGCTCTGTACTCATACCGACAAGCAATGCGTTAATCCATAAAAAAATGGGGCCTTAAAGGCCCCATTTAATTATAGTTGATTTAATCATCTGGCAGCGCTTTTTGCTGCTCACTATTCTCATATATCAGTAGCGGCTCTGAATCCCCGTCAATTACTGATTTATCGATGACAACCTTGCTAACATCCTCCTGAGAAGGAATGTCGTACATGGTATCTAGCAGGACTGACTCTAAAATTGATCGCAATCCCCGTGCACCGGTTTTGCGCTCCATTGCCTTTTGAGCAATAGCACTCAACGCCTCTTCCCTAAAGTCAATCTCAACTTCTTCCATTTCAAACAACCTGCCATACTGCTTCACTAGCGAGTTCTTTGGCTCAGTCAATATTTGAATCAAAGCAGGTTCATCAAGCTCATCCAAAGTAGCAATCACTGGCAAACGCCCAACAAACTCAGGAATCAACCCATAACGCACCAAGTCTTCTGGCTCAACGTCTTTCAGGGTTTCACCCACTTTCTTGCTGGTGTCCTTACTCTTCACTTCAGCAGAGAACCCGATACCACCTTTTTCAGAGCGATCACGAATAACCTTATCTAACCCGGCAAATGCACCACCACAGATAAATAAAATATTCGAAGTATCTACCTGCAAGAACTCTTGCTGTGGATGCTTACGACCGCCTTGAGGTGGTACGGAAGCAACAGTACCTTCAATTAACTTCAACAGCGCTTGTTGAACACCTTCTCCAGACACATCACGAGTAATCGATGGGTTATCTGACTTACGGGAAATCTTGTCAATTTCATCAATGTAAACAATACCCATTTGGGCTTTGTCCACATCATAGTCACATTTTTGCAGTAACTTCTGAATAATGTTTTCTACATCTTCACCCACATAACCTGCTTCTGTCAGGGTAGTGGCATCTGCAATAGTAAAAGGCACATTCAACAACCGAGCCAAAGTCTCAGCGAGCAATGTCTTACCACTACCGGTTGGCCCAATCAGCAAGATGTTGCTTTTTCCCAACTCTACATCTTCTTTTTCTTTCTTGCCGCCCCGCTGTAAGCGTTTGTAGTGGTTATACACGGCAACTGAAAGAATTTTCTTGGCTCTCGATTGACCAATAACATATTCATCCAGTATTGCATTTATTTCTTTTGGTGTGGGCAATTTGTCGCTAGAACTATCTGGGCTACTCTCCTGCACCTCTTCACGAATAATATCGTTGCACAGATCTACACACTCATCACAGATAAATACAGAGGGCCCAGCGATAAGCTTCCTAACCTCATGCTGACTTTTGCCGCAAAAAGAACAGTAAAGCAGCTTGCCGCTATCTTCACCTTTGCCATTTTTTTCGTCAGTCATTCTAAATTTCCTACTGAGACAACTATTTCAGCTACATTCAAAGATGTAGCCTTTGCGCCTAGTTTTCAAGTAGAAGCGTGAAAAACAGAAGGCTTTCACCCTCTGCTACCTTAAGCTTAGATTATTCTGGTACAGCACGCTTTTCCAGTACTGCATCAACCAAGCCATACTCAACTGATTGAGAAGCACTCATGAAATTATCACGATCAGTATCTTTCTCAATCACCTCAAGTGGTTGACCAGTATGGTGTGCCAATACTTGGTTCAGCTTATTCTTAATAGACATGATTTCCTTGGCATGTATTTCAATATCCGAGGCCTGACCTTGGAAACCACCCAATGGCTGGTGAATCATGCATCTTGAGTGCGGTAATGCATAACGCTTACCTTTAGCACCACCTGTTAATAACAGTGCACCCATGCTGGCAGCCTGACCAATGCACATGGTGCTCACATCAGGCTTAATAAACTGCATCGTATCGTAAATAGACATCCCTGCTGTAACAGAACCACCAGGTGAATTAATATAAAGATGAATATCTTTATCAGGGTTTTCAGACTCTAAAAACAGCATTTGAGCCACTACCAAGTTGGCCATATGGTCTTCAACCTGCCCTATCAGGAAGATAACCCGCTCTTTTAATAGCCTTGAGTAGATATCATAGGAACGCTCACCACGTGCTGTCTGTTCAACAACAATAGGCACCAGTCCAGAGTTTACAATGGGATCGGCATATCCACCGGTAATGATTTTAGCCATTTCGTTGCATCACTCCCTATTTGACGGAGCTGAAATAAAATACCGGTCTAGTGGACCGGTACTTCAGGAAGGGTTTACAGGATTAAGCTTCTTCTGCGCCGTCTTCAGTGTTTGCTTCAGACTCTTTTTCAGCCGTATCTTCTTTAGCCTGTGCAGGCTTGATGGCTTCTTCATAGCCACAGCTTACTTCTGTTACTTCTGCTTCTTTGAGGATAGTATCAACCACCTGATCTTCCAAGACCAGTGAGCGAACTTCATTAAGCTGCTGCTCATTACCATAATACCAGTTAACCACTTGCTCTGGCTCTTGATAAGCAGAAGCAACATCTTCTATTGTTTCCCTTACCTTGTCTTCATCAACTTCAATATTGTTCGCTTTTACCAGTTCACCGACCAGCAAACCAAGTTTGACACGTTTTTCTGCTTGATCTTTAAATAGTTCTGCAGGTAAGTTCTTTGGATCAATTTGCTGATTACCGCCAAACTGTTGAACAGCTTGCTCACGTAACCGATCAATCTCACCATCAACCAGCGCCTTTGGTACATCAACTTGATTAGCTTCAAGCAAAGCATCCATCGCTTGGTTTTTCACTTTAGTCTTGATGGCATGACGAAGCTCTCGCTCCATATTCTTTTGCACTTCCTCACGGAATTTTTCAAGGCCACCTTCAGTAACACCAAACTTAGCAAATAACTCATCGTCCAGTTCTGGCTGCACAGACTCAGCAACTTTCTTTGCAGTAATATCAAACTCAGCAGACTTACCAGCTAATTGTTCTGCTTGGTAGTCTTCAGGGAAAGTCACTTGAATGGTTTTTTCTTCACCCGCTTTAATCCCCTCAACCTGCTCTTCGAAGCCAGGGATCATACTACCAGAGCCTAACTCTAGCTCATGGTTTTCTGCAGAGCCACCGTCAAAAACCTCTCCATCAATTTTACCAACAAAATCGATGGTTACTTGATCGCCACTCGCCGCTTGACGATCAACCTCTTTCCATACTTTATTCTGCTCACGCAAGTTTTCGAGCATTTTATCTAAGTCTGCTTCTGTTACCTCAGCAACAGGCTTTTCGACTTTAATATCAGCAAGTGAGGCTAGTTCTATGGCAGGATATACTTCAAACGTAGCAACAAACTCAAAGTCCTCACCAGGCTCCATTTTGGTAGGCTCAACAGAAGGCATACCGGCTGGATTAAGTGACTGTTGTTGAATAGCTTCAACAAATGAAGCTTGCATTACATCACCTACAACCTCATGACGAGTCGCTTTACCATAGCGGCGCTTAACCACACTTAAAGGGACTTTGCCTGGACGAAAGCCGTCAATGCGTACCCGCTTGGCAGTCTCTTTAAGCCGCTCCATAACTTTGCTTTCTACCTGCTCCGCAGGTACAACAATAGTCATGCGACGCTCTAAGCCAGAAGTTGTTTCAAGTGAGACTTGCATGATTGTTCCTCGTTAAACCTAAAAACTGTTAGAAGGGCGTAATAAAACAAATTCTCACTCGACTATCAATGGGATAGTCCTATTCCCCTCTAAAATTTCGCCTGTTAACACAAAAATGGGGATAAGCACGCTTATCCCCATTTCAAATTAATTGGTGCGGAAGGAGAGACTCGAACTCTCACGCCTCGCGGCACTGGAACCTAAATCCAGCGTGTCTACCAATTTCACCACTTCCGCAAAATCTTAACAAATTTTTAAATTTGGGGTGGACGATGGGATTCGAACCCACGACCGCAGGAGTCACAATCCTGAGCTCTACCAACTGAGCTACGCCCACCACTGCACTCGTACAAATCTTACTGCTTACTTACTTTATCTGCATAGCTTTTCAGCCATTGCCTTACTCATCTTATGGCGCGCCCGGCAGGACTCGAACCTGCGACCATCCGCTTAGAAGGCGGATGCTCTATCCAGCTGAGCTACGGGCGCCTAACTTACCAGGCTATAGTCTAGAGATCAAGCTGGTCGGGGTAGAGAGATTCGAACTCCCGACATCCTGCTCCCAAAGCAGGCGCGCTACCAGACTGCGCTATACCCCGGTTGACTCAAGTCATTTCGAAGCGCTAGCTTCTTGGTGAAGCCCGTGCTGCCCGACGAGTGGTGCGCATATTACTGAGACTCCCTGCTGCCGTCAATGCCTGATTTTACTTTTTTAATAAAAAATCCGTTTATGATCAGTACTTAAGCACCCCACCGACAATTGAGCATTTACCCAACAAGCGTCGACCACATAATTTTATTTTAGCTAATCCAACCCTTACTTTGCCTCTTTGTCGATTCATGCCACAATTATACCTCTATCATGCTTTCTAAACTGGTAATCTAGAAACCCTCCTATGACCGCACAAATCATTGATGGCCGTGCCATTGCCGCAGATGTAATTAACAAAGTTGCAGCGGGCGTTGCTGCTCGCACTTCTAAAGGAATTCGCCCCCCTGGGCTAGCTGTGATCCTGGTCGGCGATGACCCTGCTTCAACTGTATATGTTGGTAATAAAAAGAAAGCTTGCGAAAAAGCAGGCATTATTTCCAAGTCATTTAACCTGCCTAACTCAACCACTGAGCAGGACCTCATAGGCGTAATTGACCAACTCAATGAAGACCAAACCATTGATGGAATCTTGGTTCAGCTTCCCTTACCTGCCCATATTCAGCCAGAGAAAATCCTAGAGCGAATTCTCCCTGATAAAGATGTTGATGGTTTCCATCCCTACAACATGGGTCGTTTAGCAACTCGAATGCCTCTACTTAGACCCTGTACCCCCAAAGGGATTATGACTTTATTGGAAACAACAGGTGTCGGCTTACACGGCATGCATGCAGTTATAGTAGGTGCTTCTAATATTGTTGGCCGCCCCATGAGCTTAGAGCTTTTATTAGCTGGCAGCACAGTCACCACTTGCCACCGATTCACCAAAGACCTTGAAGCTGAAGTCCGTCGTGGTGATATTGTGGTAGTCGGTGTTGGCAAACCTGGCCTCGTTAAGGGGGAATGGATTAAGCCTGGCGCCATTGTTATTGATGTAGGGATTAACCGCCTTGATGATGGAAGCTTAGTGGGTGATGTGGAGTTTGCAGTAGCCAAGCAGCGAGCAGGTTGGATTACCCCTGTACCTGGTGGTGTTGGACAGATGACAGTCGCCACCCTGATTGAAAACACTTACTATGCAGCAACTGAATTACATGACTATTAATACCTAGCAGTCAACTTGCCCAATATATACCCATCATGAATCATTTTTAGGTGTAAAAATAAAGTGGTATATACTCACAGCGCAGGATTATTTAGGCGAGGCCACCGAGCGATGAAGCCCCAGGAGTTTAGATAAGCTAAATGACTGGGGTGAAGAGAGAAGGTAACAAAGCCTAAAAATCATTCGCGAAGAGTACAGATACAATAAAGGCCGTATAATACGGCCTTTATTTGTTTTGCAGAAAACCCTACCAGTATTTACCGATCAAGCTTCCAGGTAGTTCCTTCACGACTGTCTTCCAGCACCACACCCATCGCCTGCAGCTCATCACGAACCCGATCTGCTTCTGCCCAGTTTTTATCAGCTCTCGCTTGATTACGTTGGGCTATTAGCTGCTCAACTTGCTCAGCATCAACCGTTTTCTCATCATCACCTTTAAAGAAAGTGTCAGGCTCTTGCTGGAGAAGACCTAACATCCCCCCTAGCTGTTTCAGCTCACCAGCCAAAACAGTAGCCTGATCAAGCTGATCCGCTTTACGCATTCGGTTAATCTCACGAGCTAAATCATACATAACTGCTAACGCTTCTGGCGTATTAAAATCATCATCCATAGCCAAGTTAAAGCGCTCAGAAAACTGACTAGCAGTCACTTCAGACGACAAATCAAGTCCACGTAGTGCCGTATAAAGTCGCTCCAGTCCACTAAATGCTTCATTAATACTGGTTTCGGTATAATTCATTGGACTACGATAATGGCTAGCCAACAAATAAAACCGCATCAACTCAGCAGGATGCTTAGCCAAAATATCGCGGATAGTGAAGAAGTTACCAAGCGACTTGGACATTTTTTCATCGTTTAGACGTAAAGGACCAGCATGCATCCAAGTATTAGCGTATTTTTCACCCGTTGCTGCTTCCGATTGAGCAATTTCATTTTCATGATGAGGAAACTTAAGGTCAGGCCCGCCACCATGAATATCAAAGGTATTACCCAAACAGCAGGTAGACATTGCTGAACACTCAATATGCCAACCTGGCCGGCCTTTACCCCAAGGTGAATCCCAAGCGGGCTCCCCTGGTTTAGCCGACTTCCACAACACAAAATCCAGTGGGTTTCGTTTTGCTTCTCCCACTTCAACCCGAGCACCCGAGCGCAACTCGTCCAGCACCTTGCCAGAAAGCTGACCATAGTTGTCAAACTTTTCTACGACATAATAAACATCACCATTGTCAGCCGCATATGCCATACCGTTATTGATTAAGGTTTCCACCATAGCAATGATTTGATCAATATGCTCTGTTGCCTTGGGTTCAAGACTCGGTTTCTGAATACCCAATGCAGCAAAATCCTCATCCATTGCTCCAACAAAGCGATCAACCAGCAATCGCCAGTCTTCATTATTTTCCTGGGCACGGTGAATAATTTTGTCGTCAATATCCGTGATATTACGGATATAGTTAACGTTGTAACCTTTTGCTCGCAAGTAACGAGCAATGACATCAAAAGCAACGAATACCCGGCCATGGCCAAGGTGACAGTAATCGTATACTGTCATCCCACACACATACATGGATACTTTCCCAGGCACTAATGGCTGAAAAGGCTCTTTTTTTCGGGTAAGAGAGTTATAAATTTGCAACACGCTAATTTATCCTTCTTTTAGCTTTCACTGCTTTTTTCAATCTTTGCCCAGGAGTCACGCAAAGTGACCGTCCGGTTAAAGACACGCTGTCCAGACTTAACGGCTTTGCTATCCAGACAGAAATAACCTTCACGCTCAAACTGATAGGCTTGCTGCGGTGAGGCAGTTGCCAATCCAGGCTCCAAACGGCAGTTTTCTAATACGGTTAATGATTCTGGATTAAGAAAGTCTTTAAAATCTGCTTCTTTATGACCATCTGGATTAGGGTCATTAAACAGCCTGTCGTATAGTCGTACTTCAGCAGGAATAGAGTGCTCAACAGTCACCCAGTGAATCACGCCTTTTACTTTGCGTCCTTCTGGATCTTTACCTAATGTTTCAGCATCATAACTGCAACGCAGCTCAACTATATTGTCTGACTCGTCCTTAATCACTTCATCACACTTAATCACATAGGCATTGCGCAATCGTACTTCTTTGCCTAATACTAGGCGCTTAAACTTCTTGTTCGCCTGCTCTTTGAAATCGTCCTGATCGATATAAATTTCTCTAGCAAAAGGTAATTCGCGAGTACCCCGACTGTCATCTTGCGGATGAACAGGTGCCTTCAGCATTTCTACCTGCCCTTCTGGGTAATTTTCAATCACCACTTTTAATGGTCTTAATACCGCCATTGCCCGAGGTGCATGTTGGTTCAGGTCATCCCTTAACGCATGCTCTAACATAGCAACATCAACGACCCCATCGCTTTTAGTGACACCAATCGCTTCACAAAAGTTACGCACCGCTGTTGGGGTATAACCCCGTCTGCGCATCCCCGCAATGGTTGGCATTCTTGGATCATTCCAGCCATCAACAATTTGCTCATCTACCAGCTGCTTTAATTTACGCTTACTGGTGACGGTGTAGTTCAAGTTCAGCCGGGCAAACTCAATTTGTTGCGGATGAGTAGGCACATCCAGCTGATCTAAAAACCAGTCGTAAAGTGGCCGATGATCTTCAAACTCTAAGGTGCAAATAGAATGAGTAATACTTTCAATCGCATCAGAAAGACCATGAGCAAAATCATACATGGGATAAATACACCACTTATCACCTGTTTGATGGTGCTCAACCTTACGGATACGATAAATAATTGGGTCTCGCAAATTCATATTTGGCGAGGCCATATCAATCTTTGCCCGAAGCACATGAGAGCCTTCGTCAAACTCCCCCTGCTTCATTTGCTCAAACAGCGCTAGGTTTTCTTCAACAGAACGCTCCCGATAGGGGCTATTTCTGCCTGGCTCAGTCAAGGTACCACGATACGTACGTGCGTCATCAGCTGATAGACTACAAACATAGGCTTTACCTGCATTAATCAGGTCAATGGCATACTGATAAAACTGCTCAAAATAGCTAGAAGCAAACCGAGGTTCCCCCTGCCATTGGTACCCTAACCACTCAACATCCTGCTTGATTGACTCAATATATTCCTGCTCTTCTTTTTCTGGATTGGTGTCATCAAAGCGTAAATTACAGGCACCACCATTACGCTCAGCTAAGCCAAAGTTAAGACAGATAGACTTAGCATGACCAATATGCAGGTAACCATTTGGCTCTGGTGGAAAGCGTGTCTGCACCTGGCCATCATTTTTATTAGCCGCTAGATCACGCTCAACAATTTGTTGAATAAAGTTAGTTGGTTTCACCACATTATTTTCAGTGTCGTTTGTAGCCATAATAATTAAAAGCTTCACCTCACGGGGCTAACATTCGCCCGTAAATTTTGATTGATTGCTTTTCGCCACACATAGCACACTTATCGTTTGGATAAAATGTTCCGTAGCATAAGCAAAACAGTTATTATAACCGCCAATGAATCCAGATAAGAAGCAATCTTTAGGCTTTGCCTAAAAATTGCCTTATTATTAATTAAATATTGAGCAGTTGTAATTACAGTTTTTTTCAACATGAGCTGTGTAATAGATTGACTAAACAACTCGCAGCTCTTCATCCATTTAACCTGTTTAAGGCACTACCATGATCGTTCTTCACACCAATTTTGGTGACATTAAGCTAGAACTTAACCACGAGAAAGCCCCAAAAACAGCGGCTAACTTTGAAGAATATGTAACAAGTGGTCACTACAACGGCACTATTTTCCATCGCGTGATTAAAGACTTCATGATTCAAGGCGGTGGTTTTGAGCCAAGTATGAATCAAAAAGAGACCCGCGACCCGATTGAAAATGAAGCCGACAATGGTCTTACTAATAAAAAAGGGTCTATCGCAATGGCTAGAACTAATGACCCTCACTCAGCTTCTGCTCAATTTTTCATTAACACCGTTGATAACGACTTCCTTAACTTCCGTTCAAAGTCACCAGACGGATGGGGGTATGCAGTGTTTGGCGAAGTGGTTGACGGTATGGAGGTTGTGGAAAAAATTCGTGCCGTTGCCACTGGCTCTGCTGGATTTCACCAAGACGTCCCCAAAGAAGATGTGATTATTGAGTCAGCTGAAATCGTTGCAGAGTAACAATGTCAACGCTGTTTATTTCTGACTTACACTTACAAGCAGAGCGCCCGGAAATTGTTCGGGCGTTTTTGCAATTTCTTGCCCAGCAAACTCAAGGCATTGATAACCTCTATATTTTAGGGGACTTTTTTGAAGTATGGCTGGGTGATGATGCCATCCAGCCAGCTCATCAACCTATCTTAGCTAGCCTGAAAAATCTAAGCGAACAATTGCCTGTTTACTTTATGCATGGTAATCGTGACTTTTTAATCGGCGAGCAGTTTTGCCAATTAACTGGTTGTCAGCTACTTAATGACCCAACTGTTGTTGACTTATATGGCCAGCAAGTCTTGTTGATGCACGGCGATAGCCTCTGTACAAAAGACACTGAATACATGGCCTTTCGCCAGCAGTTTCGTCATCCAGAGATGATCAAAAAGCTACTCGCCATGTCAATTCCAGAGCGCATTGCACTCGGTCAACAGCTTCGCCAGCAAAGTCAAACAGCAGGGCAGCAAAAGTCGCTGGAGATAATGGATGTAACACCAGAAGAAGTACTTCAGGTGATGGCTGATCACCAAGTGGAAATCATGATTCATGGTCACACCCATCGTCCAAAGATTCATGATTTAACTAGGCTAAATGGAAAGCCTGGCAAACGGATAGTGCTTGGTGACTGGGATAAAAATGGCTGGGTATTACGTTGGCAGCCGGATGGTCAGTATCAGCTGGATTCTTTTCCTATCAATCCATAGAAGAATCGCAAAAGGTACTTCCCCCCCTTTAATAAAGGGGGGCTAGGGGGGATTTCAATGGATCAGGGTTATAAACCATCTTTGCCTTATTTGTATATAAAAATCCCCCTCAATCCCCCTTTTGCAAAGGGGGAAGTTCGATTGTGCTAAAGTTCTAAGCTACTGATTTCGGTAGCACTTATTTAGCAATTAAAGTTGCTATCGCTTGCTTTACAGTAGTAAGCAAGCCCTTCTCCCCCGCGGGGGAGAAGGGACTTGATTTGTGGTACTTTCGCGACACTTTGCAAAGGGGGAAGTCGCTTTAGCTCTTGATGAGCCAGGGATGGTACTTCAAGAGCGGTGGAAGAATATCCTGTTATTCCATATCGGACACTAGACTTATTTTCAGCACCCTTTTGCAACAGCAGACGAATAATTTACCCATCAGCCAATAAATAGCTTTTTATGACTCAGCGGTAACCGCTTCTAGTGGCCCACTATGAAAACGAAATTCGTCGTCTAAAGCCTGCACCAGTGCTTGCTCTTTTTCCGCAAATAAAGCCACTCGCTCATCAATCGGCTCACCCGCTGCTTCAATTGCCAGGGTTAAATAGTCTTGGAAATGTCGCGACTCTGATTTTAATAATGAGAGATAAAATTTAGTCAGCTCTTCATCAAGATACGGGGCTAGTTTTTCAAAGCGCTCACAAGAACGTGCCTCAATAAAGGCGCCCACGATAAGCGTATCAACTAGCCTGGCTGGCTCATGAGTCCTTACCAGCTTACGCAATTCTCCTGCATAACGTGAAGGGCTCAGGTGGGTGTATTCAATGCCCCGCTTCACCATAATAGCCAGCACCTGTTCAAAATGCCGTAACTCTTCCCTGGCTAACCGGGACATCTTATTCAGCAAATCCACTTTATCCACATAGCGGAACATCAAGTTTAATGCCGTAGCCGCTGCTTTTTTCTCGCAATGGGCATGATCAATCAGCAAAATTTCAGGATGCTGTAACGCAGCAGATACCCAACTATCTGGGGTTTCACACAATAAAAAATCTTTTAGCTCAGGCAACTGTTTCATAACAAACGCGATAGTAAAAAGTCATGCATTATACGGATGCGTTTACACTTACAACACCCCTAAGCTAACTTGTTTTGCAAATGAGCTTGATACAAATCAAACAGACGTTTAAATTAAGCTTTATTATCATAATCTGACTTGTACTTTGTGTTTTTAATATTCGCCAAGGAGCTCTTATGGAAGCGCTTAAACGAATGCTAGTAGTTGTCAATCCAGAAGCAACTGGCTCTTTTGCGTTAAAGCGGGCAAAGTTAATTGCCCAGGCTACAGGTGCCACAATTCATTTATTGGCTTGCAATAAGAGACCCAATAATCAATGGGAAGACTGGCTTAATGCCCAAGTCAGCACACTACACCAGGAAGGCCTAAATGCTGTACCTCACCAGGCCTGGCATGAGTCATTTCACGAAACGGTCATTCACTTTCAGCAAGCCGAACGCTGCCAGTTAATCATTAAAGAAGCGATTCAAGAAAATGAAGTTAAACGATTAATTAACATACCTGTAGACTGGAAGTTGCTTCGCTATACGACAGTACCGGTGCTTATTGTTAAGCAAACCAATAGTTGGCGTGATCAGCCTATTGTTGCAGCCATTGATGCTTATCCGCAGGATGATAACCACCAAATATTAAATGATGTGATTGTTAAATATGCACAAACAATTACTGAGTTTTCTGACAGCAACTGCCATATTATCAGTGCTTATCCCCCTCCAATGCTTTCATCACCTGATCCAGTCTTCCAGAATGCGGCTTTACTAGAAGACAAATATCGTCAAGCATGCCAGAAGTATCTGGATAAGTTTTCAATGTCACCACAACAAGTCCACATTGGAGAAGGCCCTGCTACCAGCCTAATCCCAACTCTGGTTAAAAAGTTAAATGCACCACTCATTGTATTGGGCACAGTTGCCCGCAAAGGGCTTAGTGGAGCAGTGATAGGAAACACCGCTGAATACCTGCTTGATGAGCTGGACTGTGACATTCTCACCTTAAGACCCAATCAATTTATGGATAGCTTGGAGTCTGTATTGGAAAATAAATAACTAAACTCGGAACAGAAAGTTAGCAACAACTGTCATCAAGGCGTTGGCTAATCCACTATTTTTTTAGTGAATAACGATTATGGCAACGCCAGTCTTATGATTACCTTAACTTTTTTGCGGCCGATGCGTTATACTCCTGGCGCAAAACAGGTTCGTTAAGGGGCTCTGCAAAGGGTATAGATGATTTTACACAAACCAATTTTGGTTAGGTCATCGCCAGAGGAATCAACTGCACATACAACATACACTAACTCTAGTCTTATCAGCGTAGTGTATACTCATTAGTAGTAATGGGTTGCAAGTGCCTTACAATCAACAGGCAACATTTTGAACGTTATTTAGCAACTTCATTACTTACACCTCTTAACCACATAGCCTCGATAACAACCGTGACCAATGATCTGCCAGTCAATAATAACAGGCAGGCCTAACTGATGAGGGTATTACAGTGCTCGAAGCCTATCGCAACCATGTAGAAGAACGCGCCGCACAAGGTATTGTGCCAAAACCTCTCAATGCCGAACAAGTTTCCAGTTTAATTGAGTTACTGAAAAATCCACCCGCAGGTGAAGCAGACTTCCTACTTGACTTGATTACTAACCGAGTACCTGCAGGGGTAGATGAGGCTGCTTATGTAAAGGCCGGATTTCTTTCTGCCGTTGCTAAAGGAGAAGCCAACTCTCCGTTAATTGACTCTGCCCATGCGACTAAACTGTTAGGCACCATGCTCGGTGGCTACAACATTGCCACCCTGGTTGAACTAGTAGAGCACGACCGTTTAGGAGAGCTTGCCGCAGAACAACTGTCGCATACCCTATTAATGTTCGATGCTTTTCATGATGTGGCAGACAAATGTAAGACAGGTAATGTCAATGCCCAAAAAGTTATGCAGTCTTGGGCTGATGCAGAATGGTTTCTTAAAAAGTCCTCTGTACCCGAAAAAATTACTTTAACTGTATTTAAAGTACCTGGGGAAACCAACACCGACGATTTATCCCCTGCTCCCGATGCCTGGTCTCGTCCTGACATTCCATTACATGCATTGGCTATGCTGAAAAACCCACGGCCTGGGTTAGAAGGTAATCCACTGGAAGTAATCGAGCAACTGAAAACCAAAGGTCACCCTGTGGCTTATGTTGGCGATGTTGTTGGTACTGGCTCTTCTAGAAAGTCAGCAACTAACTCCGTGCTTTGGTATATGGGCGATGATATTCCTTATATTCCAAACAAACGCGATGGCGGTTTTGTATTAGGTGGCAAAATTGCTCCTATTTTCTTTAATACCATGGAAGATGCGGGAGCCCTGCCTATTGAATGCGATGTCAACAGCCTGAATATGGGAGATGTCATCGATATCTATCCTTACGCAGGAAAAGTACAAAAGCATAATAGTGACGAGATAATCAGCGAATTCACTTTAAAAACAGACGTCATTTTAGACGAAGTACGCGCCGGTGGTCGTATTCCACTAATTATTGGCCGAGGCTTAACAGATAGGGCTCGCGAATTTTTAAACCTTGAGCCATCTGATGTATTTAAACGCCCAGCCGATGCTGCTGACACAGGCAAAGGTTATACCCTAGCACAAAAAATGGTGGGTCGTGCTTGCGGGGTAACAGGGGTAAGACCTGGTCAATACTGCGAACCTAAAATGACTACCGTGGGTTCACAAGATACCACTGGGCCAATGACCCGTGATGAACTGAAAGACTTGGCTTGCTTAGGTTTTTCTGCTGATTTAGTGATGCAGTCCTTCTGCCACACAGCCGCTTACCCCAAACCTGTCGATATCGATACCCAACACACCCTGCCCGATTTTATTAAAAACCGCGGCGGTGTTTCTTTGCGTCCAGGTGATGGCATTATTCATTCTTGGTTAAACCGTATGTTAATGCCCGATACCGTAGGTACTGGTGGTGATTCACATACCCGTTTTCCTATTGGTATTTCTTTCCCTGCTGGTTCTGGCTTAGTCGCTTTTGCTGCTGCCACTGGAGTGATGCCACTGGATATGCCCGAGTCAGTATTGGTTCGTTTTAAAGGTGAAATGCAGCCAGGGGTAACCTTACGCGACTTGGTTAATGCAATCCCCTACTACGCTATTAAGCAAGGTTTGCTCACCGTAGAGAAAAAAGGCAAGAAAAATATTTTCTCTGGCCGTATTTTAGAAATTGAAGGCCTGCCTGACCTGAAAGTAGAACAGGCTTTTGAGTTATCCGATGCCTCTGCTGAGCGCTCTGCAGCGGGCTGTACTATTAAGCTGGATAAAGCACCCATTATTGAGTATCTCACATCCAACATTACCCTGTTACGCTGGATGATTGCAGAGGGTTATGGCGATGCAAGAACCCTGGAGCGTCGTGCTCAAGCGATGGAAGCCTGGCTGGCTAACCCTGAATTGATGGAAGCGGATGCAGATGCTGATTACGCCGCTATTATTGATATTGATCTAGCAGAGGTAAAAGAGCCTATTTTAGCCTGCCCGAATGATCCAGACGATGTTAAACCATTATCAGAAGTGGCTGGCGATAAAATCGATGAAGTATTTATTGGCTCCTGTATGACCAATATTGGTCATTACCGTGCTGCCGGAAAATTACTGGACCAAATGAAAGGCCAAATGGCGACTCGATTGTGGATTGCACCACCGACTAAAATGGATGAGCACCAACTGATGGAAGAGGGCTATTACAATATTTATGGCCGGGCTGGTGCACGAACTGAAATGCCTGGTTGCTCGTTATGTATGGGTAACCAAGCGCGTGTTGCTCCTGGCGCCACGGTCGTTTCAACCTCAACGCGGAATTTTCCAAATAGACTAGGTGATGGTGCCAATGTGTATCTGGCTTCTGCAGAATTAGCAGCGATTGCATCCGTTATGGGTAAATTACCAACCGTTGAAGAGTATATGGATTATGCAAAAAATATTGATAGCATGGCTAAAGACATCTATCGCTATATGAACTTCAATGAGATTGAGTCGTTCCAACAAGCGGCTAATCAAATTATTGCAACGGATAAAGCGACAGCTTAATCCTTCACAACCAAAAAAAACCGGCAACTTTGCCGGTTTTTTGCTATCCACAAAAAGTTACTGCTAAACAATTTCATCCAACATATGGCCTAGCTTTCTTGCTTTAATATTTAAATAGTTATTATTGTAAGGATTACGCCCTTCTCTTAATGGCACTCTTTCCACGACATTAATGCTCGCTTTAGTTAATGAGTTGACTTTTCTCGGGTTATTCGTCATCAGTTTTACTTCATTAATCCCAAAATAGTGTAAAATCCCCTTGCAGAAGTCATAACTCCGCATATCAGCTGCAAAACCAAGCTTTTCATTAGCTTCAACAGTATCAGCACCTTCATCCTGTAAGTGATAGGCTCGAATTTTATTTAACAGGCCAATACCTCGCCCTTCTTGTCTTAAATAAAGTAATACACCGCTGCCATGTTCAACAATGTTTTTTAGTGCTTTATTTAATTGAAAACCACAATCACAGCGCAAGCTGAATAATGCATCACCTGTTAAACATTCAGAGTGTAAACGAATTAATACTGGTTTGTTGGTATCAATTTCACCGTAACTTAACGCGACATGCTCCTTACCTGTCTTCTTTTCAACAAAACCATGCATGGTAAAAGTGCCCATATCCATCGGTAATTGAGCAGACTCTACATAACGAACCAGTTGATGAGGATGCTGACTTGCCAACTCTTCACGTACCTGCATTAATAACTCACCTAATCGGTTAAGCCCACTGCCATCACCACCATCCCCCCAGTAACTATCTTTAAAAGAATGCTCGACCAGTATGTTATTTCCTGTAGCCACTAACCAATAAGCTAATTGATTGTGTTGTGAAAACTTACAACGTAATGCTCTCAACATCACACTGTCTTTAATTTGCTCCCAATCACTACGTACCTGACGGGAATACTCTCGGCTTAGTTGAAACGCCTCTGTTGGTGTTGCCGCATGATAAATTTGAGACGTAATATCCCTCGCCATAAATTTGCTGGCTTGGTAAAAGTGTTCACTGGTACGCCATTCCACACCATCGACAATAATAGGATTTTCAGCAAAATTAGATAAAAAGCCATACAACTGATCAGGCTCATAAAAGCGAATCATATTATTCATTTCTCTACTCCCTGCCAAACTTACTGGCCAGTTTATTAAGCAAATAAAGTGCTTTAACTCAATTTACCAAACAAATTGCAAAGGGTTAGCCAGCAGTAGAAGACAAATGAATTAATAAAAAAAAGAGAGTATTCAGTTACAGCCAAATGACTAAATACTCACATCATCATTCATCAATCAATGAAAATACTTTCTGACAAATCAACATATTATAAAAACTGGCAAAAGGTTATTTAACACCAAGAAAAAATATTAACTATCATATTAAGTTCATTTAAGGTATTGCATGCCAATTATTTTTTATAGGAGATAACCTGGTAAACAGCATAAACTGTATAAAACACAAACAGTAAAGCATAAGGCGCCTGATTTTATTATGTCTAATACAAGGAATACATTAGTGGGTACATTTAATGATACCCTAGCGTCTAGTATACTGACTGTTTATAATTATTTGTTTGATCCCTTAAAGACAAATACGTCAAACCTTGGCGGGGTAAATAGTAAAATATTGGTCGAGCCCTATTTTGTTCTGTCACTAGCATCACTGGTTTATTTAATTGTCGCCCTAGAGTGGACATTACCCGAAATACAACATTTGCATTTGCCTCACAATCTATCTGCGATGAACTAAATAGCAACTTAAGTATTGCCTTGCATTTTAAAATACCAAAAAGTTGAACTTTCCCTAAATCTATCGCTAGCAGACAATCATCTCCTACCAAATGGGCTAAGTCAGTCATATTATTAGGCTGAACCAGGGTTTTTCCTTTTTTAAATAAATGGAGTTTTGCTTTGGTTAAACTAAAAAACCTGATAGCTTTCCGCCAGTCCTGCAACGTCAAATTATTAATGCAAATCATCATTAATTGATTACACTGATTAAACTCCTGCTGGTAGTCTATCCACTTCCACTGCATTATCTAACCCTCAACGAGAAGAGTAATTAAGGCTATTTTAACGCTACTCAACCAAGAAATAAAAAATTTAACTATAACCAGCTCACTCTCCACCCTAGGTATAGATAAAAATCATATAAAAACACCAACTTTATTAACTCAAAAATTGTAGCCGTCTTAATAGATTACGCTAACACTTTATATACTCTTCACGATTATTTTTTAGATCCCTTCGCTGCGAGTATATACCGCTTTATTTTTATATCTAAAAACTGGAAGGAAACAATATGGAGTTGCTTGACTTAGTAGGCAATACCCCGCTGATCAACCTAAGCTACTTTAGCCCGGATAAAAAAAATATTTTTCTTTATGCAAAAGCAGAATGGGTTAATCCAGGTGGCTCTCTTAAAGATCGGCCAGTTAAATCCATGTTGCTTCATGCATTGAACAGCGGCCAGCTTCCAGAAAATAAAGTGATACTGGATTCCAGTAGTGGCAATGCAGGCATTTCTTATGCCATGTTGGGTCGAGCAATTAACCGCCATGTTTGTATTGTTATTCCAGGCAATGCCAGTGATGAACGCAAGAGTCGTCTTAAAGCTCATGGTGCCGAGTTAATCGAAACTGATCCCTTGGAAGGATATGACAAAGCGCTTCATCATGTCAGATCAGTATATCAACAATCACCCGATCAGTTTTTTTTCTGTAATCAATATGCCAACCCTTACAATGTTGAAGCCCATTATCAAGGCACCGGTTGTGAAATTATTAATCAAGTAAAACACCCAATTACCTACTTTATTGGTGGAGTGGGTACCGGCGGTTCACTTACAGGGATTGCTTGTCGCCTAAAAGAAATCTATCCAACTGTTAAAATCTGTGCTGTACTACCAGAGCGATGGCCTGGTATAGAGGGTTTAAAACCTTTAGGAGAGCTAACAGATATTGTTCCTGATATTTTTCAACAACAGTTAGTCGACGAGTGGATACCTATCAGCGCTGACGAAGCCAAAGAATATTGCTATGCCCTATCTCATCAAGGTTACTTTGTAGGCCAATCCTCCGGTGCCTATCTGGCTGCTAGCATTAAAATAATGAAGCAGGTATCTGCTGGTGTCTTTGTGACACTCTTGAACGATTTAGGCGAACGCTATTTCAGTGCAGGTCTCTGGTCATGACAATTTATATTACAACGGAAATAAACCATGCCATGTTGAACCACGCCCAGCAAAATTATCCAAGTGAAAGCTGTGGTTTGATTATTGGACACTCGCAAACTAACCACACGACAGGTTATTACTATTACTCGTGCAATAATCAAATAACAACCAATAGTCAACGGCGCTTTCTCATTGACCCTGCTACCTATCAAGAAGTTGAAGATAACGCTGATAAACAAGGCTTGACCATTATTAGTATTGTTCACTCTCACCCAGACCACCCTGCTGTACCTTCTGAATTTGACCGCCTGCATGCCTGGCCAGGCATCAGCTATATTATTATTTCAGTGGTTAACAGCAAAGTAGCCCGCTATCGCTCATGGCAACTCACTAACGACCGCAGTCAGTTTCTTCCTGAAACCATTCAAGTGGAAGGAAACACCCATGCAAGCAACTATTAATATTAAAATTCCCTCACCTTTACGTCGCTTTACCCAACAACAAAGCAGCCTCACACTTGAAGCAAATACGGTTGAAGAAGCGATACACAACTTGTGTAGCCAGTATCCCGAACTTAAATCACAATTATTTGATGAAGCAGGTCAACTACGTAATTTTGTCAATATATATCTGAATAAAGTAGATATTAAACAACAAAATGGCATGCAAACTCAATTACCTGAAAACAGTGAGCTACGCATCGTCCCTGCGATTGCCGGCGGTTCAATAGCCGAACAAGCCCTGTCACCTAAAGAATTAAGCCGTTATAGCCGTCATCTAATGCTGCCAGAAATAGGTGAAACCGGCCAATTAAAATTAAAGGCCGCTCGGGTATTAATTATTGGTGCAGGCGGTTTAGCTTCTCCTTTAAGTCTTTATTTAACCGCAGCAGGTATTGGCAAACTAGGCATTATTGACCATGATGTGGTTGAAGAATCCAACCTGCAAAGACAAATATTGTTTACCAATAATGACTTAGGCATGGCAAAAGTGTTACAAGCAAAAGCCAAGTTGGTAACGCTCAACCCTTATGTCAATATTGTTACTTACAACGAAGCATTCACTACAGATAACGCTCTGGATATTATAAAAGACTACGACTTAGTGATTGATGGTACTGATAACTTTCCTACCCGCTACCTGGTAAATGATGCCTGCATTTTATTAAATAAACCCAATATATACGGCAGTATCTTCCGCTTTGAAGGCCAGGCAACAGTATTTCATTACCAGGATGGCCCTTGTTATCGCTGTTTATACCCTGAGCCCCCACCTCCAGGAATGGTTCCTTCTTGTGCAGAAGGTGGGGTATTAGGGGTACTGCCTGGACTCATTGCCACTATTCAAGCCACAGAAGCCATTAAAATCATTACAGGTGCCGGCGAAAGCCTCAGCGGCCGCTTGGTACTATATGATGCATTAAGTATGCGCTTTGATGAGCTGGCAATACAAAAAGACAAAAACTGTTGTGTTTGTGGTAATAAACCTAGCATTACCAAGCTCATTGATTATCAACAGTTTTGTGGCATACCTAAGCATCCAGCCCAAAAACAATATCAGGAAATATCCGTCGCACAACTAAAGCAACGAATTGATGCAGGGGAAATACTAACCATTTTAGATGTACGAGAACAATACGAAGTCAATATTTGTCGTATCAAAAATAGTGTCCATATTCCTATGGCAGAAGTTGCCAGTCAATTAAATCAATTTGATAAAGCACAGGAAATAATCGTGCACTGTAAAACTGGTGGCCGTTCAGCTAAAGCCTGCGAATTACTGCTTCAGCATGGTTTTAAAAAACCGGTTAATTTGACCGGTGGTATTATTGCCTGGGCGAATGAGATCGAACCATCCATGGTGAAATATTAACTATACTCTTCGCGAATGATTTTTATACCCCTTCGCTGCGAGTAGTATGCACCACTTACTATTTACACTTAAAAATGACTCAAGATAGAGATATTATAACTAACAATCTAATATAATTCTTTTATTACAAACTCTTCACTGCACTTTTCATTTGCGCTAACTGCTCCTTGCGCTCTTGAGATGTTAATACCACAGGCTGATACATCAGTTTTACATAGAGTTTGGTGACTACCGTTGCTTTAGCTGATAATTTTGGCTGAAGCTGTTTTATTCGTGCTAAAAAGGTATGGGGTGGTTCATTGATATTTCGAGTCAGTCCATGTTTTTCCATGCGCTTGCAAAAAGCCAAATAGCACTGGCTTGCAGGGTCTTTAGCCTGTGGCCGTTGCCGCCAGATAATCCATAATGCCAGTAAGCCAATGAGGGCAAACATACTGCCTGCAATAGTAAACACAATAACATACCAGTTTTTGCCGCCAAACCAGCGCTCAAATAATTCCAGCTGAGCAGCTTGATCATAATTAAGCACCCAACGTTGCCACTGATATTCCAGCAGTTCCCATTGCATCCGTACATTATTTAAGAAAGGTACATTGCGAAATCGCAAGGGAGATAGTGGGCTCTCCGCTAAAAAGCTACCCTCTTCCGCCACCGCGGCTTCCAGGCCATCTTCGACTCGTTCTGGCGCTACTGCTGCCGTTGGGTCAACTCGCACCCAGCCTCGCTTCGGCACCCATACTTCTGCCCAAGCGTGGGCATCAAAATGTCTAACTTGCACATAATTACCGGCTTTATTAATTTCTCCTCCCTGATAACCAGCCACCATACGTGCCGGTATTCCAGCCGCACGCATTAGGAATACAAATGCACTGGCATAATGAGCACAAAAGCCTCTTTTACTATTGATTAAAAACTCATCAACACTATCACGTCCTAATAAAGGGGGTTTTAAGGTATAAAAATAAGGCTCTTGTCGAAAATGCACTAATATTTTTTCAACATAATTTTCAACGGATTTACCACTAGTCTCCCAGAACTGCTGAGCCATTACTCTTGCTTTTGGGTTACCAAAAGGCGGCAACTGCAAGTTCATTCGTTTTAGCCACACAGGTAGGTCTTTATCTTGATGGCTATCGGGGTATGATTTAACAGTATACTGCTTGCGTTGGGTAATAGGTTCGGCAGCCACTAGGCGAAAATCCCTGACTAACGCTATATTGCTATCAGTATTTTCTGGACTAGCCAAACTAAATAACCAATGTTGTTGAGTAGGCTCAATGATCACATCGTACTCATAGACTTTGCCTATTTTTTCCATGCGTCTTTCCCAGCTGGCAGGCTGGTTGGACCAACTCAGTAATGGTGACTCCAGCTGGGCAAGATTAGTAGATAATTTACTGGCTTGCCCTAATTCACGGCTCCCTTGGGTCCAGCGGCGACCATCAAAATGGCTCATCACCAAACCACGCCAATAAAGAAAATCTCTAGAAGGAATATCCCCTTTAAACGTTGCACGAAATGCCAACCCATCAGATTTGCTTAAATTGGCAATATCACCAGGGCTAATGGTTTCACTCACACCACTTTTAGCATTGGTTTGTGGAAACTCCACCCGCCACAATGGGCTAATTCTTGGTACAAACAGAAACAATAAAATCATTAATGGAATTGACTGAACAATCAATACCGCGCCTTTTCTGAAAGTGCGCCACGGTTGAAAACCCAGGTGAGGAGTATGCAACCCTACTAATGCAGAAGTAATAACCAGTAAGGTAAACAGCATATAGCTGGACACTAAAATACTTTGTGAGTATAAAAACTCAGTGACCACTACAAAGTAACTTAGAAAAATCACCAGGTAAGCATCCCGCAGATTTTTCATTTCCAACAATTTTAACAAAAAGGTGGTTACTAATAAGGCAACACCTGCCTCCAACCCAACGATCGTACCATAATGAAATAAGGTGCCAATCACTGCAGCCCCTACCACCAGGACTTTTATCCATAATTTAGGGTATGACCAACGGCTGCGGAAAATCATCACTCGCCACAAAGCACAAATAACGGCAACCACCACGACCCAAATAGGTAATCGAGCCAGCTGGGGTAAAATAACCAGTGCTTGAGTCAGTAATAACCAAATAAGACCGGAGCGGGGAATTTGTTGGTGGCCAATTTTCATGATGCACTACACCTGAAATAATGCTAATTCAGTCAGGCAACGGCGCAAATGCATTTGCCCTCGACCTGGCTCTATCGTGATACCAGGCAAACGTAACCCGTAGTCTTCCTGAAATTGCTCACAGCGCATACACCAATAGCAGAGATGAGATAGTTTTATTTCCAGGTCAGCCCCTGGGATATTCTCCCAGTCCAACCAACGCCGCCGATCAGTAAATGCAGAAAAATCCTTGGTTAATAGGGTGTCAGTTTTTGAATACTGTTTCCAGGCAATATGACGTAATCCATCTCCTGGATGATAGTCCCGCAGCCCAGCAAAGTCCTCCACCCCATCTTTAGCCAGGGTTTGCCCCTCAATACTGGCAGACTCAAAATAAGGCAGATGGCACTTAATCGGTTTTGGATAAATCAATGCTGTAATATCCAAATCTACCCAGGTCCAGCAGCGCAATAAACCCAATGGATAATAACTTTCAATACAAAGCCGCCCTGGTTTAAAATAGCCTCGTCGCTCAGCAGGCAAGAATACTTTTACATTAGTTTCACCTGCAGGTTCAATAGACGCCAGCTGAGGTATCCCTTGTGGCCAATATAAACGAACCGACTCATGGCCTTTTTTTGGTGTACTGGCTTTCAGTTTTAATTCAAACCCAACATCATCCCCTACATGTGCGGCTCCTCCATTCACACCTATCAACTCCATACCCGCTAAATTATTGTAAGTATGCAAAATCGCGACAACAAACAGACTGATTAACAAAAAAGCAACAGCAAAGCTCATGCTATTTTCATAATTAACCGCTGCCAGAAAAATCGCTAGCACCACAAATAACAGGATATAACCTGTACGACTGGGCAGGATAAAAAGCCGCTTTTGATTAAGTGTGACTTGATGACTGGGAGGAATACGCCGGTTTAGCCAACTACTGAAATACGCTTGCCACTGCTTTGCAATATTCATTAAGGCCTTCTCATCAAACAACCACAGGTACAGCCTGTAATAATCGCTGGCCTAAGGCTTCGCCGGTTCGACCTTGCATATCACTATGTTCACGAAGCCGATGCTCAACCACCGCTGGCAGTACCATTTGTACATCTTCCGGAATTAAATAATCACGACCAGCCATAAATGCCCAGCTTTGTGCACAGCGAAGCAATGCCAGACCTGCGCGG
This sequence comes from Spartinivicinus poritis, assembly GCF_028858535.1. Lineage (NCBI taxonomy): Bacteria > Pseudomonadati > Pseudomonadota > Gammaproteobacteria > Oceanospirillales > Zooshikellaceae > Spartinivicinus > Spartinivicinus poritis. Next base: position 213,612 of record NZ_JAPMOU010000003.1, read on the forward strand.
GGTGATAGGCCATAGGCAAAGTCTTCACTTTGGCGGGTGTGGGTTAACAAACGCTGTAAATAATCCAATACGGCATCTGCTGGCTTCACATCCACCACCTGCTGTTGAATTTGTTTCAACTGATCAGCACTCACAATATGCTTCACTCGGCTCAGCTGAACCCGACCACTGTTGCCTAATAATACATCACGCTCAGCAGCAGGATCAGGATACCCCAAAGAAATGCGCATTAAAAAGCGATCTAACTGAGACTCTGGTAAGGGAAAAGTGCCCGCCTGAGACATTGGGTTTTGAGTGGCAATCACAAAAAATGGCTCTGGTAATTGACGGGTTTCTCCTTCAATCGACACCTGTCGTTCTTCCATCGCCTCTAGCAATGCACTTTGGCTTTTGGGTGTGGCCCGGTTAATTTCATCTGCTAATACTACTTGCGCAAAAATCGGCCCTTGGTGAAACACAAACTGCCCAGACTTTTTCTCAAACACCGACACCCCCAAAATGTCAGCTGGCAGTAAGTCGCTGGTAAACTGTACCCGGCTATAACTAAACCCCATCACCTGTGCTAAAGCATGCGCAAAGGTCGTTTTGCCCATCCCAGGTAAGTCTTCAATCAGTAAATGGCCACCACTAAAAAGACAACATAATGACAAGCGAATCTGTTGCTCTTTACCAATCAGTGCTTTTTGAATTTCTGTAATACATGCTTCTATTAATTCTTGCATATTTTAATAATGCCCAGTTTAAAACAACGAGTGTAGCCAATTAACCAAATCTACCTGCTTGAGTGTCAAAATCAAGTGAATAAATGTTTATTAGTTTGCATTATCATTACAAAACAAACACAACCCATGAAAAAGAATCATAGTAAAAATATTCACAAGCCAACAATTACAAAATAGCTTTTGAGCTAATTTAAAGTTGTTTGCAATATCTAAATCTAAAAGCAGTAACAAACAGACCTAACCATCAAAGCTCACTTTTTATTCAAGGATAGGAGTATATATGTCAAAAGGACAAATCACTTTTTGGGAAGGCAATGGCGCAACACAAGATAGAGTTGGCGATATCTTAAGTGGTGGCGAAAGCTATGATATTGAGTGTAAAAACGGTGATTATAACTTTGTTAATGACGAAATTAGATCAATGAAGCTGGAAGGCATCCCTGGCCCAACGATTATCTGGGTGTATGATAGCCCTTCTGCTGAAAAAGATGACGACTGGGCCAAAGTGACCATCACAAATGACGTTAATGACTCCGTTATTGTGAGTAGCTTCAATAGTAGTGCAGACTTGGATAATGGCAATGTAAAGGTGGAGAGCTATTACAAAAATGGCCTTGACGGAAAAATATCCAGAATCATGATAGAATACCTAGGATAGAAATACACTAACTACTGACTATTATAGTTAGTCAGTAGTTAGTCCTTCAGCCCCAAAAAAACTAATATCTCAAAGCAGTACTAAAGGACTCAATTGACTGACAACTGTTTCTTGCAAGCGATTCTGAAGCAAAGGCCAGTCAATTAACATTGTATTCGCGCCGTGCTTAGGTATAACCAATAAAAACTGTTCTTTTGCTTTTTGACTTTTTACCACTAACCGTCCCCCTGCTGCTAATGGTCCTTTTGTTGAGGGTAGCCACTGAATATCTCTGTTTTTTTGCTCAGTCAGCTGATCAGAGGAAAGCAAATACTGCTCAGTCAACACGATAAAGCCGTTCTTGGCCATGTCTGTTGGTAAATAAAACCAGCTATCACCACTACCTTTACCTTGCCAGGTTGCCCAGAAAAAAAGCTTATCTTGCCATTTTACACTGTCACTTCCTAATGGTTTAATCCCAACCCAGTGCAACTGGCGACCTTTTTTATCTGAGGTTATGTCATTAAAATAACTATGCCATAACTGTCCAGCAATCCGTTCAGGATAAGCTCGTTGCAACAAAGGCGCTGGCAAATTAAAAGTATTACCATAGTTAGACACCACAGAAAAATTCTCATCATTCCAGGCATCCCACTTGGTAATCAACTTATCAGGATTGCCATTTTGATATTCATGATGATTGTTATAGTAAATATCCCAGTGCCATTGGGTAGCGGAAATAAAAGGAGAACAAAAAGCTGGCCGCTTATCGTCCGTTAACTTAGATAACGCCATTCCTTGACGCTGGCCTTTTAGCATTCGAATAGGATCCTTACTCCCTTTACCATGAAGCCACATACCAAATTCACTCACTAACAAGGGTAGCTGTAAAAAACTTGCCTCCTGTCTTATTTGATCAAAAGCATCTATATAACTACCAGACTTTACGGAAAGCAATCGCCAACTCATCCTTGCTGCATCATAATAGTGGCTATTAAATATAAAGCCTTTACCTGGTGGTTGGTTTAAATGATGACCACCGGTTGGTCTTACCACACCTGCATTGGTATTCCAAAAGACCAATGGCTCTGCATAGACATATTGCTGTTGCCAGCCAGCGTTATCCATTACTTGACGAACTCGCAGATAAAAAGGCCACAGTACCTGGTTATCCCACTCTTTGGGAGAAAGCCCTTCCATACCACCATCAACAGGCTCATTAAATGGGTCCACCCCCAGCATATACGACAGCTCATCACTTGAGAGCTGTTTACGAATATAATCAAGCGTAGCGGCCAGCTGATCTAAAAATGCAGTTTGGATTTTAATTGGACCCACTGTGGTTTCCACTGTGGCATCAGCCCAAAACCGACGAAAAGCCAATCGTACAGCCTTATCAGTAATATTATGCTGACTCCAGCTAAAACAAACAGGCCCGCAATATTCAGGGGGGTAATCTTCGTCTGGCACAACCCAAGCCGGTGCTCCATTGCCTGTATGCCATGACTTTTGATTAAACAAATGACGACTAAATAAATCCTGATGATAATCTAGAATGACATAAATGCCTTGATCAATCGCTTGCTTTAATTGTGCAGTAATATCAGCTAAATATTGATAATCAATAACGTTCGGCTCAGGCTGCACTCCTTCCCATGCTAGGGTAAAACGTACAATATTGGCGCCAGTTTGTTGTTTAATTTGTTGAAAGGTTTGCTGTGCATCTGCAAGATTTTTGAAAGGTTTAAACCCTGTTTCAGCTAGCTTGACACTGCCAGATACATTAAAACCCTGCCAATAAGCCTCACGACCGGACTCATCTGTCAGTGTCCAATACCGATCCACGCTGCCTTTTTGAGCTGGGCACATTTTTTCAGAGGGAGTGAAAGCCGCTTGGGATATCATGGCATTAGCATTGCCAGTCATTTCTGTCCCTGCCCCCGTCAATACAGCATTACTTTCTGATGACTCCACTGACATAAGAATCAGTAAAATCACTGCAGCAATTATTCCCCACTCCTCTACTAATCCCTGTAGACGATTCATGGCCATCTTATCCTATTGCTGTGTTGTCGTTTATAATTTTTTACTTGCCAGCCTAATACCAAAGCCACACAAGGTATACCTACAAAACGAAATTTAAAAGATTCGCCAAAAGTATACTGACAGAATGCTGTCAGGAGCCCCCTTTTAACATCTCACTCTCACTCAAGTATGACCCAATAAACAGGTGATATGAGTAATCTCACTTTAGTAGATCCGACTTAATAGTCAAAACAGGAGCAAAAAACATGTCTGAGTTTATCGAGCTATTCCGTTTTAAATTAAAAGCAGATGCCACTCAAGCTGAATTGGAGACCGCCAATCAGGCTTTGCAGCAATTTATTCTGCAACAACCAGGCTTCCTTTACCGGTCATTAAGTTTTAACAATACAGCTGAAGAGTGGCTAGGTATTAATTATTGGGAATCAGAAGCAGCTGCACAGGCTGCCGCTAATCAATTTATGGAAAGTAAGCTAACTCAGGCATATATGACCTTAATTGACAACACTAGCATTAACAAAGAACTGTCGACAGTTGTTGCTTGCCAAGCAGGAAGTAGCTGCGGAGGATCATAAGGATATTTGGGCACTGCTATAACAATATTTAAATAATGACAAACCGAACCCAAGGTGCCAAACCTCCTTGGGTTCATTAAAATACTTATTTAAACTAGAGAACCCAAGGTGCCAAACCTCCTTGGGTTCATTAAAATACTTATTTAAACTAGAGTTAGCGTAGGAAACCCTTTATAAGAGATTTGCATCACGCTAAAAAAATCAAATATCACTCAACTTTCATGGCTGCTTTTTCTAACAACTTTACTAAATTTTTATCAGAACTAGCACTACACATCAAACCAGCTAACATTTCAGCTTTTTCTGGCGAACTAAGATGCCCATACTCTTCCAATAATGTTTCTTTACAAGCTTTTTCGGCAAGCGGAACATCCATATAATAGGCTGCTTTTAATGACTGAGCTGCCGCATTAAATTGTTCAGACATCGCCGAAGTATTTTCAAACCATGGATTTGCATATACATTTATAGCGGATACAACAGCAACTGTGGCAATTAGTATTTTTTTCATCAATTGTTCCTTAATGTGATTAACACTCACTCCATCCTTATGAGCAAAAACATTGTTAATTTTTTTCTAATAAAGTGCAAGTATTATTTTTTGTTCTACTTTAGGATTTTGATTAATAAATAATACTAAAAGAAATGAGTTTACTATTTTTCCTAAAATTTATTCCTAAAATACAAAAAGCCAGAAGTTTTTCATTGCTTCTGGCTTTTTAGTTAAAGGTGATGATTGCAGTGCTTACTATTTATTAATTGCCGCTAACCCTCTCGCCATATCTGCTTTTAAATCGTCAATGGCTTCCAAGCCAACTGCTACTCGAATAAGCGAATCTTTTATACCGGCATTGGCACGATCTTCAGGAGATAATCGGCAGTGAGTTGTGGTAGCAGGATGGGTAATGGTTGTTTTGGCATCACCTAAATTGGCTGTAATTGACACAACTTTAGTGGCATCAATAAAACGCCAAGCTTCTGCTTTACCCCCTTTTACCTCAAAAGAAAGTACCCCACCAAACGCCTTTTGTTGACGCTTGGCTAACTCATGCTGTGGGTGGTCAATTAAGCCTGCATAATGGACGTTTTCAATACCAGGTTGTTGGGCTAACCACTCCGCCAGCTCAAGGGCATTGGCACAATGGCGTTCCATTCGTAATGCCAGTGTTTCCAAGCCTTTTAAAAATACCCAGGCATTGAACGGGCTCATGCAAGGGCCAGCAGTACGAATAACGCCCAGCACTTCATTCATTAACTCATTGCGCCCAACGGCTACACCCCCGACACAACGGCCCTGGCCATCTAAAAACTTAGTCGCGGAGTGCACGACAACATCGGCCCCTAGGGTGAGTGGCTGTTGCAAAGCCGGCGTACAAAAACAATTATCCACCACCAGCAGTGCATCATGTTGTTGGGCTAAATCCGCCAACTGTCGGATATCAGCTGTTTCACTTAAAGGATTAGAAGGCGTTTCTAAAAACAGCATTTTGGTATTGGGCTGAATGGCTGCTTGCCATGACTCAATATTCACCAAGTCGACAAACGTAGTATCAATAGCAAACTTACGCAGTACTTTATCGAAAATATTAGTCGTAGTGCCAAATACACTGCGAGAACAAACAACATGGTCACCGGCTTTTAACAGTGCCATACAAGTGGATAAAATAGCAGCCATTCCTGAAGCGGTTGCAACAGCTTGCTCCCCTTTTTCCAGCGCTGCAATTCGCTCTTCAAAGGTTCTTACCGTTGGGTTGGTGTAACGAGAATACACATTACCCGGTATGTCGCCAGCAAATCGTGCTGCTGCATCTGCTGCGCTTTTAAAAACGTAACTTGATGTTGTAAAAATAGGCTCAGCGTGTTCTGTTTCTGGGGTTCTCCGCTGGCCTGCTCGTACGGCTAATGTAGCAAACGCCGCTTCAGATAAATCGGAGCCATACCAATCGCTATCAAAAATTTGTTCTGACATTTTTATCCGTTACTCGTCGTTATGCAGGTCAATAATGGCATTATCAGACTTCACCCGAGCAGCCTTAGCCGCATCACTGCGATCATATTCAATGCGGTCCAGATACGCTTGATCAATATTACCCGTAATATATTTACCATCAAATACTGAACACTCAAAACCATCAAACTGGGTTTTGCAGCCTTCTGTAACTGAACCTATCAAGTCGTTTAAGTCTTGATAAACTAACCAGTCGGCACCAATTAATGTGCCTACCTCTTCATCGGTACGACCATGGGCAATTAGCTCACTAGCTGTCGGCATATCAATGCCGTATACATTAGGGTAGCGTACCGCCGGTGCCGCTGAGGCAAAATAAACTTTTTTCGCGCCCGCGTCCCTTGCCATTTCAATAATTTGTTTACACGTGGTTCCTCGTACAATCGAGTCATCCACCAGCATGACATTTTTACCACGAAACTCTAAATCAATGGCATTCAATTTTTGCTTGACTGATTTTTTCCGCTCGATTTGGCCAGGCATAATAAAGGTGCGACCAATGTAGCGATTTTTAATAAAGCCTTCTCTGAATTTCACACCCAACCGATTGGCTAACTGCAATGCTGATGTACGACTGGTGTCAGGAATTGGAATAACCACATCAATATCATGGTCAGGACGCTCACTAAGGATTTTATCTGCTAGTTTTTCCCCCATTTTCAACCGGGCTTTATAAACGGAGCTACCATCAATAATTGAATCAGGTCGAGCAAAATAAACAAACTCAAATACACAGGGTTGCAATTTAGAGGCAGGTGCACATTGCTGGCTATGCAGCTGACCTTCTGCATCAATAAAGATGGCTTCCCCCGGTGCTACATCCCGAATCACTTTATAACCCAGGGCATCCAACGCCACACTTTCAGACGCAATCATATACTCAGTGCCCGCTTCGGTTTGCCGCTCACCAAAAACCATTGGGCGAATGCCATTAGGGTCACGAAATCCAACAATACCATAACCCACTAACATAGCTATCACTGCATAGCCACCTTCACAGCGTTGATGAACTTTGCTAATAGCTTGAAAGATATGCTCAGGTGAGGGAGTTAACTGTTTTAATGCATGAAGCTCATGGGCAAATACATTCAATAGAACTTCTGAATCTGAGTTGGTATTAATATGACGCAGGTCGGCCTTGAATAAATCTTCTTTAATTTTTTCAACATTAGTCAAATTGCCATTATGCGCCAGGGTAATGCCATAAGGTGAGTTTACATAAAATGGTTGTGCCTCAGCTGAGCTGGAGCTACCTGCGGTTGGATAACGGATGTGGCCAATCCCCATATTACCAACCAGCCTTTTCATGTGACGAGTTCTGAATACATCGCGCACTAAACCATTGTCTTTTCTCAGGTAAAACCGAGTATCTGCACAGGTAACAATACCTGCTGCATCCTGTCCTCGATGCTGTAACACCGTTAATGCATCGTAGAGGGCCTGATTAACATTCGATTTTGCCGCTATTCCGACAATCCCACACATGAAGCTACCTCATTCAGTTTTTACAGCTAGACATTTAGAACTTGTGAGCCTGCCTGTTAGACCCATTTTAGTTTGCTTATGCACAAAGAAAAACACCTGTATTGTAGGTCAATACAGGTGTTTTTCAGATATTTTATTGTGCTTTCGTGTTTATGTAGGGAGCAATGAGCTCCATTAAATGGTGCCGGGACCAGTCAGCCACGGTTAAAAAGTGAGGAATCAACTGGGATTGCTGCCACCAGCTATCTTGCTGTACTGGTAGCAGACTTGCCACACCAACCAGTAATACGACACACAAAGCACCCCGGCCAGCCCCCAAAACCACACCTAAAAAACGATCAGTGCCCGTAAACCCAGTTGCTTTAACCAGCTCACCAAACAGCTTACTGACAATGGCACCTAATAATAAAGTCGCTAAAAATAATACAATACAAGCAAGGACCACCCGTACAGAGGGTGTCTCAACATAATCGGCAAACAACAGCGATAAACTGCCACCAAACATCCAGGCAACAATAATGGCTGCTAACCAAGCTAACATGGAAACCGCTTCTTGGAAAAAGCCACGCCGGATACTTAACAAACTGGAGATAACAATAATGCCAATAATTAGCCAGTCGACCCAGATTAAACTCACAACCACTATGGCCCCACATTAGTCAATTGCAAAACGCAGGGATTCTAACAAAGCTAATCCAATTACCCAAGCAGAAACCGTTTAGGGCACCTCTAATAATTGTTTAACGTGGCAACCAGTAAATCATCAATCCACAAAAAAGCCCCAATAAAATGAAGCCTAATTTAAACCACTTTTGCCTACTAGTTTTTTTCGAAAAACTTGACTGATTGGGCAAGGGCATACCACAAACCGGGCAGTCTGCCTTTTTATTAATTAATATCTCATTTACACAAGAATTACAGTACAAACAACGGTCATGCTGCGCCATTAAATTAACCCGTTAGCTGCTGATAAAGTTGGGGTAATTGGTGAGGTAATTGTGTTGGCTGACGAATAACGGTAAACCCATCAACACCAAAAATATAAGACAAATAATCCGCGGCTTGCTGGTCGATAGTAATACAAAAAGGTTTTATTTGTTGTCGTTTAGCTTCTCGAATCGCTTCCCGGGTATCTTCAATACCAAAACGGCCTTCATAATGATCAATATCATTGGGCTTGCCATCACTAATCAACAACAATAGTCGTTTCGACTCTGGTTGTGCAGCTAATACCTTGGTCATTTGCCGAATAGCCGCACCCATCCGGGTATAGTAGCCTGGCTGTAAAGCCAAAACACGCCCCCTTACTTGATGGTTATATTGCTCTTGAAAATTTTTAAGCATTAACAGCCGAACCTGCTGGCGCTTTACAGAAGAAAACCCATACATAGCAAACGGATCACGTACTGCCTGTAACGCTTCACCAAATAACAACAAACTGTCTTGTATTACATCAATCACCCGACCATCTTGCTGTAAATAGGCATCAGTAGACATAGATATGTCTGCTAGTAACAAGCAGCATAAATCCCGTTGCTGACGACGATAACTTTGGTAACACCCTTGCTCAGGGCTTTGAGCATGCTGAGTCTCTATATAAAAGTCCAGCCAAGCGGTTAAATCCAACTCCTCTCCTTGTGGTAAATGACGTTGCCAATACCGTAAGGTACGCAAGCGCTCAAAATGAGCTCGCAGTGTATTAGCAGTTCTTACCAGTTTCTTAGGTAACGCAGCAGCTTTTGCTAGCTTAGGCAACATAGGTTGAATACGACACTGGTTTGGCACTAGCTGCTGCCGACGATAATCCCATTCAGGCAGTAAAATACCATCCCCTATTGGAATATCATCCTGACTGGCTGCCGGTAGATCCAAGTCTACCCGTAGCTGTGCTGAGCGCGTCGGTTGCTGTTGAGCAATTGCAAGACAGTTTAAGTCATCAGCCACACGTTTCGCTTGATCATCATCTCCTTCATCTGAACAGCGATTTAGATGGCTGTATTCAGTCCAACTAAACAGATTTTCCAATCTAAACAACAATAATCCATCTCGCTCATTAGCATCATTAATTCGCTCTGCCCGTTTGCGAGCTGCTAGTTGCTGACACTGAGACACTGAACTGGTATTTGTTTCTGTAGGTGATTCCTGTGGTAATGGTTGGCAGAATGGTAGCTTAGCAGATGGATACAACCATAAAGGAATTGGCTGTGGTGCCACATCACAACGTGGAAATGTATCAATACTACCCGGCACCTGAAGTGCAGCTTGTACGGCTCGCTCCAGTGCAGCCTCTGCAGCAGGTAAATGATCGATGGGTGGCCGTAATGGTAATAATGCTTTGAGTAACTGCTGGTACAAACTGTTTAAACCAGAATAATTCACCAGCAATTGTTGTACAAGTTGTTGGTTATCCCAAGCCCAGTGCTTAAAAGGCTGTTTTTGATGGGCAGCCAATGCAGTTAGCCACAGATAAAGCGAGCGGTTTAATTCCACTGTTGGAAAGACGGCAATTGTTGGTGGTAAACGCAATGACTCATCATCTTGCCAGGCAACACAAGTTTGCAAGCAAGTACCTGCAATCTGTTGTATGAGTCGGCGTCGCTGTTGATATACTCTGGGGGTTGCCGCTTCAATACGCTTGCCTGGCTCTCCCCCTAATGCACGAAACAATACTCCAACTGAGCGCTTTACCTCAACTAAACTCACTTGTGCGGATGTAAACTCATCAACACTCTGGCGGGTAATAAAACGATGCCAAAGGCTGCCTACCCACTCCTCCATTTGCTCTCCATTAATTTATACTCTTCGCGAATGAATTTTATACCCCTTCACTGTGAGTATTCTTGCTGTTTGCTCTACACCTAAAAATGAATTGTGGATAATATATATGCTAATCCAACTAATTAGTATTAATATTCCCAAGAATTAGCCCAGTTACTTTTGACCAATATCAAGGTAATACAATGTAGATGTCTATTGGACCATGCACAAAAAAGGCAACAACTTTTCCCCATGCTCCTGCTCCCTCTGGCTATGTTACGTTTTCTTGAGGTGAGCCATCTATGCTTGCAAAAAAGCACCTTGTCAAAAGAGAATGACTTTGAAGACACTTACCCAAGCTTACACATTAACCACTAGTGTTAACTTAGATCAATTAAATTTGTGAAAATTTTGATAAAAATTTCCTTTTCTGTTATCGAGTATAATAAACACTATAACGTAACTGGATACTTAACATGCTCTACTCATTAACATTACCCAATCATTTAGTACAAGAAGCAAAATCTCTTATTGATAATAGTGATATATCACTAGACCAATTTTTTATGCGAGCTATTTTTAAGCGAATTTACGAGCTAAAAGCTCATAAACTGCTTGAGGATAATGTTGAACACTCCTCCGTTGAGGATGCGCTGGATATATTAGACCAATTATTAAATGTAGAATAAGTAATGCAACCGATATTCTTTTCAATGCTTTATACGCTTCGCGAATAATTTTTAGGCTTCGCTGTGTATCATGATTCGCAAGTGGTATGATAAAATATCGGTTGCATTTTTATTAGCTGTTAGCCGCCACTGCGACCTCAGTCACCTCACTTTTTTCACCAACAAAGAAGCTAACAAAATAGGTACCAACTCCAATCAAAAATACACCACCTGTAATTGAACGTAACCAGTAAAAAATAGCTATTTGATCTTGTGTTTGCATAAAGCTTAAAGCCTGCCCATCTTCTGGCAATCGTTGTAACCAAACTTGCAAAATGCCTGCGGCTGTTAGAAACAAGGTGATAAAAATCATCGCCAATGTCATTAACCAAAAACCCCACATTTCATATACTTGGGCGCGGTTACTATTCGACTCTCCAATCCCCCTTAGTTTAGGCATACTATAAGAGATAATAGTCAACACAATCATTACATAAGCGCCATAAAAAGCTAAATGGCCATGCGCAGCTGTAATTTGAGTGCCATGCGTATAGTAGTTAACAGGGGCTAACGTATGTAAAAAACCCCATACACCTGCACCTAAAAAAGCAACCAATGCTGTACCTAGAGCCCATAATGTAGCCGCCTTATTTGGATGCTCACGACGCCGTTTATTGACGATGTTAAAGGCAAATAGTGTCATTGCAAAAAAGGGCAATGGCTCCAAAGCAGAAAACACAGAACCTAACCATTTCCAATAAGGAGGTGGGCCAATCCAGTAATAATGATGTCCAGTGCCTATGATACCGGTAATTAATGCCATCCCCACTATAACATAAAGCCACTTTTCAACAACTTCACGGTCAATGCCAGTTATTTTTATTAAAACATAGGCTAATATTGCGCCCATAATTAATTCCCATACACCCTCAACCCAAAGGTGTACTACCCACCACCAAAAGTATTTATCTAAGGCAAGGTTCTCAGGGTTATAAAATGAAAATAGAAACATCACTGCCAAACCAATCAGTCCGGTCATAAGAATCATGTTAATAACCGTCTTGCGGCCTTTGAGTATTGTCATTCCAATATTATAGAGAAACCCTAATGCAACAATGACAATGCCTATTTTAGTGACTGTCGGCTGTTCTAAAAACTCTCGTCCCATCGTAGGCAATAGGCTGTTACCCGTTAACTTGGCCAAACTAGCATAAGGCACCATTAAATACCCTAAGATTGTTAGCACTCCAGCAACTGCAAATATCCAAAAAAGCCACATAGCCAGTTTTGGGCTATGTAATTCTACATCGGACTCTTCAGGAACCAGGTAGTACGCAGCCCCCATAAATCCGAACAATAACCATACTATGAGTAAATTAGTATGAACCATTCTAGCTACATTAAATGGAATAGCTGGAAATAGAAAGTCACCTATCACATACTGCAAACCAAGTATACTGCCGAATAATACTTGTCCTGCGAATAAAATTAAGGCAAAAATAAAATAGGGTTTTGCCACCACTTGTGATTGAAATTTCAATGTATGTAGCACTGTTAACCCTCCTGATTGGGTGGCCAGTCATTCACCTCAATTTTTGAGGTCCATTTAAGAAACTCAGCTAAATCATCTATTTCTTGATCACTTAAATTAAATTGTGGCATTTGTCTTCGACCAGGCACGTTCAGAGGCTGTGCTTTCATCCAGCCTTGAAAAAAAGCTTTAAAACTGTCTTCTCCGCCTCGACGATAAAATACATTTCCCAATTCAGGTGCATAATAAGCTCCCTCACCTAATAACGTATGACAGCCAATGCAATTATTTTCCTCCCATATCAGCTTACCGTTTGCTACCGCTTCAGTTAAATTTTCACGATGATCTCGTTGTGGTAACTCTCGTGTTGTATGAAATGTTAATGCCAAGAATAGTAATACAAAAAAAGCACTGCCTCCGTAATATATATTCCTGGCCATGCCTTTGGTAAATCGATCTGACATGGTTTCTCCCCTTTTGTATTATAGAGATGCCCAAACTGTCCTTTAACAAATAGCAACACAGCTTGTGTGGACACCAAGTGTTTTATCAGGCATGGTTAGTGTAATAAGGTGTAAACGAGTATCTATTGATAAAAATCAATGATTATCCAATTTGCTTTTTTAACCACTTTTTTTATGTGGGAATTTATGAGAGTATTTTCAACCTAAAGGTAACTCGCGAAAAAATAGCCATTTATTCAAAGTAAATACTGACAACATCCATTAACGCTTCTACTATCGCAATATCATCGGTTAATGGCTCTGCCAAACAAGCGCGACAAGCATGATGAGCAGGCATACCACTATCAATCATCTTCGCTGCATATATCAATAATCGAGTTGAAACCACTTCATCTAAATCATACTGCTCCAGTCGCCTTAAAGCAGTAGCCAGTTCCACTAAACGTCCTGCCAGCCCATCAGAAACATTAGCTTCATTAGTAACAATTTGTCGCTCAATACCTGCATTAGGGTAATCAAGACGGATTGATACAAAGCGCTGCTTAGTGCTCGGCTTCATCCCTTTTAATAAATTTTGATAACCAGGATTATAGGAAACAATAAGCATAAACTCAGGTGCAGCCACCAATTGCTCGCCTAATCGTTCTAATGGTAATACTCGTCTATCATCTGCCAGCGGGTGTAGTACAACGGTAGTATCCTTTCGTGCTTCCACCACCTCGTCCAAGTAACAAATTCCGCCCTGCCTTACTGCACAAGTTAACGGACCATCTTGCCACCATGTACCCTCAGGCCCAATTAAGTGCCGACCAACTAAATCAGCTGCAGTCAGGTCATCATGACATGCCACTGTAAACAGTGAACGTTTCAAGCGTTCTGCCATATGTGCAACAAAGCGCGTTTTACCACATCCTGTTGGCCCTTTAATCAATACTGGCAATTGATGTCGAAAAGCATACTCAAATAATTCAACTTCATTCGCTTGGGGCTGATAGTAAGGTAACATGGACTTTTGAAGGTTGTTGGCTAATGTCATTTTTTCGCATTCTCTTATGCTAAAAAAGCAATGATATACTCAAAGCGTAGGGTATGGATCAGCCTATCATCATTCCTAACAGCAACAAGCATGACCTCAAACTATGTTGATATTGATCAATTTTTATTTTTTTTATCGCGCTATTATCAAATTATAAGAAAAGTGCTGTTATTTTATTAACATCTGAAGCGTAAGTGTCTGCCTCAGTGTAACAATCAATAACCGTAAATAAAAAAAATATGCTGTATCCTGATTGAGGATGTAAAATGAAAATCCTACCTCTATTTTTAATCGGCTTTTCTTTACTATCAGCCACACTAACCACTACACAAGCCTCAGGAGACATTGAAGCAGGCAAGGCAAAAGCCTCTCTTTGCAATGGATGTCATGGTGTCAATGGAATCAGCCCTAATGACTTATGGCCAAACTTAGCTGGGCAAAAATCAGGCTATCTGATTAAACAGCTAAAAGCCTTTCGTGATAACCAACGTAATGATCCTATGATGGCAGGCATTACCAAGTCACTTAGTGATGATGATATTAACAATCTTGCTGCATACTATACTTCTTTAAAATGAGTAAGCAGTTAAAAAAAGGAAAACCTAACAGGTTATTTGCTCATTTACAGTAGTCATAGCATTATTATACCTTTTAAATTAGTTTAAGTATTTTTAATCTGTTACGACGAATTTAATCTTATTTCACAATTAATTTTATACGTGCGTAGCGGTCAATAACTACCGATACGAAGGGTATAATCGTTCACAGTAGGTATGAGCACTCTAAAGGAGAGCTGCAACTATGCATTATCCCTCATTTGTATTATCTATTTTTTTGGCAAGCTCATTGCCACTTTCAACCTCTCTTTTTGCAAAAGAATCAAACGCCCCCAAACAATATGAAGGTGCCTCGTCAACAGTACCACCAGCAAGTGCTCAAGTTGTACGAACCCCTGGTGCGCCAGATTTATCAGATACAGACTTTAGTAAAGCTAAACAAATTTATTTTGAACGTTGTGCTGGTTGCCATGGTGTACTTAGAAAAGGAGCAACGGGAAAAGCCTTAGTACCGAAGGAAACACAAGCAAAAGGCCAAATATATTTAGAAACTTTTATTAAATTTGGCTCTCCAGGCGGTATGCCTAGCTGGAAAGATGAGCTTAGCCCAGAAGAAATTACGCTCATGGCCAACTATATTCAGCACGCCCCACCCACCCCACCAGAGTTTGGTATGAAGGAGATGAAGGCAACCTGGAAAGTGGTTATCAAACCAAAAGACAGACCGACAAAGCAATTAAATAAGCTCAATTTATCCAATTTATTTTCAGTCACTTTACGGGATGCCGGACAAATCGCATTAATTGATGGAGACACTAAAGATATCATTAAAGTTATCAATACTGGCTATGCCGTTCATATTTCCCGCTTATCTTCATCTGGACGTTATTTATTTGTCATTGGTCGTGATGCTAAAATCAATATGATTGATTTATGGATGAAAGAACCTGCCAGTGTCGCTGAAATTAAAGTTGGCCTGGAAGCGCGCTCAGTAGAAACCTCTAAATATAAGGGATTTGAAGACAAGTATGCTATTGCAGGTTCATATTGGCCACCACAGTATGTCATCATGGACGGTGAATCTTTAGAGCCATTAAAAATAGTCTCTACTCGTGGTATGACCGTTGACACACAAGAATATCACCCAGAACCTCGTGTTGCAGCGATTATTGCCTCTCATGAAAAGCCAGAGTTTATTGTCAATGTTAAAGAAACAGGTAAAGTACTATTGGTTAACTATGAGGATATTAATAATCTTAAATCTACCTCAATAGATACAGCACGTTTTCTTCATGATGGTGGCTGGGATAATACTCACCGCTACTTCCTGGCTGCAGCAAATAAATCAAACCAAATTGTTGTTATTGATTCACGTAAAGGCAAGTTAGAAGCTATTGTCGATGTTGGTAAAATACCTCATCCGGGACGTGGTGCTAACTTTGAGCATCCTAAATTCGGGCCCGTTTGGGCTACAAGCCATCTTGGTGATGACTCAATTGCCCTTATTGGTACTGATCCTAAAAATCATCCTCAATACGCTTGGAAAAAAGTCACTACATTACAAGGCCAAGGTGGTGGTTCTCTCTTTATAAAAACCCACCCTAAATCTAAACACCTTTATGTTGACACACCACTTAACCCTGATGAAAAAATCAGTCAATCCGTTGCAGTCTTTACCCTCAAAAACCTGGATGCAGGGTATAAAGTATTACCTATCGCTGAATGGGCTAATTTAGGTGAAGGACCAAAACGAGTGACTCAACCTGAATATAATAAGGCCGGTGATGAAGTCTGGTTTTCTGTATGGAATGGTAAAGAGCAACGGTCAGCGCTTGTTGTGGTAGATGATAAGACATTAAAGCTGAAAAAAGTCATTGATGATAAACGTCTAGTGACACCTACTGGTAAATTTAACGTATACAATACTCGGTTCGATATTTATTAGGAGATATTTTTACAACCAATTTGATAAGCATTTACGCTCGCCTCCTCATACTAACCTTCTGCCAAAGAGGCTGTCGTAAAAGGGTGTTGAAAATAAGTCTAGTGTCCGATATGGAATAACAGGATATTCTTCCGCCGCTTTTGAAGGGCCTTCCATAGCCCATCAAGAGCTAAAGCGACATCCCTGTCGCAGCTACAGAACACCCTGTCACTCCATATTCGCTAAGTTTTGCGTCAGCTTCCTGTGGGGAGAAGGTTAGGATGAGGGGGAAGTCCTATAACAACCAGGTAAAAACCGATGGTACGACGATTTTCTTCATCATTTACTTTATTTTTTTCATTAACGTTAATGACTAATAGCTCCCTTTTCGCTTATGGTGAAACAAACCATCGTACTCCAAGCATAAAAAAGCAACAAGAACTGCTTCATCTCTTAAAACAGGACTGTGGGTCTTGTCATGGCATGTTGTTAAAGGGAGGTTTGGGACCACCACTATTAGTGAAAGATCTTGAAAACAAGCCTATTGAACTAATTATTAACACCATTCTATATGGTCGCCCAGGCACGGCTATGCCACCTTGGCAAGGCCTACTCTCAACCCAGGATGCCACATGGTTAGCACAACAGCTAAAAACTGGAGTCATCGAATGAGTCTTTCTACAACAGTAAAACAGTCAGACTTAATTCCTAAGGGTTTTACAAAATACTTTAAGCACAGCATTTACTCTCCCCTATTACTTACCTTTTTCATTATTTCGCTAAGTGCTTGTCAGTTACAAAATCATCAACTAAGACCAACAGGTGATTTAGGGGTAATCATTGAACGAGCAACTGGCTCTGTCCAAGTTGTGAATACAACACAACAAGAGCCCTTAGCAAAAGTCGACAAACTTGGTGACTTATCACACGCTTCTGTCGTATTTTCTCGTGATCAACGTTATGCCTATGTTTTTGCAAGAGATGGCGGACTCACTAAGGTTGATCTACTCCAAGATAAAATTGATCACCGAATTATTCAGTCAGGAAATAGTATTGGTGGAGCCATTAGTCAAAATGGTAAATGGATCGCCGTGTCTAACTACACCCCTGGAGGCATCAAAATATTTTCATCAGATACGTTAGAACTTGCCGCTGATATTACAGCCACACCATTGAATACAAGCACAGAAAAGAAAGCCATTTATAGTAAAGTGGTTGGACTGGTAGACGCACCTGGAAATCGTTTTGTTTTCAGTCTATTTGATACCAACGAAATTTGGGTGGCTGACTATATTAATCAAGACAATAACAAAAAATGGGAGATTCAAAAATTCACCAATATTGGTAAGCAGCCATACGATGCATTAATTACACCTAGTGGTCGCTACTATATTGCGGGATTATTTGGCGAGAGCGGTTTCGCTTTACTGGACTTATGGCACTTAGAAAAAGGGGTTCAACGGATTTTGCCAAATTATAATAACAATAAACAAACTCTGCCAGTTTATAAAATGCCACACTTAGAGGGCTGGGCTGTAGCCGGGCGTTATGCTTTTGTACCAGCAGTCGGGCAACATAGCATTTTAGTCATTGATACCGACAGTTGGCAACAGGTTGCTACCATTCCAGTACATGGTCAGCCTGTTTTTGCCGTTGCTAGGCCCGATGGACGCCAAGTATGGGTTAATTTTGCTTATCCTAATAACGATACCATACAAGTGATCAACACAGAAAACTACCATATTATACATCAATTTAAGCCAGGGCCCGCAGTCCTTCACATGTCCTTTACACCCAAAGGGGAGCAGTTATGGCTTTCAGTAAGGGACAATAATGAAGTACAGGTTTATGACCCTGCTACTTTTAAAAAATCAACCACATTTCCTGCAAACAGTCCAAGTGGTATTTTCTTTACCAGTCGAGCGCATCAAATTGGTTTATGAGTGGGAACTAATCATGCAAGCACTAGAAAAACAATTAATTAGTCAGTTCCAAAAATTAAGTGATATTAGCTTGACACCTTACCAAGCAATAGCAAACGAACTTAGTGTTACAGAATCTGATATTATTAACGCCCTCCAACAGCTAACAGATAACAATATTCTCTCTCGATTTGGTCCTGTTTTTAACCACTGCGCTGCCGGTGCTAGTACTTTAGCTGCTTTAGCGGTGTCAACGGATGAACTAGATACTGTAGCTAAAAAAGTTAATCAATATCCAGAAGTCAATCATAACTATGCCAGGGAACACTATTATAACCTCTGGTTTGTACTGACAGCCCATGATCAAGATCACTTAACCCAAGTAATCAATAAAATCACCAAAGATATTGGTCTTTCTCCTTTAATTTTACCCATGGAGGAAGCATTTTATATAGACTTAGCCTTTCCGATTAACTGGGATAGTTAATCATGATACCAGCTATAAATGATCAATTAACATTGAACCAACAAGAAAGACTAAAAGCATTTTTAGAACAAGGTCTACCATTAGAACATAGACCATTTAAAACATTGGCAAAACAGTTACAAACAACTGAACAGGCATTATTAGACGTTGTACAACAATGGCAGCAGCAAGGGCTTATCCGCCGATTTGGCTTAGTTATTCGTCATCACGCTTTAGGTTATCATGCCAATGCTATGGTGGTTTGGGATATTAATGATGAATATGTACAACAAGTTGGTGCTAAATTAGCCAATGAACCAGTTATTACTTTATGTTACCAACGTAAACGACAACGGCCGGAATGGCCCTATAATTTATTTTGTATGATTCATGGAAAGGAAAAACAACAGGTTTGTAATGAAATAAAACAAATTATTGCTCGGCATCAACTACAAAAAATACCTTATGAAATACTGTTTAGTAATAAAGTATATAAACAAAGAGGTGGGCGTTACAGCCTTCGCAAATCATAATATAGCCAATAATGGATAATGTAGACCGACAACTGCTTAACCGCTTACAAACAGGTATCCCCATTTGTGAACATCCATTTCAAGTCATTGCTAATGAGCTTTCTTGCACTGAGCAGCAGGTGATTGATAAATTGCAAAAGATGCTTGATTCCGGCTTATTAACACGATTTGGCCCATTATTTGATATTAATCAATT
Organism: Spartinivicinus poritis; assembly: GCF_028858535.1. Lineage (NCBI taxonomy): Bacteria > Pseudomonadati > Pseudomonadota > Gammaproteobacteria > Oceanospirillales > Zooshikellaceae > Spartinivicinus > Spartinivicinus poritis. Next base: position 233,136 of record NZ_JAPMOU010000003.1, read on the forward strand.
TGGTGGTGCTTTTACTCTGGCAGCCATGCAAGTACCCAATGAAGATTTTGATAGAGTCACGGATATTGTTAACCACTTTCCTCAAGTTGCTCATAATTATCAACGTCAACACCAGCTGAATATGTGGTTTGTCATAGCCACAGAACAAACTGATGAAATAGTCGATGTTATTACCCAAATAGAGTCTCTTACTGGCTTATGTGTTTATAATATGCCAAAACAGGAGGAGTTTTATGTCGGTTTATACCTCCCCGTTTAACCCCCATTCCGGCCAACCACTTAGCAATTCACTGACGCCTATTGAACGAAAACTAGTGGTTCTGACACAATCAGGATTACCTATCATACCGAAACCTTTTGAGTGGTTAGCAGAGCAATTGCAAGTATCAGTAGCTGAGACATTAGTTATTATAAAACAGTTGCAGCAGCGAGGAGTTATTCGCCGTATTGCAGCCGTACCTAATCACTATCGATTAGGCTATCGTTATAATGGTATGACAGTATGGGATATTATAGACTCTCAAGCTAAACCATTAGGTAAGCAAATTGCTCAATTACCTTTTGTTAGCCACTGTTATCTTCGTCCACGGCATTTACCAGAGTGGCCTTTTAATTTATTTGCTATGGTTCATGCTCGTAAACAAGCTACGCTAGAAAGTTATCGCAGTCAAATCCGTCATGTATTGGGCAATGCCTGTCAGTCAGATGATATACTGATCAGCAGTAAAATCTTAAAAAAAACAGGATTACGACTATTACCTTAAATGACTCTTTACAACTATAAATTAAAAGTGCACCCACTATGTTTCGTATCAGTCAATTTATGCGTTGCTTAACGCAGGAGTCACCTCCTCCTTTTCCATCACCCCCTAAAGCACCTGTCATTATCTGGAATCTCACACGACGCTGTAATTTAACTTGTCGCCACTGTTACTCTACCTCTGCCAACACCCATTTTCACAGCGAACTAACCACTACAGAAGCAAAGCAAGTGATGGACGATTTACGTGCAGCTAATGTCTCTGTATTAATATTATCTGGCGGCGAACCACTATTAAGGTCTGATATATACGAATTAACAGCTTACGCACGTACCTTAGGTTTTTTTATTGCTTTATCTACTAATGGTACACTAATCAATAAAAGCAATATTCAACAGGTTGCCAATGCTCAATTTAATTATGTTGGCATTAGTTTAGATGGTCTGGAAACAACCCATGATCTATTTCGACAACAAATAGGAAGTTACCAGGCTTCTCTCGCAGCGATTAACTACTGTAAGCAGGCTAATATTAAAGTCGGTATTCGCTTTACGTTAACTGAACAAAATGCCATTGAATTGCCTCAGCTGCTTGACTTAATGGAAGATTTAAATGTAGATAAATTTTACCTATCGCACCTAAACTACTCTGGCCGTGGCAAACGTAGTGTTAAATTAGACGCTTCAACACAAGTTACTCGTAATGCCGTTAAGTTATTATTTGCACGAAGTTATCAACACCTTATTGAACAGCGTAATACTGACTTTGTAACCGGCAATAATGATGCAGATGGTCCTTTTTTACTTCAATGGGCCAAGCAGCACTTAGCCACTCGGTCATTAAAAAATACTGAACGAAAGCAGAAACTTAAACTGTTAGAGCAGCATCTTAAACAATGGGGTGGTAATGCTACAGGCGTCCATATTGCCAATATTGATAATATGGGTAATGTCCATCCAGATAGCTACTGGTGGAGTTATAGTTTAGGAAATATTAAAGATAAATCCTTTAAAAAAATTTGGTTTAATAATAATGATCAGTTGTTAGCTGGATTACGCGAGCAACCAAGGAAAATAACCGGGAGATGTTCCCATTGTCAACAGTTCTCAATTTGTGGGGGTAATACTCGCACCCGTGCCTATGCACTTACTGGTGATGTTTGGGGTGAAGATCCAGGTTGTTATTTAAATGATAATGAAATTGCAGTGGTACAAATATGAATAAAGGAGTAGACATCAGTGAACAAAATAGTTGTTTTTGCCACTTATTTTTTGGTTACATTATCACAACTAAACAACCTAGGGTATGCTCAAACAAAACCAGTAACAGATGGAAGAGTACTTTATCAACAACACTGCCAAACTTGCCATGGTAAAAGCCGTTTAGGCGGCCATGGACCTGCCCTCTTACCTGGCAATCTATCTCGTCTAAAGCCTGCTGCAGCAGAAAACGTTATTAATGATGGCAGGCCCGCCACTCAAATGCCGGGCTTTTCCTCTGTTTTGAATCAACAACAGGTAACTGCTTTAGTTGATTTTATTTATCAGTCTCCAACTAAAGTGCCTCAATGGACACTAACAGAAATTAACAACTCTCATCGTATTCTTGTTTCAACGCACCAATTACCAAAACAGCCGACATATCAGGCAGATATGATGAACCTATTTGTGGTTGTGGAAAGTGGCGATCACCATGTCACCATTTTAGATGGTGATACGTTTAAACCAATACATCGATTCAAAAGTCATTATGCCTTACATGGCGGCCCTAAATTTTCTCCCAATGGACGATTTGTTTACTTTGCCTCACGGGATGGCTGGGTGAGTAAGTTTGATCTCTATAGTTTGCAAATAACTGCCGAGATTCGAGTCGGATTAAATACTCGCAATCTAGCAGCCAGTGCAGATGGTCATTATCTTATGGCAGCCAATTATTTACCGAATACTCTGGTATTACTCAACAGCCAGGATCTTTCTGTAGCAGATATTATTCCCGTATATGATAGCCATGGTAAATCATCAAGAGCCAGCGCTGTTTATACTGCCCCTCCTCGTAATAGCTTTATTGTTGCTCTCAAGGATGTTAAAGAAGTTTGGGAAATTCCATATAATCAACAGGGCGCCAACCAACTTAGGCAGTTATCAGTACTACCAGAACAGTCTTTATTATTACCACCACCTCCTTTTACCATCAAACGAATTCCTGTGACAGACTATCTCGATGATTTTTTCTTTGATGCAAACTATCAACACTTGGTTGGTAGCAGTCGGGAAACCCATACTGGCAATGTCATTCAACTTGATCAAGGTAAAAAAATTGCATCTATCCCATTAGCCGGTCTTCCACATCTAGGCTCAGGTATTTATTGGGATATTAACAACCAATCAGTGATGGCCACGCCAAATATTCAAAAAGGTATCATATCTATTATTGATATAAACACTTGGCAAGTGATTAAAGAAATCCCAACTGAAGGCCCTGGCTTTTTTATTCGCAGCCATAAGAACTCTCCTTATGCTTGGGCTGACGTATTTTTTGGGCCAAACAAAGAAAAAGTACATATTATTGATAAACAGCAATTGAAAATAATCAAAACGCTAGCCCCTATGCCAGGGAAAAATGCTGCTCACGTCGAGTTCAGTAAAGATGGCCGCTATGCACTGTTGAGTGTATGGGATATGGATGGCGCGCTTATTATTTACGATGCTAAAACACTCAAGGAAGTTAAACGATTACCTATGAAAAAACCTTCAGGTAAATATAATGTATATAATAAAACACATTATGCTGAAGGAACAAGCCATTAACCTGCCAACTAAATACTAAAAATACTTGCCTTTCCGTCAACTATATTGATGCCTGTCGGCATCAATATGAGGGTACTTCTAGTAACTGTTTATGGCTATATAAAACCGCTTCTAATTAATAGCCTCATACTGGCTAGTAATACGCTCCATTTTTTTTAACATAGACTCGGTTGTAGCAGCAATAACAAAAGGCACATATTGATTGTTTTTCATAAAGTTAAAACCAGACCGAGAAAACCGCCACTGTGAAATGACTTTATCCAAGGCCGAATTAAGTAATCCATTATTAACAGCAGAGTCTCTTAAAATAACTAATGCTCGATCATATTCATCAACGGCTATTTGCAATTGTTTTTGTAGATCACTTTCCTTTACCCCCCAACTTAAACCTGCGTATAACATAGCAATTCTTTGCGACAACATCCGCTGACGACCTGCCAGATTAATTAACTGACCTTTTTTACCTTTTGCCTGTTGTTCAAGCGTTACTACTAACTGATCGCATACTGCCAGTAAGCGATCAGCCTCCTTTATAACCTTTCCAGCTTGGTTAAGTAGTGGCTTCTGTGTTATCAGCAGATTGAATGTAGACCACTGTATCTGTATTGGTACTAACAATGCGTCCTGTTTTTGTTTGTTAAGGAAATTTGCTAACTGAGCCAATTGCTTCTCAAATAACTGCTGCCCAGCCTGCAGCTGTTGTTTGAACTTGCCAGTGGCGACACCTTGCCCAATAAGCAAATAAGATTTTGTTAGTCTCTGCGTAAGCATTCGCTGACGACCAGCAATATTAATAGCTCCATCTATTGATAGTTCTGTGGCACTCACAACAGGCTCAAACGGCTGTAGAAGTAAGCAGGTCAAAATCATAGTTAACAGAGAGCGTTTTACACACATAAACTAAACACCAGAACAGATAAATAATTCTACACCGTTATACATAATATGAGATATAAAGTGTTGTTTAAGGTCAACTAAGCAAGCATCACAAGTAATCATGCACAAAATAAAGTGTGCACTTTTCTTTGTGCTACCAACAACGGCTAGCATCCACGTTGCAATTAAGTCGTGTTACTTATTTTTTCAAGTAACCATCTTCACCCATAACATTTTTTACATCCTATTTCAGAAAATAATAGGTAAAGTATTAAAAACAGAATGATAGTTTTAATCACAGCATCTATTAATGCGAGCCAGCAACTTGACTCTAAGGTTTGCATTGAACAGCCCTCTACCCACTACGCTCAACAAAATGGCTGGACTTCACAATTAACTCATAGCATCTGTCAAGAAGTTATATGCTACATAGAAGCTGATATTTCCTGTATAGATGCAATATTATTTACTGTAGATTCAAGAAACATGGGTATTTCAGTAATACGGAAAATACCTATTGAAGTGCTATATAAAGCAGGCTGCACTGAGTAAATAAATTTTATTCTCAAGTCATGCTTACCAACTGTTCACTTATTAAGCAAAAAATAGTATTTAAATAATCGATGTCCAGCTACTTCTGTATATTGAATGTTTATTAATTGATTAATTAATAGTAATATGTCACGATTTAGAGATAACTTGGATTATAGGCAGGATGTTAACTTTGAAAAAAACGATAGTAATGACTGTTATTGCAAGTACCGCTCTAGTGGGATGTGGTACACGGAAGATTGCTGTTTTTCCTGAAGCCAAAACCATTAAAGCCATGACACCTCAAGAAGTCACTAGGAAGTCAGAGTGTCAGTTTGTAGGTACCCACACTATCACCAAAGCTCACCCTAATAATGTTTCTCGTGAATTAAAAAATGTTACCTACCAAAAAGGTGGTAACCGCTACTTTATTTCTAAAGTTTTATCTACATCTAAAAAGTCTAGACCAACCGGGGTTGTCGCTGAGCTGTACAGCTGTGATCTGACAACAGGAGCCGCTGTTTATCCACCTTCATCAGCACCAGCCGTTATCAACGATAGCGCTAGAACCTCATTGATTCCTGGAGCTCACTCAGTACGTGCGATTTCCTTTGCAGAAATAGAAAACAATTTGTGTAAAGTGCTCGGCACCCATACTGTACCTAAAACCCACCCCGATAATATTGAGCCTGAATTGGCTAACCAAAGTTACATGATGGGTGGCAACCGCTATCATATTACCAAAATTATTTCGACCAAAAATGCAAAACCAACTTCAGTAATTGCTGATGTATACAGATGTAAGCATCAGTCTGTGCATTTTTAATCATAGTCATAAAAGTAGCACTGTAAAAAAGGTGTAACCTGCTATATATAGGGTTACACCTTTTTTGTTAAAAGCAACGTATATTAAACATTACCTGTTTTATCAGTCCACTGCGGCTTATTCTTCGCTTTATACACCTCCTGCTGTTCAAATAAAAACGTATTAAAGGCTTCATTCGCTAGCTCAAAATTCACTTGAGTCGGTTGTTGTTTATAGTCTGCTACCGCTTTTTCAAGACGAGCTTTTAACTCATCATTGCCAATCTGCGTTAATAAACGCTGCACTTCTTGATGGACCGTAGTCTTACTCGTAGCAATATTGCGGAAAATTTTACCAAATGCCGACTGATGACGCTGTATAAAAGCATCCCAGCGGTCTGCTTGATTAGTTCCCTGCAAGGTATTAAATATCGGTAAAATATAGCTTAATGTATTACTACCCAGCCACTCACCACGCACGGTATTTTGACTGGCATTTACTTTAACCTTCCCTCCCACTTCCACACCAGGCGTCACGGGAGCAGAAGCGCCTCCACCTATATTAATGCCAGATTGGGTACCTAAACGAACAAACTGCAATGCCCACTTATTATTTTCAGAACGTCTTAGACGGATATTGACACTAGCACCTGCTTCTAAACCAAGATCACCAGCAAAACTTAAACTATCACCCACTTGTTTAGAAAGCTCTTCAGCAGAAATACTGGCATCACTACCATTAGCTTGAAAAATACTGTTTAACCCACTAAATGCAGCCCGTTCAGATGCCATTAAACTGGTAAGGTCATTCAAGCCTAACTGTCCTTTAAGGGTAATATTAAACTCTACAAACTCCCCTTGCCGATAATGGTTAGGATGCTTAATCGTATTAAAATAATTAACATTAATGCCTAAGGCGGCATGTTCTGCAGGCAAGGAAATAGCTAAAGTACCACTCTCATAATTACGTTTAAATTCACCATCCACCTTAAAACTTAATTTTTCTAAAAAGGTTTTATCAGATACATGAAAAAGAGGTCGTTTTAAGCGGTTTTCAAAATGAGTAAAGCTTTCTGTCTGTTGACTCACCTGGGTAGCTGAAGCACTGGCTTGATAAACTTGCTGAAGTGCAGAGTAAGCAACCATGACTGCTTTAGTAAATTCACCACGCCCTTTAGTGCCTCGATTGGCCTCAATTGAAGCTTTTACTTGTCTAGCTTGCTTAAGTTGCTGTTTATCCACTTGCTGTGGGTGCTGCTTAGCATAATCACAAAACTGGACAACCTGGCTGTAATACTCAAACTCGGCAGCAAGCTCATCAATCACTTGCTTGGCTCGATCAGACAATGCTAATTGTGTATTATTTTTTTCATTGATTTCAGCTAGCCGATTAATACTCGGCATATAATATTGCTTTTTAAAACGCTGAATACGACTACTATCGTCTTTTAGACTATCCAGCAGCCTATCATACTTATGTACATTACCTGCAAAATTTATGCGGGAGTATGTTCCCTGGAATACTCGATGAAATAACTGCAAGCCCGCATTAAATTGTTTTTTAATAATGGGAATTCGTAACGGTATTTCTTTAGGCTGTACAACTTGGCTTTCAACTTGACTGGCCAAGCCATGTTTTAGCAACAAATTATTTAATCGATGCTGCCCGGCTAATGCCTGTTGCTGCAAGCCAGCAAACTGACGATTTTCTTGCCACCCTTTGAGGTGCTTAACGCCTTTTCCTGCGCCAGCTGTAAATAAGGCTCCCATCATATTATCAACATGTCGGTCAATAAAATCACTTAAGGCGTTATCATTATAAATCACGCCTTTTGTTACCTTGACATCACCTGACGCCTGCATGATTTTCTTTTCACCTGCAGTGATACCTAACTGCAGGCCACCGGTACGAAACTCTAAAATACCTGTATCATCATCAGCCTCTACATATAAGCCAACATCAATACCTACATTGCCTTTTAACAAGTCAAGACCAAATAAGCCAGCCCCTGCTGTCAGTTGCAATGATAAATTGATTTGTGAGTTATTACCGGGCTGCTCAAAACGTCTCAATTGCTGATACATTTGGGCTTTTAGTTCATCTCTGGCAATTAGCAGCCCTTTCACTCTCACTTGAACGGCCAACAACTGAATTAATTCTTTTAAATCCCCTTTTGGTAAGGCTTGAGATAAATTTGCTAATCCCTGTTGCAAACTCTCCACTTCAGCCACCGTCAAGTTAGCTTGATCTTTGTGATTAAATAAGGTTTGCAATGCTTGAAGTTGTTCAAAAGCATGACTTAATAACTGTTGCCGCTTTGGATTACTAAGTTCAAGGGGCCGGAACTTCTGTTGCAATAAAATCTGCAACAGTTGCTGGGTATCCTGTCGAGAAAACTGCCCGTGCGGATCAGTCCAACGAAATGGAGCCTGCCTACTTGGCACTTCCACTTGTTTTGGCTGCCATTGTGCAGGCACACTTAGGCTGCGCTGAAATAAGCCAGCCATTTGCTGCTGTTCTGAAGAGGTTGCAGGAGCTAAACTAAGCCGTCGGCCACGGTGGCTAGCTGTACACTGCTCCCTCTCACTTACTGTACGATTACTGTCATCCAGTTGACTTAAACGACTGAGGCCATCCAGGCGATCCATTGAAGACATAAGACAACTCCTCACCTGTTAATTTATCTGGGTGATTTTTATTATTATTAAATTCTTTAAAACAGCCTTCCCGTGGCTATATTAGCTATATTTAAAAAATGCTTATATTAATTACATATCAACACATTAGTATTAGTCCAGCAAAAAAATAGTTCTTTAGTGCAGAGACTTTTTAGTTTAGTTTTTCGGCTATAAAAATTAATAATGCAGGGGTTTTTGGCAAGTTTGCCAAAACACAAAAAAGGGGAGACAGGTATTTTATTTGCCACCATCCATGGTGGTCATAGCTAACTTTAAGCAACAAGCAAAAAGAGAGATCAGCTCGTTTAATAACAATCAATTTAGGGTTTAAAGCGCATCACCAATCCTGATAATGACCAACGTTTGGCAATAGACTGCTGCTGTTGAATAACACTGTCTTTGGATAAAGATGGGCCTACAAATACTCGGGTTAACCCCTTTTGGCCATTCGAGACTTGTTTACTATAAGCCTTATATCCCGCTGCTCTTAATTCACTTAATAGCTTATCTGCATTGGTCTGATTACCGAATGTGGCCAACTGCAATGTCCAGGTAACAGGCACTCCTTGCTCATCTAAACTAGGAATTATCTGCTGGGCATTAACAGATTCGGTAGGCTCAATTTTCTCTTCTAACTGCGGGGCTGTTTTTTTCTCATCAGCAACTATATCCCTATCATCAGTTATCAGCTCAACAGGTACTTGCTCCTCAACGATAGGCTGAGTGTTGTCTTGTGGTTCATTTTCTTCACTCTTATTACTGACCAGCTCTTTTTGACGCTCAGCTACCCGCTGACGCTGCTGCTCAATATAAGCAGGTTCAACAACGGCTGTCGGCGGCTGTGGAATAGGCACTTTCACCACTTGATAAGGGGTTTCCTGGTCAAATAATTGCGGCAAAAAAATCACGGCTAATGCCACCAGAACAATCGCCCCAACCAACCGTTGTTTTAAGCCGTCATCCATTATTTATTTCTGCTCCTCAACCCAACATGGAATAAACGCTAATGTTTCTGCAACAGTATAGAATGAGCCTAGCACGATAATTTCTTCATTGGGCTCTGCTTCTTTGACAGCTTGCTCAATTGCCAATCTAACTTGCTTAAATGGCTGCACATTTTCTATTGCTTGGCCAGCAAAAACTGCTTTCAACGCCTCAACGGACAAAGCTCGTTCAGCATCAACCTGGCTGATATACCAATGATCAATGACTGGAGTCATCGCTGCTACAATGCCCTCAACATCTTTATCAGCCAATACAGCAAAAACCGCTCGCCTTGCTTGATAAGTTTGTTGCAAACGCTGTGCGATCATTTCTGCCGCAGCGGGGTTATGGGCAACATCTAAAATCAATCGAACCGGCTTACCTTTAATCCTGACTTGCTCTACTTGCAAGCGGCCTAATAGTCTAGCACTCATTAAGCCATTCACTATGGCTTCATACGGTATTGATAAAGGCAACTGTTGCAGGGTTTGCAAGACAGTTAGTGCATTGGTAAAGGGCAGCGAAGGATAAGGCAAACCAGGTATTTCACAATCAACGACTTTTCCAGCCCTATCGATATTTGTTTTACCTTTAAATACCCAGGTATTAGCTTGTTGTTCAGCAATAAAGTCCTTACCTTTAACCAACAGCTGAAACTGCTCGGCTTCAGCTCGCTGGATAACTGACGGGTAAAGGGTTTCATCACCATAGATCAATGGCGCATCTGGCCGAGCGATACCGGTTTTTTCCCAGGCAATTGTATTTAAGTCATTACCTAAAAAGCTTTCATGGTCCAGGCCAATACTAGTCACTACAGCAATATCCGGATCAATAATATTGACTGCATCCAACCGCCCCCCTAACCCCACTTCAAGCAATACAACATCTAACGGCTGTTGCTGAAACAACCAAAAAGCTGCCAAAGTGCCAAACTCAAAGTAAGTTAGAGAAGTCTCTTTCCTGGCTAAGTCAACCGCATGGAATGCTTCTATTAACTGGCTATCGGATACCGGCTGCCCCTCAATCACCACTCGTTCGTTATAGTGTAAAAAGTGAGGAGAGGTATATACCCCAACTCGGTAACCCGCCTGTTGTAAAATCGCCTGCAACATGGCAATAGTACTGCCTTTGCCATTAGTACCTGCAACCGTAATCACCCATTTGCCAAGTTTAGCTGGATTAAGTTGGGTAAAAACCTGTTGAATGCGCGTTAAACCAAGATCAATTTCGGTAGGGTGAAGGCTCTCTAACCAAGAGAGCCACTCAGTTAATTGTTTACACCTCATTTTTTGGTTCTGTTGCAGGTGGCTGCTCTTCAGTATTCTCTGTATTTGCTTCAGCAGCTGGCTCGCTGGTTTCACTCGCGTCATCACTCTGCGCCTGATCGGCAACAGCTGTCGTCTCTTCTTCTGCCACCTCATTCGCAGCAATTTCTGCAGTAAAATAAAAGGTCATTTTTTCCAGTAAGGAAGCAATCCGGTCACGAAGCTGGCTTCGTTGTAAAATCATATCAACGGTGCCATGTTCTAATAAAAACTCACTGCGTTGAAAGCCTTCAGGTAATTTTTCCCGAACCGTTTGCTCAATGACTCGAGGACCAGCAAAGCCAATCAGTGCATTTGGCTCAGCAATATTAATATCACCCAACATGGCTAAACTGGCAGAAACCCCACCATAAACTGGATCAGTCAAAACAGAAATAAAAGGCAGGCCTGCGGCTTTCAGTTTTTCAAGCGCAGCACTGGTTTTTGCCATTTGCATTAAAGAAAATAACGCTTCCTGCATCCGCGCCCCACCGCTGGCCGCAAAACACACTAAAGCGCAACGTTGCTCCAAACAGACATTCACCGCTTGAACAAATTTCTCTCCCACTACTGACCCCATTGAGCCGCCCATAAAGGAAAACTCAAAGGCTACTGTAGCCACGGGTACACCTTTAACAGTACCTTTCATGGCTAATAACGCATCTTTTTGCCCGGTTTGTTTTTGTGCAGCATTTAACCGGTCTTTATATTTTTTGCTATCTCTGAATTTCAGGCGATCTTCCGGCTCTAAATCTGCCGCAATTTCCTCACGATTTTCTGGATCTAAAAAGTAATCTAAACGCGTTCTAGCAGAAATCCGCATATGGTGGTCACATTTTGGACACACATCGAGATTTTCTTCAAGCTTTGGCTGATACAAAATTGCCCCACACTTGACGCACTTTTTCCACAGCCCTTCTGGTACATTACTGTGTTTTTTCGAACCAGACAAAGACGGCAGATTAAATTTATCTAATAACCAATTAGCCATAAGTTGCTACCTAAAATAACAAAGCGGAGGTGCTAATGCAGAACCCCTATGAATATTCTGGGGCAATACCCTAGCACTTCCGCTACAAACAAAAAATACGATAAAACCCTATATAAGATCTATTGACGTTTGCTCCAAGATTCTGCTAAGGGCAAACACCAAACAAAACCTATTAATCAATTGCCTGACGAATAGAGCCTAGTAGCTCTTTAACCGCAGCAATGGTAGTTTGATCATTATTGCCAGCAGCAATTTTTTTCACAATTGCACTGCCCACCACCACTGCATCAGCCGTTTGAGCAATCGCCCTGGCCGTTTCCGCATCTCGAATACCAAACCCAACACCCACAGGTAACTGAGTATATTGTCGAATCCTTGCTAGTTGACTGTTGACCGCATCGACATCAAGGGTAGCAGCCCCAGTGACACCTTTTAAGGACACATAATAAATAAACCCAGAGGCACTATCACAAATGGTTTTAATTCTGGCTTCTGCTGTCGTAGGGGCTAATAGATAAATAGTATCTATATCTTTTGCTTTTAGCTGTTCAGCCAACGGGCCAGCCTCTTCTGGTGGTAAGTCCACGGTTAAGACGCCATCGACACCCGCTTCAGCAGCAGCTTCAGCAAATACTTGATAGCCCATCACTTCAACTGGATTGAGATATCCCATTAATACAACAGGCGTTTGATTATCCTGTTGGCGAAACTCAGCCACCATTGCCAACACGTTTGACAGCGTAACGCCATGGGATAGTGCTCTCTCGCAAGCCTGCTGAATAACAGGCCCATCAGCCATGGGGTCAGAAAAGGGGACCCCAAGCTCAATAATGTTAGCCCCCGCTTCCACCATTGCATGCATTAACGGCACAGTCAGCTGGGGTGAATTATCACCAGCGGTCACATAAGGAATCAACGCCTTCCGCTGTGTGTTTTTCAGTTGTTCAAAACAAGATTGTATTCGACTCATTGTTCGCCCCGTTAGCTCCAGTCCACGCCATCAATTGCCGCTACGGTATGAATATCTTTATCGCCACGGCCTGATAAATTGACCACAATGACTTGATCATTTGCCATCGTGGGTGCTAGCTTTTCGACATAAGCTAACGCATGACTACTTTCTAAAGCAGGGATAATCCCTTCCATACGAGTCAAACTATGAAATGCGGCTAATGCCTCCTGGTCAGTAACCGCCACATATTCTGCTCGGCCAGTATCTTTTAACCAAGCATGCTCAGGCCCTACGCCAGGATAGTCTAAACCTGCCGAAATAGAGTGAGTGTGAATGATCTGGCCTGCATCATCTTCCATTAAATATGTGCGGTTGCCGTGCAATACCCCTGGTTTACCAGCACATAAAGGTGCTGCATGACGACCAGTGGCCAAGCCTTCACCAGCTGCCTCTACTCCAATAATATTAACGGAGGTATCACCAATAAAGGGATAAAACAACCCAATCGCATTAGAGCCACCCCCGACACAAGCCACAATGCTATCGGGTAATTTACCTGTTTGCTCAAGACATTGACTACGCGCTTCACGGCCAATGACTGACTGAAAATCACGGACCATTTGAGGATAAGGGTGGGGCCCGGCCACAGTACCAATAATATAAAAGGTATTATCTACATTGGTCACCCAGTCACGCATGGCTTCATTTAAAGCATCTTTTAGGGTACGAGAGCCAGACTCAACAGGAATCACTTCAGCACCCAGTAGCGACATCCGATACACATTCAACGATTGTCGTTTAACGTCTTCAGCACCCATATAGACATGACACTCTAAGCCCAGGCGAGCAGCTACGGTTGCTGAAGCAACGCCATGCTGGCCAGCTCCGGTTTCAGCAATCACCCGAGGCTTCCCCATATGCTTAGCCAGTAGTGCCTGGCCAATGGTGTTATTCACCTTATGGGCACCAGTATGATTTAAGTCTTCACGCTTTAAATAAATTTGCGCACCACCCAGGTGCTTGGACCATCGCTCAGCAAAATACAGTGGAGATGGACGACCAACATAGTGAGCTAGGTCTTTATCAAACTCTGCCTGAAAGTCTGGGTCTCGCCACAATTTGTGGTAAGTTTCTTCTAACTCAGCTAATGCCGCCATCAAGGTTTCAGATACAAAACGACCACCGTAAGGCCCAAAATGACCACGGCTGTCGGGTAGTTTTAATAGATCTTCAACACTGTATTGTTGAGACACTGGCAACCTCTCGAATAAACGCATTAATTTTGGCAGGATCCTTAATACCTTTTGCTTGCTCCACCCCGCCACTCACATCCACAGCAAAAGGTTTTACCTGTTGAATAGCCATTGCCACATTATCAGCGGATAAGCCACCGGCAAGAATAATCGGTTTGCTGGGATGAGCAGGAATACACTGCCAATTAAAAGTTTCACCGGTTCCACCTGGAATACCGGGGCGGTAACTATCTAATAAGATACCTGCCGCCGACTTATACTGCCCGATAATACGGTTAATATCCATCCCTTCTCGCACTCGAAGGGCTTTTATATAAGGTTTATTGAATTGCTGACAAAAAGCTTCTGACTCATCACCATGAAATTGCAGTAATCCCAATGGCACTTCAGTTAACACTTGTTGTACAAATTCTGTTGCTGCATTCACAAACAGGCCAACTGTCGTAATAAATGGAGACAAGCTCGCTGCGATTGCAGCCGCCTGTTGGATATTCACCGCTCTTGGGCTTTGCTCATAAAACACTAGGCCTATGGCATCAGCACCGGCATTCACCACGGCCTCAGCATCCACCACCCGAGTGATACCACAAATTTTTACCCGTACACGTTGATTCATATACAACTCAAAACCAAGTTATTCAAAACTAAGCTAGATTAGTCTGCTAGCCAGGGTGATAGAAAGTATGGGCCTAAGGGAGGGGAAGGTAAATCAAATTGTTCTGGATAGCCTACATCAACAAAATATAAGCCATAGGGTGGCGCAGTGACTCCCCCCTGAGTTCGATCACGGGCGGTTAATACCTCTTCAACCCAACCAACAGGACGTTTGCCACAACCAATAGCCATGAGTACCCCGGCAATATTACGCACCATATGGTGTAAAAATGCATTGGCTTTTACATCAATAACAATTAAGTCACCAAAGCGCTCCACCCGAAAATGCTGAATCGTCTTCACCGGAGACTTGGCCTGACAGCCGATAGCCCGAAACGAGCTAAAGTCATGCTCGCCTTTTAAAGCTTGAGCAGCCTCACTCATCAAGGTCACATCGAGCGGCCGATAGTTCCAGGTCACCCCTTTGGGTAAGTGGGCAGGTCGCACTGGGGTATTTAGAATGACATAGCGATAGCGGCGATACACTGCACTAAAACGGGCATGGAAACTATCATCCACCGGTTTAACCCAGCGTACTGAGATATCATTAGGAAGGTTACTATTGGCGCCAAATACCCAGCTCCGTTCAGAGCGCTTCGCCGAGCTGTCAAAGTGGATGATTTGATTACAACCATGTACTCCAGTATCCGTCCGTCCTGCACAGATCACCGTTAGTGGATGATCAGCCACTTCGCTGATAGCAGCCTCTACTGCACGTTGAACGGTTTTGATACCTGAGCGCTGGGCTTGCCAGCCATGATAATGGGAACCATCGTATTCGATGCTGGCAGCAAAGCGTTGAACCGCTTCAGTCGCTGGCTGCCGATCAGCGGCTGAATCATGGGATTGCACCTGAGTCATTACTCCCTACTATCTGATTTACTACCCACCATCTATTTTTAACCCCCTCATCCTAACCTTCTCCCCCACGGGGGAGAAGGGACTTGATTTGAAGCACTTTTGCGACACCCTGGGAGAGGGCTGGGGTGAGGGGAAATAGTAATGGTTATTGCTAGTCCATGCTATCCAAAAGTCCCTGCGCTTCTTTTTTCTGCACATCATTACCTTCAGACATGACCTCATCCAAAATATCCCGAGCACCATCCTGGTCACCCATATCAATATAGGCACGGGCTAAGTCAAGCTTAGTAGCCGCTTCGTCAGCATCAGCCAAGAACTCATAATCCTGTTCTTGGCCAGCAGCAGGCGCTTTTGCGACTGCCGGCTTCGCTTGTACTTTAGGCTCAGCGACAGCTGTTGCAGTACCATGATCCTCCACAGGTGCAGGCCTTGTAACTGGAGCTTCAGCAGTTACATCCATATCATCATCCATATCCAAATCATCAATTGCCAACTCAGCTGCCAGGCTTTCAGTGGCTGCATCTAAATCAGCCAGGTTATCTTCCATTGCATCAGAGTCTAAGATAAAGGCTTCCTCTTCTTCAGAAAGCTCTACATTTTCAGCCTTAGTTAGCGTTTCTGGTGGGGCTGACTGCTCAACAGGAGGCTCAGGTGCTTTTGCTACCTCCGCTGCAGGCTCTTCTATTGCTGCAGGCTCCTCCAGATCAAGTGCATCCTCACTCAAATCAAGCTCGAGATCATCCAGTGAGGTTTCCAAACTCTCTTCCAGCTCAGTTGAGGTTGACTCCATATCCAGGCTCAACTCATCATCCAAGCTAAACTCTTCTTCTGTAGGCAGCTCTTCTTCCAAGTCACTCAGATCAAGCTCTAAGGCTTTTTCGAGATCTTCTGTCTCAGCTTCAGCTTCCGCTGTTGACTCCAAATCTAAAGACAGCTCATCAAGACTCTCTGCCACCTCTTCAGAGGCAACTTCATCATCTAGGCTTAATTCAAGATCAAGCTCTTCTTCAAGTGCAGCTGGCTCTTCCATGCCTTCTTCCAGGCTGCCAAGGTCTAAACCAAACTCTTCACTTTCAAGCTCTGCATCTAGACTCGTTTCTAAATCATCCAGACTTAGCTCATCTGCCTCAGCAGTAACAGACTGTTGATTAAGCTCACCCTCCAAGTCCAAATCATCAAGGGATAAGCTTTCATCAAGATCATCCATTGTTAAGGTGTCATCAGTCAGCTCTTGCTCTAAGCCAGCAAACTCATCTACTTCCTCAGCCGCAATTCTGGGTGCTGCTGGTGCCAGCGCATCACCAAACTTTGCTTTTAGTGCTTCTGCCTGCTGAATAGCCCCTTGATCAGCCAGCTCATGCAACTCCTGTAGCTCTTGGCTAAACGCATTAGCATCTTGCATTTCGGCATAGACTTCCAGCAGCTTCACCCGTAAGTCACTACGAGAAGGCTCATCATTGATTGCATTGCGTAACAACTGCTCTGCTTCAGAGAAGCGCCCGTAGGCAATATAAATATCAGCTTCACCCATAGGATCTGCTGTTTGCGGTGTTACAGGTTCTGTCGGCTCTTCCTCTGCCACTTCCAATGCTTCTTCAGCACCACCGCCGCTCACTCCGCTAACGACGGTTTGGTCCTCCCCCAGGCCTTCCTCCTCAAACTCCTCGTAAAACTCTTCATCTTCTTGTGCTCGCCGCCTAGACCAGAGGAATAGCCCTCCAACTAATGCGACAATAACGCCACCCACAGTTCCCAATAACACAGGGCTCGCAAGTACCTGGTCAATAATACCCTGCTCAGGCTTAGGTTCAGGCTTGGTTTCTGGTGTAGTGGTGGGTTGCACAGGCTGTTTATCAACTACAACCTCAGGGGTAACTGCTTTTGTTGCTTGCTCAGCTTGTTCTTGGGCTTCTGACAACTGGGTTTGCAAAGCAGCCAACTGCTCATCTTTCAGACTCAATAGACGTTGCAAGGTGCCAATCTGGTCTTCCAACTCTTGCAACCTTGCGCCCTGCTCTTCAATCTCACGCTGTGATTTATCAAGATTTTCCTGAGCAAGTGACAACTCATTTTTAAGCTCACTCACTTGTGCATCAGAAGCACCTTCGGGCTGGCCTGTATCAGCACCCGTTTCATCTGGCTGACTAGCTGTTGATGTGACAATGGTTAGCTTGCCATCTTGAGTGGTTTCCGTTACCACTGGCTCAACATCCGTTCGAGGTGTCGCATCAATTTGTGGTGCAGCTAAGTCAGTTGCCCCTTGTTTCCACGCTTGGTTTTGCTGCTTAATCTGAGTCACTGCGTCACTAACAGACACATTTCTAACTCGCTGCTCATCAGGCAGTCGTAATACCTTGCCTTTCTTCAACAGATTAATATTGTTGTTGATAAAGGCATCAGGGTTATCCTGCTGCAAAGCCAACATCGTTTGCTGAACAGTAACTTGATTAGAAGGCTTAACTTTGGCAGCAATTTCATACAGAGTATCGTTTGCTTGAACCTGATAAGTATCTCCGCCCTGGAAGCCTGTATCAGTTGGGGTTGTTGTAACCGTGGTCGGTTCAGCTGTAGTCGTTGTGGCTACTGGAGCTGGACGCTCAGCCACTGGCTCAGCCGTC
Organism: Spartinivicinus poritis; assembly: GCF_028858535.1. Taxonomy (NCBI): domain Bacteria; kingdom Pseudomonadati; phylum Pseudomonadota; class Gammaproteobacteria; order Oceanospirillales; family Zooshikellaceae; genus Spartinivicinus; species Spartinivicinus poritis. The sequence goes on from NZ_JAPMOU010000003.1 coordinate 251,211, forward strand.
GCTGGTGCCTCAACAGCCGTGGGTGCTTGCTCAGTAAATGTTGGTGGGTCTAGCAGTACGGTGTACTCACGCAGCAATCGACCGCTGGGCCAGTGCACTTCGACTAAGAAGTTTAAATAAGGCTCTCGAACCGGTTTATTACTGGAAACTTTGATATAGGCAGAGCCATTAGGGCGAACTACCGTCTCAAACTTCATGTTGTTTAGAAAGAAGATTCTTTCTACACCCGCTCGGTTAAAATCTTCACGGGTAGCTAAATTAGGTAATATTTCATTGGCGTTCAGGTCTCTAATCTGGATGAGTTCAATTTCAGCATTCAAAGGCTGGTTGAGGGCGGATTTGAGGGCAATATCCCCAAGGCCCAGGGCATTCACTACCCCAGATGACAAGGCCCCGGTTGCAGCCATTGCCACTACAAGCTTGCGCACCATAATTCTCAATCCTTTATTATCATTTAGTCTTGCGATTTCTAAGGAGTCGGGTCTTTCTGCCATACACTTCACGACCAATTATTTGTTTCCCAGTTCCACTTGTTTTAGCTACTTGCCACTTGCTTTGGTAACCGCCTTAAAAACAAGCAAGTCAATACATTTCCCCTCGCGATCCGTAAATTGATCCCAAACGATGAATACATAGACTTCCTGTGAATGCTGGGCGAGCTTGTAGAAGAGCAAGCTTTCTAACAAACTCAGCCTGAACGCGATTGGTCAATCTGTATATAACTATAAGACACAATGAGCAGGTAAGTAGCCCGCTTACCCACTCTATTCTTATCTTAGATTTGCAAATACAACAAAATGCTAGCCTTAATCGGTTAGACTAAAGCTAGAAATAAGGTTCAAATCGTTAAGTAAGTATCAATTATATATAGTCTTTTATCAATATCTCGGCAATTTGTACACTGTTAAGAGCGGCACCCTTCCTTACATTATCCGCTACAACCCATAAATTGAGACCTCTGTCACAGGATATATCTTCTCTGACACGCCCGACGTAGACCGGATCTTCACCAGCCGCCTCAGTAACTGGCGTTGGATAGCCGCCATCCTGATGCTCATCCAACAGAACGACACCTGGTGCCTTTTTCAACAACTCCTGTGCCTGAGCCGCTGTAATTTTTTCCTTGGTTTCAATATGGACTGCTTCAGAATGGCCATAGAAAACAGGCACTCTCACACAGGTTGGGTTAACCAAGATATTTTCATCGCCAAATATCTTTTTGGTTTCCCACACCATTTTCATCTCTTCTTTGGTGTAGCCATTTTCTTGAAAAACATCAATCTGTGGCAGCAAATTAAATGCAATTTGCTTTGGATAAACCTTAGCCTCTGCACCTTTAGCGTTCAATAAAGTGGCTGTTTGTGATGCCAGCTCATTAATAGCGTCTTTACCTGTACCTGAGACAGCTTGATAGGTCGCAACGTTTATACGACTAATACCAACTGCATCATAAAATGGCTTTAAAGCTACCAACATCTGAATTGTAGAACAGTTTGGATTAGCGATAATTCCACAATTAGTATAGTCCGCCACCTTTTCAGGGTTAACTTCTGGCACTATTAATGGCACATTAGGGTCATAGCGGAAGTGGGAGGTATTATCAATTACCACACAACCAGCCGCTGCTGCTTTTGGGGCATACTCTGCCGATACACTTCCCCCAGCTGAAAATAAGCCAATTTGTACTTTGCTAAAATCAAAGGTGGCTAAATCTTCTACTACAACTGGCTTATTTTTAAATAAAATCGTGCTCCCGGCAGAACGACTGCTGGCTAAAGGGTATATCTTACCCACAGGAAAATCCCGCTGTTCCAATATCGACAGCATAGTTTCACCGACTGCACCTGTAGCCCCAACTACAGCCACATCATATGTTTTGCTCATACTTGCTTACTTCCTATTAATTAGGTAATTAATTTTGAATAGGTGTTAATTTTTTACTGAGAAAAGGTTACAACGCTGCCACCACAGCATCTCCCATTGTTTTAGTCGACACTTGGCGGGTATCTGCTTCTTCTGTGTAAATATCAGCTGTCCGTAAGCCATCAGCTAACACCTGCTTAACAGCTACCTCAATGGCATCAGCCGGCTCTGGATACCCTAGTGAATAGCGCAACATCATAGCAATGGATAAAATCGTTGCCAGCGGGTTAGCCACGCCCTTGCCGGCAATATCAGGCGCAGAGCCGTGGATTGGCTCATACATACCCTTACTTTCAGCGTTCAGTGATGCGGAAGGTAACATACCAATAGAGCCTGTCAGCATTGCCGCCGCATCCGATAAAATATCACCAAACATATTACCAGTGACAATTACATCAAATTGTTTTGGTGCTCTTACCAGCTGCATCGCTGCGTTGTCTACATACATGTGGCTTAGCTCAACATCAGGGTAATCCTTGGCGACTTCTTCCATCACTTCTCGCCATAAGACAGTTGCTTCCAGTACATTGGCTTTATCCACTGAGCAAAGTCTGCCCTGACGCTTTTGAGCGGCTTCAAATGCGACTTTAGCAATCCGACGAATTTCAGACTCACTGTACACATAGGTGTTAAAACCTTGGCGCTCACCATTTTCTAAGGTTTTAATACCCCGAGGCTGACCAAAATAGATACCACCCGTCAGCTCTCGTACAATTAAAATATCCAGGCCAGCCACGACTTCTGGCTTTAAAGTGGAAGCATTTGCCAGTTGAGGATAAAGAATAGCTGGACGCAAGTTACCAAACAGTTGTAGTTCAGCCCGTAAACCCAGCAAACCTTTTTCAGGCCGTTTAGCCATTTCGAGTTGATCCCATTTAGGGCCACCCACAGCACCTAATAAAATAGCATCGGCTGCTTTAGCTTGAGCCAAGGTCGATTCAGGTAATGGTAACCCCTCTGCGTCAATGGCAGCACCCCCCACCAAACCTTCTTGCCAGTCAATCGCTAGCTGATATTTATCTTTTACCGCCGCCAATACTTTAATGGCCTCAGCAACAATTTCTGGTCCAATTCCATCACCAGGTAATACTAAAATTTGTTTACTCATCTAAATACCTACTTACCTTTAACTAAATAACCAAGGATTTTGCTGTTTATATTTCGCTTCAAATGCTTTAATTTTATCAGACTTCGCTAATGTAAGACCTATTTCATCTAAACCTTTCAGCAAGCATTCACGGCGAAAGTCGTCTACTTCAAAGATAATGACACCACCATCAGATTTGGTAATGGTCTGTTGCTCCAAATCAACCGTCAGTTGGTAGCCTTCCTGTGCAGCTACCCCCTGGAATAATTGATCAACTTCGTCATCCTCAACCACGATGGGCAAAATGCCATTTTTAAAACAGTTGTTGTAAAAAATATCCGCGAAGCTTGGCGCGATTACACAGCGAAAGCCGTAATCTAATAAAGCCCAAGGCGCATGCTCACGACTGGAGCCACAACCAAAATTTTCCCGCGCCAATAAAATGCTCGATTTTTGGTAACGAGGCTGATTTAGCATAAAGTCCGGATTCAACGGGCGGTTGCTGCAATCCTGGTCGGGCTTGCCCTCATCCAGATAGCGCAACTCGTCAAACAGGTTAGGACCAAACCCAGAGCGCTTAATTGACTTTAAGAACTGCTTGGGGATGATCATGTCGGTATCGACATTAGCCCGATCTAAAGGAGCCACCACACCAGTTAATTGGGTAAATGCTTCCATGGGTTACTCCTTAGTCAATCGCTCTGATATCAACAAAATGGCCATAAATAGCCGCAGCGGCAGCCATTGCAGGGCTCACCAAATGAGTACGCCCACCAAACCCTTGCCTGCCTTCAAAGTTACGATTTGAAGTCGATGCACAATGTTCACCACGGCCCAGCTTGTCGGCATTCATGGCTAAGCACATTGAACAACCTGGTTCACGCCATTCCAAACCAGCTTCAATAAAAACTTTATCTAATCCTTCCTGCTCAGCTTGCGCTTTCACCAGCCCAGACCCAGGCACCACCATTGCCTGCTTCACATTGGCAGCGACTTTTTTACCTTGAACAACTTTGGCGGCTTCTCGTAAATCTTCAATACGCGAGTTAGTGCAAGAACCAATAAACACACGGTCCAGCTTGATATCAGTGATTGGCATTCCTGCGGTTAACCCCATGTATTCCAGGGCGCGCTGAATACCTTCTTTGCGGGTAGGGTCTGTTTCATCTTTTGGATCAGGGACACGACTGACAACTGGCGCCACCATTTCCGGTGATGTACCCCAAGTGACTTGTGGTTGAATCTCTGCTGCCGCTAGCTCTACCACCTTGTCGAAATGAGCTTCATCATCAGACACCAACTGTCGCCAGCAGGCTATGGCTTGTTCCCATTGCTCAGCGCTAGGGGCAAATGGCCGGCCTTTTACGTAATCGATAGTGGTTTGGTCGACAGCAACTATACCTGCCCGAGCCCCTGCTTCAATGGCCATATTACAAATGGTCATCCGCCCTTCCATTGATAACGAGCGAATCGCAGACCCACCAAACTCGATAGCATAGCCTGTACCACCTGCGGTACCAATCTCACCGATAATGGCCAGCACGATATCTTTCGCCGTAACAAAAGGAGACAGCTTGCCCTCAACCTTCACCAGCATGTTTTTCATTTTTTTCGCCACTAAACACTGAGTGGCCAATACATGCTCTACTTCTGAAGTACCAATTCCATGAGCCAAAGCTCCAAAAGCCCCGTGGGTGGAGGTATGAGAGTCACCACAAACCACCGTCATCCCAGGCAGTGTTGCCCCCTGTTCTGGCCCCACCACATGAACAATGCCTTGGCGGCGATCTTTCATGGCAAACTCGGTAATACCAAATGACTGGCAGTTGTCATCCAGGGTTTTCACCTGAATTTTTGATACTGGATCGAGAATGCCATCAATCCCTGCTTGGCGTTCTGCAACTGTCGTAGGTACATTGTGATCTGGGGTCGCCAGGTTAGCATCTCGTCGCCAGGGCAGACGGCCAGCCAACCTGAGTCCTTCAAAAGCCTGAGGCGAGGTCACTTCGTGTAATAAATGGCGGTCAATGTATATCAGCGCTGAACCATCATCTTGTTCAGCCACCAAATGCATCTCCCACAACTTGTCGTATAGGGTTTTAGCAGTCATTTTTCGTTATCCTCATCAGAGCCATCAGGGTATTTTTGTAATTGTCTTGCTTTAATTTCACTGCATTTACATCGGGCAAGTTTGATTTTTTGCAATGGGGTAACAGGGTATTCTGTCACTAAGGCAGGGATGCCTTTTTAGCGCTTGATGGGCCTGGAATGGCACTTCAAGAGCGGTGAAGAATGGTCTGTTGCCCCATACTGACTTACTTTTAGGGCTTACATACCCTGAATGCTTTTCATATACCTGTTATATGCTAGGCTTAGCAGTCAAATAAAACAAATTAATAATTTTTAGATAGTCTATAAAAATTTGGAATACACTGTTTCTTCACACTCAGTCACTTATTTAACAACCTATGGATACACACTCCCTAAATGCATTTCTTGCTGTTGCTGAAACCGGCTCATTTTCAGTTGCCGCAGAAAAACTGCACCTCACTCAGCCAGCAGTGAGCAAACGTATTGCTGTGCTTGAACAAATGCTCGATGCTAAATTATTTGACCGCGTTGGCCGCACAATTAGCCTGACAGAAGCAGGAAAAGCGTTATTACCCAAGGCTTATCAGATAATCAGCACCATTGCAGATACACAACGCGAGATTCAAAACTTAACCGGCAGCATCTCAGGCACCCTGACCCTGGCCACCAGCCACCATATTGGCCTGCACCGCCTACCCCCGTTGCTAAAGCAATTTACCAGTCAGTTCACGGATGTTGCTTTGGATATTAACTTTATTGACTCTGAATGGGCCTACGAGGGTATTCAGCAAGGGCAAGTAGAGCTAGCAGTTATTACCTTGGCTCCTACCCCCACCACAAATGTCACTTCAGAACAAATTTGGGATGACCCATTGGTGTTTGTTGCTGCATCTGACCACCCGTTGGCCAGCGAAACTCAACTAGAACTAAAGGATCTCATTAATTACAGTGCAATTTTTCCTGGCAGTAATACTTTCACTCACCATATCGTGAAATCATTATTTAACGAAGCGGGTTTAAACCTAAACATTGCCATGGCCACTAACTATTTAGAGACCATTAAAATGATGGTTGCGGTGGGACTGGCCTGGAGTGTATTGCCGCAAGCAATGGTAGATGAGAATCTGAGAGTACTGCCCATTAACACCCTGCCTATTAGCCGGCAGCTGGGCTATATTCATCACCCAGAACGAACACTATCTAACGCGGCCAAAGCATTTATCGATCTATTACAAGCAGCTAAAGGAACATAATAAATGAAGGAATTATTACTAGTACGTCATGCCAAATCCAGTTGGAAAGATGACTCACTGGCTGACTTTGATCGACCTTTAAATAAACGGGGTAAAAAAACCGCGCCATTAATGGGGCAACTATTAGCCGACAAACATTGGCAGCCTGATCGTGTATTTGCCAGCCCAGCAGCCCGAACCAAAGCCACCGCCGAATTATTATTACCTGCGTTAGCTATTCCCCCCGACCAGATTGACTGGTACCCATCACTTTATGATGCCTCAGTAAAAGCCATTTTTAATGCCATTAAACAAGCACCTGCTGCTTGCCAGCGATTAATGATTATTGGCCATAACCCCGGCATTGAAGAAACCATTGAAGCCCTAGATCCCAAATTCAGCGAAATGATTCCCACCTGCTGTGTTACTCGTATTCGCTGTAATATTAAAAACTGGCAAGAAATCACTAAAAAATGCGGAGAGGTAATGGACTGTTTAAAACCCAAAGAGGTGCTAGTAGAGCTTATTTGAATGCTTCATTAATTTTGAATAATGTCTATTGGGGAGTGAAAGCCAGCCTAAAAATAACCAAATAACCAAATAACCAAAGATAGAGGCTGAAAAAGTGAAATATCAGTTGTGTCGCTGGCATCTATCTTTGGTTAGTAAAGACCACAAACTTTTGGATAACACTAAAAACTCTTTAATAGCACGTTCAATCAAATAACGCTAACCCTTTGATGCAACACCAAACCCTGACTTTTTTATATTGTTTTTCGCGAAAAAATACAGCAAACAACGAAAACCGAATAAATAACAACCCGACCTAATGGGATTCATTTTATTTATTCCAAACCAATATGAGAGGTACGTTTACACAAAAAAGTGATCTGTATAGTATCTAACCTTCACAGTGCGCACTTAATTAAATAAATAATACAACTGGTTTGAAGGTGTACCATGGCTTTATTTAATATTAAAAAGCGCATTGCTTTTTTTGTTTTATTAGTACCACTTTCTCTTTTATTTTCCTCCGTTTCCAGTGCTGCCAACTCACTTCGAGTGATGACTTTTAATATCATGCAATTAGGTTATCAAGACTGGGACCAAAGTAATCGGCTTCAACATACACCCAATGCTATTCGACAATTAAGCAACTTACCTGATGTCATTATTTTTAATGAAGCGTTTACTGATAGTGCTTATTCAACCATTACCTCTCATTTAGCAGACCTATACCCCTATAGCACCCCGGTAGTCGGACAAAATTGCTCTGGCTATGGTTGGAATTCCTTGAATGGCAATTGCTCCAATGGTGTCGTTGTGATTAGAGGCGGCGTATTCATTATGAGTCGCTATCCAATTACGGAGCAACATGCTTATGTCTATCGAACCTCCCATTCTAAAACCTGGGACTATTGGGCTAATAAAGGCGCTGCGTTAGTTAAAATTAATAAAAATGGCATGACATATAATGTGGTTGGTACCCATTTACAAGCCGATGAAAATGATGCACCAGATGCCCATACTTATCGCATGAATCAACTAAAAGAAATGAATAGCTGGATTAAAAATACATTGCGGGTACCTGCATACCAGCCAGTAATTATTGCCGGGGATCTAAATGTAGAATTTAGTAAGTCCCACCATGTCAATGAGATGAAGGCAGCTTGCCAATGTCAACTTAATTATACTCAATCAAACTATGGCTCTTTTTCTTCCAGCACCAACTGGGTAGCAAAAGCCAATGCTTATTCCAGTGGGTTCAGTCTGTTTTACAATGACACCTTAGATTATGTGATGAGTCATAACGACTATCGGCAGCCTCGTAGCACCACCAATATGGAAGTCATCCCATTAAAGTCTAACCAAAGCTGGTACTGGAGCTATTTAAGAGGTAGCTGGGGACATGGTATTTACAGTAATGGTTACTATAGCGACCTATCAGACCATTACCCTGTTGTTAGCACTTTTCACTTTTAATGAAGCTTTTAATAATCACTTTCAGCAAAAAAGCCACCTTATAATAAGGGTGGCTTTTTTTGTAAAATAAATTCAAATACACACAAAACGTCTTATTATTTAATCTCTCCAGAAATTACCGGCGTTGGCGATACAACATCGGCATTTTGAGCCCGATGGCGCAGCCAGTGATCCATTAATACCAGCGCCAACATAGCTTCAGCAATGGGTGTCGCTCGGATACCAACACAAGGGTCATGACGCCCTTTGGTCACGACTTCAATGGGTTGACCATGAATATCGACACTTTTCCCAGGCAAATGCAAGCTGGACGTCGGTTTTAAAGCCATCCGGGCTACAATGGTTTGCCCAGTGGAAATACCGCCCAATACGCCACCCGCATGATTTGATAAAAAGCCTTCTGGGGTTATTTCATCCCGATGTTCAGTGCCTTTTTGATTGACCACGGCAAAGCCATCACCTATTTCCACCCCTTTAACGGCATTAATACTCATTAAAGCATGGGCAATATCCGCATCTAGCCGGTCGAAAATAGGTTCCCCTAAACCGGGAATTAACCCTGACGCCATTACAGTGACTTCTGCACCGATGGAATCCCCCGACTTTCTTAGCGCTTGCATATAGTCTTCAAGCTGAGGGATTTTGTCAGGGTCAGCGGAAAAAAACGGGTTTTGGTTAACCCCACTCATATCCACACAATTCAGCGCAATTGGACCTAATTGAGATAAGTAGCCCTGAACAATAACCCCTTGCTGGGCCAGGTATTTTTTGGCAATAGCCCCCGCAGCAACTCGCATGGCTGTTTCTCTGGCAGACGAGCGACCACCCCCCCGGTAATCACGAAAGCCATATTTTTGGGTATAGGTATAGTCTGCATGGCCAGGGCGAAATTGATCTTTAATATTGGAATAGTCTTTTGAACGCTGATCGGTATTTTCAATCACCAGCCCAATCGGCGTGCCTGTGGTTTTACCCTCAAACACCCCCGATAGAATTTTTACCTGATCGGGCTCCCGACGCTGAGTAGTAAATTTAGACGTACCCGGCTTACGGCGATCCAGTTCCAATTGCAAATCGGCTTCACTGATTGGCAGCCCTGGAGGACAACCATCAACTATACAGCCCAAAGCAGGGCCATGACTTTCACCAAAGGTAGTAACCGTAAATAACTTACCAAATGTGTTTCCTGACATTTTTTATACCTAAACTGCCTTCTTATTAACTAAAATAAACATAGCCAAAGCGAGTGGCTTTTAGGGAGCTAACCTGCTACTGCAAGGTTAGCGATAGCAACACTAACTGTTTTAAAGAGCGCTAGCTGGGCCGTCAAGCAACGAGGCCCCATGAGCCTATGCATAATAGGTAATTGGGGCGAGGAGTGACGACAACAAACCTTAAAAGTCATTCGGGCAGGATAGCTTGAAATACTGGCTGATACTGCTTGCAGTCTGCAGCACTTAATACAAAAACACCATGCCCACCCTGTTCAAACTCCACCCAGGTAAACGGCACCTGTGGAAACTGTTCTTCTAACGCCCACTGGCTGTTACCCACTTCTACCACTAATAGCCCATCATCCGTTAAATAATCAGCCGCTTTTGCTAAAATGTGTTTGGCTAAGTCTAACCCATCGGCACCCGCTTCTAACCCTAATGCTGGCTCATGATGGAATTCAGCAGGCATATCTGCCATATCTTCAGCATCCACATAAGGGGGGTTGCTCACGATCAGTTGATAACGCTGCTGAGATAATGCTTGATATAAATCAGATTGCACCAATGATACCCGATGGTTTAACTCATGCTGGTCAACATTAACGGTCGCCACCTGTAGTGCATCTGTTGAAATATCCACTATATCCACTTGCGCGTCTGGAAACGCATAGGCACTGGCAATACCAATACAGCCACTGCCTGCACATAAATCCAGCACTCGATCAACAGAGTTAGCGACCAGCCAAGGGCGAAACTGATTGTTAATTAATTCAGCGATGGGTGAGCGCGGCACCAATACCCGCTCATCGACATAAAAAGGTAGCCCACAAAACCAAGCCTGATTAACCAAATAGGCTGTTGGAGTTCGCTGCTCAATTCGCTGGTGAATTAAAGAAGCGACATGCTGCTTTTCATCATCGGTTAAATGACAGTCAAATAGTGGCTGCTCTATATCCCATGGCAGTGCCAAACTTTGTAGCACCAAATGCACAGCTTCATCCCAACTGTTATCTGCACCATGACCATAAAACAAATCGGCCTGATTAAAACGGCTATAGGCCCAGCGGATAAAATCTCGGATGGTAGATAACCCTTGAAACGATGGGGCTTGTTGTAGCTGCACAAAAATACTCCAGCAAAAAATGATCTATTTTAAAAGGTAGCCTTGAGCGAAAGCATTAGAGCCGCTATTGTAGCGCAATTTAGATATCTTGTATTAAAGCAGTATGCCAAAGCAGCCGAAAAATCCCTCAGCCCCTTCTTTACCAGCCAATGAAATTGCAGAGTTTTTGGCAGCGGTGCATGATGTAGATATTGTTTTTCAGCCAGCTACTGTCGCTATTCCCTCAGCACTACCAGAACCTTCAGATACTCAGCAAGCTAAACAGCAAGCAGCAACCATCGACACCAATGGCGTCGCTGTAGATGGCTTGTCTGAGGGTTATGTGCCATTAATTGGGCCAGAGGAAAAGGTAGAGTATTACCAGCCAGGTATCCAGCTTGGTCACTTTCAACAATTGAAGCAAGGTAAGTTTTCAGTTGACTATCAGCTCGACTTACACGGCTATCGTATTGATGAAGCCCGCAAGCTTGTCGTTGAGTTTTTGCAGTTTTGCCAGCGGCAAGGCTATCGTTGTGTCAAAGTCATTCATGGTAAATCCCATCGCAACTTTGGTAAACGTCCTACTTTAAAAAGCTACCTGAATACCTGGCTCAGGCAGTTACCCAATGTAATTGCTTTTTGTACCACCCCTGCTCATGCGGGTGGCAATGGTTCAATGTTCGTTCTCCTTAAAAAAAGAGGAGGCCGTAAAAGCCAAAAAAACACTTTACCCGCTAGTTAGCTTAACGTAGGGTATGCCTTCAAATTTAGGCAAGGTTACATCATGGAACAGGCATTTAGTAAAATTATCGAAGCCATTGGCGAAGATGTCAGCCGCCCCGGTTTAAAAGACACTCCAGCGCGTGCTGCCAAAGCAATGCAGTTTTTAACTCGCGGCTATCAACAAAGTCTTGAAGAAGTCGTTAATAACGCATTGTTTCCTTCTGATAACGATGAAATGGTGTTAGTAAAAGACATCGAGCTTTATTCTCTTTGTGAACATCACCTGTTGCCTTTTATTGGCAAGTGCCATGTCGCCTACTTACCAACGGGCAACGTCTTAGGTTTATCTAAAGTTGCCCGCATTGTTGATATGTTTGCCCGCCGCCTGCAAATTCAAGAAAACATGACCCGGCAAATTGCCGAAACCATCGCGCAAGTGACTAATGCCAAAGGGGTTGCCGTGGTAATTGAAGCCAAGCATATGTGTATGATGATGCGAGGCGTTGAAAAACAAAACTCTGTGATGAAAACATCTGTGATGCTGGGACAATTCAGAAAAAGTGAAAATACCCGCTTTGAGTTTTTATCGCTGATTAAAGATTAAGTAAGACGAAATATTTTCGCAAAAGCTATTCCCCCTTTTGATAAGAGGGTGTCGCAAAACTACTATAAATCAAGTCCCTTCTCCCCAGCCCTCTCCCAGAGGGAGAGGGCGCTAAATATAACTTTCGCGACGCCAACAGAAGAAGAAGGCACTAGCAGTGTAGTTTTACCTCCCCCTAACTACCGAATCACCACTTTGCAGCCATTTCCATTATTCTTCCCACCATTTTCCCGTTGATGAGCTTCAAACCGATCCAGCGCATCCCTAGCAATCACCTGTCCCATTTGAATTAACTCTGGCCCTTTATGAAACTCATAAAAACGGCAAATACTTTTGGGAATACCAATTAAAATATCCGGTGGGTGTGCAGCCAGTTTATAGCGGGTTAATGCACCCTGCATGGTTTCTAGCGATTCATTAATAATATCCAACATACCCCGCTTTAACACTGGCTCATCAGCCCCTTCTACTACACTGGTAAACTCATCTTTACGCGATTCACGAAACCCTTGAGTACGCAACTTTAACTGGGCAAACCAGCGGTCAAGTGCGGTAGGTGCCTGGGGCTGAACCACTACCTGTTTATTAGTGGGCAGATCAAGCTCATTATCAGCAGCGCTTAAGTCAACTGCAACAATTAAGTCACTATGGGCAGATACCGTCGGGGCAATAGGCAACGGGTTTAATACGCCACCATCGACAAACAGTCGCGATCCAATGCGAACGGGAGTAAAAATACTGGGTATGGCAATGGAAGCACGTATAGCTTCAAGCAAGGGGCCAGACTGAAACCACACCTCACGTTGTGCTTCTAAGTCGGTAGCAACTGCCGTATAAAGAATGGGCAGTGATTCAATGGTGCAGTCACCCACCATGTCCCGCAATACATCAAATACCTTATTGCCTTTTAAAGCCCCCTGACCTTTTAAGCGCAAATCCAGCAACCTCACCACATCAAGCGTATTTAACTCACTTACCCAGGCTTCAAAATCAGGCAATTTGCCAGCGGCATAAATACCACCCACTAATGCCCCCATTGAACAGCCAGCGATACATTGAATCTGATAACCTCGACTGGTCAATTCTTCTATTACACCAATATGGGCATAACCTCTTGCTCCACCACTACCCAACACTAAAGAAACAGTTTTTTGCGTATTAGCGATGGTAACGATTTCTTGTCTACTACTACTCATAGGGGTTTACATTGTTTCATAAGATAGCTGTTGTTATTCACTCAACCAGTGACGGACTTCATCAGCAATTTTTCCTACGGTTTCCTGCTCTAGATGAAAATGATGATGACCTGGAACCACTATACAGGCTGCTTCAGCCAGCCAGTGATTAGCACATTGTTGTAGCTTATCGGGAAATAGCCCTTGTTCTGCCACCAGTAATAAAAGTTTAGCCTGAATTGCCTGAATAAAAGCACCCGCTTGCTTTTCTGTTAAGCGCCAACGTGAAGGTAATTTTAAACGGGAATCATAACGCCAGCGATAACTTCCCCCTGTCACCGGCTCAAGTCCATAAGCGGTTAACAGCCAGGCTGCTTCAAAAGATAATTTGCCTTGCAACTGTCTTACTTTTACCGCTTGCCTGATCGATTCATAGCTACGGCTTGATTTTACTAAAATAGGCTCTTGCTCTAGGGTTTTACGCAACTGTTGAGGTGTATCTTCATCACGGCAGGTAAATGGGATCAGCCCATCTAATAAGATTAGCCGCGTTACTTTTTCCGGGTAACAGCCTGCATACATAGCTGAGACAATAGCACCTAATGAGTGTCCCATTAATGAGGCCTGCTCAATATTCAACCCCGTTAATATAGAGCGAATATCAGCCACATAATCCCACAATAAATAGGCACCTTCTCCCGTTCTGAAATGGCTCTTGCCATGCCCAGTTAAATCCACGGCAATAATATGCTGGTCTGGTAGCTGGGTGGCTAACTGGGCAAAACTGGCTGCATTATCCAACCAGCCATGAAAAGCCAGCCAAGGCGCTTTATCGGCTGGCCCCCATGCTAACCCTGCCCAAGTCTGTCCTTGGTGTTTTATGGTTATCGGTCGTGCTGAATTTAGCGTCGCCTCAATTAACGGGGATACCAGGCCTGAGCTGTTGTATTGCATGAATGATTTGTCCTGCTGTGCCAGTAGGGTCTTCCAAGGGAAACATGTGGCTACCTGCCACTTCACGTACGTAAAAATTTCGCTGCCGACGCATCATAGACACTTGATGTCGTCTTATGACATCGCTTTGTTTTCCATAAAGCAACGCGGTTGGCACTTTATAGTGTTTGCTGAGCTTAATATGGGGAATAGTCCGATAGATAGAGACTTCTATTTCAGGGTCGTACCTTAAGGTAACACCTGTATTATGATCAACCAACCCATGTTCAACATAATCATCCAGGCACTGCTCTGTAAACTGGGCAAATAAAGACCGCTCTGTAAAATACTGCTTGGCTTCTTCCCTGTTCAGCCAAAGACTTTTTCTACCTTTGGTTCGCCCCGCCGGCGTAATCTTATCAATCAGCCCCAGCCGTTTTGCCAGATTAACGATTGAGCAGTCCAGGGCGGTTAATACCGGTGAGTCTAATAAAATCACTGCCTTAAATAAGTGGGGCTGTTGCTCTGCAGCAAAAGCAGATAACACCCCACCTAATGAGTGGCCAACCGCTATCACTGGCCGCTGATGGCGTTGCTTGATGGTTTCAATTAGCTCATCCACCAGCCCCAGCCAGTTATCGGCAACAGGAAAGCGTGGGTTATGGCCATGCAAAGACAAATAACCAACACTAAAACCTAGTTGTTCTAGTGCTTGAAATAACGCTTGATAGGTTTCACCAGGGAAACCATTCGCATGAGAAAAGTGAATAGGAGTCAAAATGCTGCTCCGCTAACATACAATCATTTAAAACACATGTTAGCTTACTACAAATCAAGCTTGCTTTATCTATTTTTGACTCACTAGTGCTATATCCCTCACTAAAGCTACATCTTAACACTGCAATAGGTACTACACCCGAAGCTGTTTGAGCAAGCGACAACACCCAGCAGCTATCACTTCAGCTTCAAGGGCCACTACATCAGCTGTCATATAAGTAAAAGTGCGCTGCTGATGTCCCTCAACCAGTAAGCTGGTCAATACAGCCACGAGCGGCAAATGACTCACCACTAATAAACAGCCTGTGTCGAGCATGAGTTCACCCGATTTTGCTTTTGCATCAAGTGTTTGTAGTACAACCTGAGGAGAGTCATTTGGGGTTAACGAGTCCAGTGTGTTTACCCTAACCTCTGGCGCTATTGCTTGTGCCACTAGTTCCGCGGTTTGCTGAGCACGTTGCAAAGGGCTGGCGATAATTTGATCTGGAATAAACTGTGTCTGCAACAACTGACTTGCCTGTTGTTGTACTTGTTGTACTCCTTGCGGAGTCAATGCTCTTTCGTCATCAGGCAAAGTCATGACGGCATCACCATGCCGCATAATCAATAGTTGTATCATTATTTATATATCAGTTCTGCCTACCAGTTGTTCTGCTATCTATCAGCGGCTGGCTTTTCGCTATCAACTAAAGGTTGTTTTAAATGAGCTGAAGGCTGCTCTAATTCAGCTGAAAGCTCCGGCCAATCCTGAAAAGGAAAAGGCTTCTCATCGGTTTTGTAAGTAATAAACTGCAGAATTTGCAAGATAAACCGATTAACACCATCAGCAAACTGGATCAGCTTTTGGTTGGGCTCGCCGGTAAACAGTGCAAATAGTATTTGAATTATCACTACAAATAGCACTACCAACTCTGCTACTTGATAGGCTATCCCATAAAGTACGATAAACAACACCCGTAGCCATTGAGAGTCTGACTTAATATTCTGTTTTACCGATTGATCCATTTATTGCCTCGCTAATAGTTCTGTGACACTAAAGTCAACATCTGTCTTTTGCTCGCCCAGCATTAAGCTACGAACCACTTTTTCAACCGGTTGCTTCATCACCACCACCTCATAAAGACCCGACACCAGTGGCATATAAACCCCTACTTGATCCGCTTTATCCTTCACCAACTGTAGCGTATTGACACCTTCTGCTACTTGGCCTAATGCGGTTTCCGCCTCTTCCAATGATTTGCCCTGACCTAATGCCATACCCACCTGAAAATTTCGACTGAGTGGCGACATACAAGTCACTATTAAATCGCCTACTCCAGCCAAGCCAATAAAGGTCATGGGATTTGCCCCCATGTTCACAGCAAATCGACTCATTTCAGCCAACGCCCGGGTAATCAACATGCTTTTGGTATTCGCCCCCATTCCCATTGCTTCGGCCATACCTGCCACAATGGCATAAATATTTTTCAACGCTCCACCTAGCTCTACCCCAAACATGTCGTCATTACCATACACCCGAAAATAGTCGCAATGTAATACTGACTGAACCAACTGACGTAGCTCGTTATCTGCACTGGCAATTACTGTCGCCGTTAGGCCCTTTGCCATGATTTCTTTTGCCAGGTTAGGTCCACTCAACACACCGACCCGCGCGGTGGGAATTTCCTGCTGAAGAATTTGGCTCATCAACATAAAGCTGTCAGCCTCAATACCTTTGGTAGTACTGACAATGTACTTACCCGCCAGTTGTTGCTGAATTGGATGAATAGTGTTACGAAATGCTTTACTAGGCGTTGCAATAAACACCAGTTCAGCATCTGCCACTGTTTGAACAGGATCTGTCGTCGCAATTAGCGCAGGGTGTAATGGGTAATCAGGAAAATAACGATTATTCACATGTTGATGATTAATATGATCGGCTAATTGTTGATCACGCAACCACAACTTGACCTGATGACCGTTATGACACAGGATATTTGCAATGGCAGTACCAAAACTACCACCACCTAATACTGCAAGTATTCGCTTCATCTGCCGTTCTCTTTAGCGCTTTCGTTAGGGCTTCTTTATACCGCTTGAAAATATCTCAAGCATAACACAGTTGAGGCCTGCTTTTTAGCAAGGCCAACATACAAGAAGTAGTTAATCACCTATCGTCCATTTTTCTCCACTCCACCTTGCCTAGCAAGTGCCGTAATCCAACTAGCGAAACCCATGCTAGCTTCATAAATAAGACCTCTGTTTCCCCTGCCGACCCTCTCTACTCAACTTACTTCCTTCAGGCTCTATATAGACAATTGATTATTTATCAAGCATCTGCAACAAAAATTAAAACAGCTGTTTTCATTCCAATCTGGCGCTAACTGGATAATTATTATAAATTGCAGCCCCAAATCACTATTCATTACAGGTAGAAACGACTTATTCATTATGAAAGACTATTTGCTGTCACAACTTAATCGTGCTGAATGTTAAAAAATGATCAAATATACAGCTTATAATAAGTAATATATGTGACAACCAATGGCCTGGCTAAACCAAGATAATCATGATGTCAGAATCATTAATTGTGTTTTAGTTAGATTAAAAAGTTGCAAACCCCATTAATTCCATAGGCATTTAGTGATATACTGGCACCCCATGAGGAAAATGATGAATAGTGACTCCCCTACAATATGCATATCATTATTTGAGTTAACCATCCCACTTAAACTACCCTTTAAGCCCCGTGGATTAGCCTAACTTATTGCCAGATAACCCCAAATAAACATTGTTGTTGTATTGAACTTAGCTTAGGTATAGCGAATGACCCGTAAACATGCTTTTACCCGTGAAGAACTACTCCAATGTGGCCGTGGCGAATTATTCGGTCCGGGTAATGCACAATTACCAACCCCCAATATGCTGATGATTGATCGAATCACCCATATTGATGAAGTCGGTGGCGCCTATGGCAAGGGTGAAATTATTGCCGAACTCGACATTAATCCCGACTTATGGTTTTTTTCCTGCCATTTCCCAGGTGATCCCGTCATGCCCGGTTGCTTAGGGTTAGATGCCATGTGGCAGCTGGTGGGTTTTTTCTTAGGTTGGAAAGGTTTTCCAGGTCGTGGCAGAGCGCTTGGCAGCGGTGAAGTCAAGTTTACTGGCCAAATTTTACCCACCCATAAAAAAGTGACTTACCATATTAATCTGAAGCGGGTTATTTCTCGTAAATTGATTCTTGGTATCGCTGACGGTAGTGTAAGCGTTGATGGTGAACAAATTTACACAGCCGACACTTTGCGAGTAGGCTTGTTTACATCCACTGACTCATTTTAAGGCTAGCAAAACATGAAACGAGTAGTGATTACTGGCTTAGGCATTACATCTTGTTTAGGTAATGATAAAGAAGCGGTCCTTAAGTCTTTAAAAGAAGGTCGCTCAGGTATTAAATTCAACCCTGCATACGAAGAGATGGGCTTTCGCAGTCATGTTTCTGGCAGTGTAGATCTTGACCTAAGTGCTCATATTGATAGAAAACAAATCCGCTTTATGGGTAAAGCAGCTGCTTATGCTTATTTAGCAATGAAACAAGCCATCGAAGATGCAGGTTTATCTGAAGAGCAAGTATCCAACCACCGTACTGGATTAATTGCAGGTTCAGGCGGAGCATCTTCTGAAAATATCGTTGAAGCAGCTGATATTTTACGTGAAAAAGGCATAAAGCGAGTCGGTCCCTACCGAGTCCCTAGAACCATGGGTTCAACCGTTTCTGCCTGCTTGGCTACCCCTTTCAAAATTAAAGGTATCAACTACTCAATTACCTCCGCTTGTGCTACCAGTGCTCACTGTATTGGTAATGCGGTTGAGCAAATCCAGATGGGCAAGCAAGACATTGTCTTTGCTGGCGGTGGTGAAGAAGAGCACTGGTCTCAAACTGCCTTATTTGATGCCATGGGTGCCCTTTCAACTAAATATAATGCAACACCAGAAAAAGCATCACGCCCTTATGATGCCAGTCGCGATGGTTTTGTTATTGCAGGTGGTGGCGGTATGGTCGTGGTTGAAGAGCTTGAGCATGCCTTGGCCCGTGGTGCCAAAATTTATGCTGAAGTGGTTGGCTATGGTGCAACATCTGACGGCTATGACATGGTTGCTCCATCAGGAGAAGGCGCCATTCGTTGTATGCAACAAGCATTAGCTACCGTTGATACGCCAATTGATTACATTAACGTACACGGTACCAGTACTCCAGTAGGCGATATCACCGAAGTTAACGGTATGAAAACCGTATTTGGTGATCAACTACCTAAGTTTAGCTCCACTAAATCTTTATCTGGTCACTCATTAGGTGCTGCTGGTGTCCATGAAGCCATTTATAGCTTGTTGATGATGGAAAATAACTTCATTACAGGCTCTGCTAATGTCGAAACTCCCGATGAAGGGGTTAACGGCTTGCCATTAGTCACTAAAGCAGAGGCAGCCACGTTAAATACGGTGATGTCCAATAGCTTTGGCTTTGGCGGCACTAATGCCTCGCTTATTTTGCGTCGCTATGAAAAGTAAACAGTGAAAAATAATTAACTACCGGTTAATACTAAAAAGGCAAACCTATTGGGTTTGCCTTTTTTATTGCCTGCTTAAATAGGCTACAGCCAGATTATTGCTTATTTTTTAGCTGTTAATACCTGCTGACTAGACTGTCCACAAAACGCAAAAGACGACAGTTTTGCTTTTGCCTCTCTTAGCGCTTTTGCACACTTACCAAGCGAGCTATATTCAGTGGCAACCAACTGATTATCTGTTACATCCACTAAATAAACGTAGCGCATCCGGCCACCTGTTCCCCGCCAGTGACTAAACTGATAATCACTCATCGCACAACGATAATCTGCGGTATAACTAGCCCCCCGTACTGGTCTTAGCACATGATACACTTTATCCCACTGCCCTCTTCGACCTTTCTCCAACTCTTCTTCACAAGCCGCATAATCCTTCATTTTTTTACTACTCAAAAAAGCCGCCTGAGCATAACTGGTTCCCTGCAATTGAAATTTACCAACCACATACACTTGCTGCTCTGCAGCAGCCGCCACACTCAAGCAACTACTAAAAAACCCTACTAAACACCAACGCATAACTCAATATATCACTTATCAACCAATACAAGTGGCAACATTATAACGTAAACTCTACTTGTTAAGTTACTTCAACCACTTATCCATAATCACCTGATATTGACCACTGGTTTTTAATGCCTTCAATCGCTTCTCAAACTCCATTGCCACTTTTTCAATATTGGGATACTTGGATTTTTTCACAAATGGCATGGGGTAAGGCTTTGAGTACAGAGCCACATCATAAAAACTAATTTTCTTATTAAGCCCCAGTAATTTTGCTGTAAATTGCCCAATCACCTTGTCTGCAGCAAATACATCAATTCTATTAGAAGCAAGCTTTTTAAAATTGACTTTTATATCAACGGCCCCTTTTAATTGCTTATTTAATTGCGATATTTTGTCTTCATTGTACTCAGTAGAGCCATCCTGATAAGGAAACGCTTGCCAAAAGCTGGGATGATAAGAATTACCGTTGATAATTCCTACTTTTAGATCCTTTTCCACAACGGTTTTATAGCCTTCAAATTGGCTCAGTCGATTAGCGGCATTATTGAAAAATACAAACTCACTCATCCACATATGTTCTTTAGGATAAATTAGATAAGGCACCCTTTTTTCCTTAAAGCTCGTCGAGAAAACAGCATCTGCTTTTCCCTCTTCCACCATACTCCAAGCACGCTTCCATGGCAGCATTTTAAAGGTTACGGGGATATTCATCTCCTTAAAAATATGGGTGACAATATCTACATCAATACCTACCACCTCTTCTCCATCTTTAAACTCGAAAGGAGGCCACTCCTCACCGACAATGAGGAACTCCTGCTGCGCACTTGCCTGCTGCAGAAAACCAGCAGTAGCCACTATGACAAACCATAATAAGATTAACCTAAGCATTTTCTTCACCTTGCTATAATCATGTAATCCATTATAGTCAAGCAAGTTCACCCCGTGATTGATTTCTATAGAGCAACTCTACACTCTAGTCGATTGCTATTTGAAGCGATACTGCTACTTTTACCTTAATAAGCGTTACACCTTACAATCCATTGATAAAATCTATAATAACAAATGACAGAAGAAAGTGATGAAGAAACCAAACAGGATGTTGAGCGACTAAAGGAGGAAGTCTCTAAACTGATTGATGATATCGACCACTCTTATTATCGAATTCCTAAAGAAGAATTCGAAAGCATTACTGTTTCAAAAATTACTAAAGATGTAAGCGATCAGCTGCATGGACGAATTTCAACCTGGCGTAATTGGATTGGCATTACAATTGTCGTGCTATCTTTTTTTGGAATCAACCAAATACCTAAACTTATCACAGAAGTAAAAGAAGACATAAAAAAGGAAGTGGAAGAAAATATGGATGACTATATTAAAAAATCCATTCAACCATTAGAAGACCGTTTAAGCTATAAGCTTGATACTCTAAATGAACAATACAAAGCGTTACACCGCGCCCAAGAAAATATCTTTCCCAAAGTCATCAGCACAGTGCAAGAGACAGCGAAAACAGCTACCAATAAAGAGTTTGAAAATATCAAGTCACAACTGCTCAGCTTACAAAAATCAGCATTAGAAATTGAAGTCGAAAAAATATTGAAAAACATAAAAGCAAAAAAAATCAGTTACTCAACAGCCGCTAAACAGTTTAAAAGCCTGGTAAACAGAGCATTAGAGACAAAAGACAAACACTTTTTTCCCAAGTTTTTAGATAGCTATGTAAAAGTCTTAGTTAATGCTGAAAGATGGCTAGAGGTACACAAACTGCAAACCGAATTCGAAAAAGACTTTAATTTTTCCTATTACACTTGGGTCAATATTGCAATAGCAGATATGTCACTTTATGAAAAAAGCCACTCGCCCCTATACAAAGAAAGAGCCGTTTATGCCTACCATCAAGCACTCAATTTACTACCAGACTATGGCACCCCTTATGCAGTGCGACTTATTCTTCATATGATTGATTATAATCGATCAAATAATAATAACGTCAAAGAGAATGAAAAGGCAGCTGCATTGAAACTGATTAACAATATCAATGCCGGTCGAGACGTAATTACCTCCTACGAAACTTATAATTACTTAAACCGCATGAAAAGCGACCGATACTTAAAAGAGTTTATTTTATCCTTGGAAGGTCTCTTTCCTAACGAAATGATAATAATGAAGAGCCGCTATCAACAGGAGCTGGATTACATTAATAAGAAAAATAAAAAGCCTAAAGCCAAACAAAAAATACCATCATAAATGCAAAAAAGCCTTAGCAACCTATATAGCTACGTAAACCTTAAAACAAAAAACCGGCTTTCAGCCGGTTTTTTTTATTTTAAGCTAACTCTTATTAAACTATCCCCTGCTTCCATTTTTTCCATAAAAAATAATCAACCGAAATAGCGCCACCACCCCTTATCCATAAGCTGCCTAGTATCATCAGCCAGAAATAGTGATCGGTTGAGTGGCCTTCCGATCCATAGGGAAATACGAATAACTCAATAACCAGTGTCATTAAAAATAATCCTGCTGCGGCAAAGCGGGTACCCAACCCAACAATAAGCAGCACAGATAAACCCAGCTCAGCAGCTGTTGCCATGTAGGCGGCTATAGTATGAGAGATAACTGGCACATTATATTCGTGCTCAAACAGCAATAGCGTCGTATCCCAGCTATCCAACTTGGTATCACCTGAGCGCCAGAATACCAAACCAACATAGATACGCATGATTAAATCAACAACCGGCGCGAACCATACATTTGATATACAAGTCAGCTGCTGCCAGCCTTTTAAAATATTTTGCCACATAACTTAACCTCTCCAACAAAGCCTCTATTTGTTACTTCCTATACCCTTCACGAATAATTTCTAGGCTCATGGAACTTCGTCACTCGATGGCCTCACCAAAAAACCAATTCGTATTGGGGATACAAAACTAAGCCCGTACCGGTTCTATTTCACTGAATACCCCCTGCAGGATATATTGCTGAAGAACCTCGCCAATATTAATGCTTTCATCCTCTACCAAAGCAGCTTGAATACTGTCATTAAAGTAAGCGCCCGTCTGAATATTTTTCAGTAGTACATATTCTGCCTTGTTAATAGGTTGTATAGAAAAAATATCCTGTTCTCGCATCACTAACAGGTAGCTATCAGATTGACGAATGTTCAACATCTGACTTGCTGCACCTGGTTGATTCGCTTGCCAGATATCAAGGACAGGATATTCGGAATAAACTAATACGACGGATGGCGCTAAGCTGATTCTTAAGTCTACTGTTGCTTCATCAGCCAAAGTGCCCAAAACAGTTATATCTAATGGCTTAACTAAAGGGCTCAAAAATGCAGTATGTGCTGCCCACTCCAACTTAGCCACTTCTGATAAATAAGGATAACCCTGCAGTGAGGGTTCCTCTTTCAGAAATAGCGCAAACGTTTCACCATAGCGATTAATATTAGCTTCTTTTGGTGGATGCTGTTTGATATAGTTGTGAGCAATGCTTTTAAACCGTCCTTCTCCCATTATTTCATTAAGCACCTGGTAAGTACTTTGTAGTGCTTGTGTAATATTACCAAAATGATTTTGCTGATAAATCGCTAATTTTTCAGCTATATTGCTTATAGATGACTGTTCAGAAAATTTTTTTATTGCTGCATCATTTTCTCGAATACTATCTGAAAATAGGTGCAGCCAATTATGCAGCGTACTCATGATTAAGTTTTAAATATTTATTTGCTTTTTCAGCTTCAGCTAATAACACAGGTAATTCCGGTAATTGGGTATCCCACTCTATCAGTGTAGGTATATTTCCCAGTAAATTCAGCGTCTTTTGATATAGCTGCCACACTTCATCAAGGACTTTATCGCCATGATGATCTAGCAATAACGTTTCATCACCTGCTTGAATTTGTTGATGACCAGCCAAATGAATTTCTTCAACCAGTTGTTTAGGAATATTTTCGATATACTCCCAAGCAGAAAACTTATGATTGAAAGCATTAATATAAATATTATTGACATCTAATAAAATACCACAACCACTGCGTTTTGCTACTTCAGCTAAAAATACCCATTCTGGCATCTCATTATGCGGGTAGTTTAAATAGCAAGAGACATTTTCAATTAATATTTTCCTGCCTAAATAATTTTGCACACTATCAATACGTTCAACCACATGTTTTATTGCAGCTTCTGTTTGCGGTAATGGTAGCAAGTCCTGCAAATAAACATTATTTTCTGACACCCAACATAAGTGTTCAGATACTAAGCCTGGCTGAAAAATATCAATTATTGCTTTTAATTGCTGGAGATGACTTTTATTTAAAGGATCAGTAGATCCTATAGATAACCCTACACCATGTAAACTAAGTGCATAGTTTTCTCTCACCTTCAATAAAAAATCAAAAGGTGGCGTATTCATTTCAAAATAATTTTCTGAGTGCACCTCAACCCAATCAATTCCTGGTTTACTATCAGCAAATGCTTGATGATGAGGTTGCCTCAACCCTATGCCAGCCGTTGCCGGGATATCCCGGCAACGGCTAAATACTTGTTTCTCAGTTTGCATTTTGAGAATCAACCTGCATGCTTAGCTTTTAGGCTTACCAATACTTCCACCTAATTTTTCACACTCTGTTTTAGCCATGTATTTCCACTCATTTGGATCATTATCGACTTTAGCTTGACCTGCACAGGAATGACCATTAGCAGCACAGTCATTCTTACCCGCTTCAATCACGCCATAACATTTCACTTTATCGCCAGCAAGGGCAACATTTGAAGCAGCAGATAGAGCAACTAAAGTTCCTAAAGCGACAGACAAGGCTGCTGTTTTTTTCATGATAAACTCCTAAATTTCATATTTGCGTAAAGGGATGGTAATTCTCACACTCGTATTAGTCACACATGCGTCTAATCTCTACAATAGTAGATCACTATTACCATCTCGTACTTTAAGACCTCCCCCTTTTGGATTTACTTTCAAAATTATTTTAGAGTGTTACTGGAATCACAAAGCAGCCATTAATAACTAAAAAGAATAATTACCCTACATGTCGCCAGATTTACTCACAAAAAAACATTAAATAGACAACATTACTCTTTCAATGGCATAACAGACCCCTTACTTTTTTAAAAACAATGATCCCCAAAAATTAATTGCGAAGAGTCTATTTAAGCTGATATTTATTATTTTAAAAATTACAGGTGCCCTTTTATGAACTCCTTTTAAAATCGATGGGCTCATTAATGCCCCATTTCGAACGCTGATTAACCAACCAACCGAATACGCCTCCAGTAATAAACATCAGTAAACTATATGTTACCGC
This sequence comes from Spartinivicinus poritis, assembly GCF_028858535.1. Classification (NCBI taxonomy): domain Bacteria; kingdom Pseudomonadati; phylum Pseudomonadota; class Gammaproteobacteria; order Oceanospirillales; family Zooshikellaceae; genus Spartinivicinus; species Spartinivicinus poritis. The sequence goes on from NZ_JAPMOU010000003.1 coordinate 276,483, forward strand.
CGGAATGGTCATTACCGTATTACCCAGTAAAGTGCCTGCAACCAAAAGCGCTAATGTACCATTTTGAATTCCAACCTCTATACCAATAGAGATTGCTTCCCGCTTCTCTAGTCGGCAAAGCTTTGCAGTCCAATAACCTAGTGTCAGAGTTAATATATTTAAACTTAAACTGGCAGCACCTGTTTGCACAAAAAAACCTGCCATATTGTCCCAGTTTTTCGCCACAATGCCGGCAATAATTATAAATAGAATCAACACTGAAAATACTTTCACAGGCTTCTCAGCCCGTGCCGAAAAAACTGGAAATTTATTATGAATAATCATACCAATAGCCACAGGCACAATAGATATGACAATAAGCTGTAAAATGGTTTTAACAATGGGAATTGAAAATGCCTGTGACTGATCCATTAGCATCGTCATCATAAATGCAGTAAGCAATGGAATGGTAAAGGGGGTTACTAGACTGACAACAGCAGTCAAACTAATGGATAGTGCTACATCACCGCGAGACAAATAGGTGATCATATTTGATGTTGCCCCACCGGGACAAAACGCCAGTATCATCAACCCTACAGCTAACTCTGGCGATAAACTGAAGACTTTGGCTACCACAAACCCCATCACAGGTAGCATTATCATTTGGCATACAACACCAATAGCAACTGCCTTTGGGTCTTTGAGTACATGGGTAAAATCTGCCGCTGTTAGAGATAGCCCCATCCCTAACATGATCAAGAAGAGCGATAGCGGTAACACCACCTGAGTTAAGAAATCTACTTCCATATAGCTACCCTTAATAGGACTTAACAGTTATTTAAACTTGCAATTTTATAGGATAGTTTGTTTTTTATTATTACTACGGTTTTAGCCAATTATCTTTTCACGTTGACAAAAAAACGGCCCTCATAAGGGCCGTTTTTTATTAAATTACTGCTAACTAATTAGATAGCTCCAACAACAGTTTATTTAGCTTATGCACATACTGAGCGGGATCATCTAAATGACCGCCTGCTGCTAAGTTCGCTTGATCAAACAGAACCTCTGTTAAATCATTAAAGCGATCCACATCGGCTTCATTATGTAACTTTTCAACCAGTGGGTGGTCAGGGTTGATTTCAAAGGTAGGCTTGGTTTCAGGTACTGCTTGGCCAGCCGCTTCCAATACCCGACGCATTTGCGCCCCCATATCGTACTGACCAACAACCAAACAAGCAGGCGAGTCAGTTAAACGATGAGATATTCTCACTTCAGCAACTTTATCACCCAAGGCTTCTTTTACTTTTTCAACTAGGTCAGCTTTTTCCTTAGCAACTTCTTCATGAACTTTTTTCTCTTCTTCAGTATCCAGCTTGCCTAAGTCAAGCTCACCTTTAGCCACATCGACTAGCTGCTTACCATCAAACTCACCTAGTTGCTGCATTAACCACTCATCAATACGATCGTGCAGTATCAAGACTTCCAAGCCTTTTTTACGGAAGACTTCTAAATGAGGACTATTGCTAGCTGCATTAAACGATTCACCCGTAATGAAGTATACCTTGTCCTGCCCCTCTTTCATCCGGCTTACGTAGTCTTCTAGTGACTGGTCTTGCTCAGCTTTATTGGTGTGAGTAGTGCTAAAACGCAACAGCTTGGCAATTTTTTCACGATTAGTGAAATCTTCTGCCGGGCCTTCTTTTAATACCTGGCCAAAAGCTTTCCAGAAAGTAGCATATTTTTCTGCATCTTTTTTCGCCAGCTTTTCCAGCATATCCAGTACCCGCTTACTCAAGGCGCTGCGGATAGAATCAATTTTGCTGTCTTTTTGTAGAATTTCACGAGATACGTTCAATGGTAGATCGTTAGTATCCAGCACACCTTTAACAAACCGTAGATACAGCGGTAAGAACTGTTCCGCCTCATCCATGATATAAACCCGTTGTACATAAAGCTTCAGGCCATGCTGGGCTTCCCGGTTCCACATATCAAATGGCGGGTTGGTAGGAATATATAAAAGGCTAGTGTAGTCTAGCTTACCCTCAACCTTATTGTGACTCCATGCTAACGGCTCACCAAAGTCATGGCTGATATGCTTATAAAACTCTTTGTACTCCTCATCCGAGATGTCTGTACGAGGGCGAGTCCACATTGCCTTAGCGGTATTGATCGTTTCGTCTTTTGGCTCTTCTTTAGCCTTTTCTTGATCTTTTTCTTCATCACCTGTTGGCGCTGCTTCTTCTTTCATCACCACAGGGATAGCAATATGGTCAGAGTATTTACGAATCACACTGCGTAACCGATAGCCATCAGCAAAATCGGTTTCTTCCGGCTTTAAATGCAAGGTTACTTCCGTACCACGAGCCGCTTTTTCGACTTCTTCAATAGTGAACTCACCTTCCCCAGCCGACTCCCAGCATACCCCAGCTTGATCGCCAGCACGTCGGGTCACCAAAGTCACTTTATCCGCAACAATAAAAGCAGAGTAAAAACCAACCCCAAATTGACCAATTAACTGAGCATCTTTTTGCTGATCACCCGTTAATGACTTAAGAAACTGAGCGGTACCAGACTTAGCGATTGTTCCCAGGTTTTCAATCACCTCTTCGCGGGTCATACCAATACCATTATCACTAATGGTAACGGTCTTAGCCTCTTTGTCGTAGCTCACCCGCACTTTCAGATCAGAGTCACCCTCATACAGATCGGCATTGGATAACGCCTCAAAGCGCAATTTATCAGCTGCATCGGAAGCATTAGAAATCAGCTCACGAAGAAAAATTTCCTTATTGGAGTAAAGCGAATGAATCATCAAGTGAAGCAGCTGCTTTACTTCAGTTTGAAAGCCTAACGTTTCTTTTTTAGTTTCCACTGTCATGCTGACTATTACCTATTTTTACCATACAAAAGATAATTACTAACAGGACTCTACCAGCTGTTAGTAAATGACTTAGTTAATGGCTAAATGGGGATAGTTATGGATTTTTCAATAACTAAAAAAGGAAAAGAGATTTGCTAGCGATATTCTGCATAGCCAAATAGCTGACTGATATCATCAAGTTGCAGGTCAAAAGCCAATTGATGATTATTAAAGCGTATCAGTTTAAGCCGCTTAATACCTACCAGCTCTTCCCAAGCGGCATTATCTTTAGTATTGCTGTACCAGCTTACGGCAAAAGGTGCGTCGACCAAGTTCAGCTCCCCCTGACGATGAAGCAACAGCCAATGCTTCTTAGGTAAATTAATACTAAGCGACATTTCAGGCAAGTCGTTAGCTTTCCCCAACTGGTTAAATACCAGCTGCTCATTGGTATAAATAACCTGGTTGGGATTAAACGGCTCTCCTGCTAATAAACCAGCTAATTGCTGCTCAGTAGGATTTTTCTCAAACTGAGCAAGTAACGTTTGGTACTGCTCTTTGACAGGCAGCTGCCTCAACTGAAACACCGTCTGAAATACAACCGTATAAGTGCGATCAGACCAATGCTGCCAAATATCTGGATGCTCATGTTTAACGACTGTTAACCCACAACAGCAACTAACCACTCCAATTAACTGAGTCAACCAAGCAAACCGAGCCTGCTCCCAGTGACGAAGCCCAAGCCAAACAGCAACAGGCGGCACAATACACAAAACACCTAAGATTGAGTGCCGCTGATAGGCAAGCCAAAAAAAGTAGCCTCCCCCACTCACAAATAAAGCAAGCCCCAGAGCCAGCAATGCAAACGCCATACTTTACCAATCAATTTCAAAAAAGGGCAAAGATTAGCGAACACCCACTCAATTAACAAATACTTGCCGATAAACTGTTGTTTTTTTACTGACTAGAGTTAGAAACAGCCATTATTTCTCGGTATAGAGCATGGTTTTTAATACGGAAGAGTGAAACTCTCGTTGATAGAGCACCAACACAACAATGGTGGTTGCAACCATATACAACCAGGGTGTTATAAACCAAGCCAGGGTGGCTAAGCCAAAGTAGAAAGAGCGAAGCCCATAGTTAAACTGATTGCCAGCCATAGATAATACTCTGGCTGACCGAATCGCAAAGCTGTCTCGCTCCTGCTCTGATACATCATTTTCATCTTGCCGCGGGGCACTGCCAATCAGTACTGAGCTGAAATTGTACTGCCGCAAACTCCAGGTAAAAGAGAAAAATGCGTAGACAAAAATAATGATCATAATCAGAATTTTGTATTCCCATAACTGCAGGGAAGTAGAAGACACCAGCGGCATATTACTTAAAAAGCCAATCGCCTCATCTGTTGCAGCTAAGGTAGTGACTAAGCCAGCCACAATTAAAATGGCTGTTGATGCAAAAAAAGACACATTACGCTCTAAATTGGCAATAATACTGGTATCGGCTATGAGGTTTTCTCTACTCAGCACTCGCCTCATCCAATCTTCCCGGTAAAGATGCAACACCGAGGCTAAACAAGGGGTCACCTTGCCATAATACCAGGCAAACCAACTGTAGCCAGTCCAACAACAGAAAAACCAAGCCACTGCCAACACATCCAACCACTGCCCAAACATGCCATACCTCAGTATTACTACAAAAAACCAGTGCTGCGCTCGATAACAGCTTTCAGTTTCTATAACTACCTAATAACAACTTTCGGGTAAATAAGCAGAAATCCCAACGACAAGAAAAGTAACCATTAACTATTGCAGTCTTATTGCAGGCAAACTACCAACAATAAAAAAATAAAAGGCAAAAAAAAGCCGCAACAAACGTTGCGGCAAGTCGGGGTAACAAACAACCGGAAATCGAAAAGTCTATCTATAAAACACTCAGCATTTCAGAAGCAGGCACATAGCCTAACCCTTGGGCCACTGAAACGCTTTCACAAGTCACCTTGCCACGACAAACATTCAAGCCATTCAATAAGTGAGGATTTTCTGCCATCGCTTGCTTGGCACCTTTATTAGCCAGTTCAATGACGAAAGGTAAGGTGGCATTGTTTAAAGCCATTGTTGATGTACGAGCCACTGCACCTGGCATATTAGCCACACAGTAATGGACTATATCGTCCACAATATAAATTGGATCAGCATGGGTCGTTGGCTTGGACGTTTCCACACAGCCACCTTGGTCAATCGCAACATCAACAATCGCCGCACCAGGTTTCATGGCTTTAATGTGTTCGCGAGTAATCAACTTAGGTGCTGCAGCACCAGGAATCAAAATACCACCAATCACCAGGTCAGCACTCAATACATGATCAGTAATCGCTTGCTCAGTTGAATAAACCGTTTTAATTCGATTGCCATACACCAGATCCAACTGACGTAATACATCAACTGACTTATCCAGAACTACGACATCAGCGCCCAAGCCAACCGCCATAGCAGTAGCATTCTTACCAACAACACCACCACCCAATACAACAACCTTGGCAGGCTCTACACCCGGTACACCAGCTAATAAAACACCACGACCACCGCGGTACTTTTCTAAACAGTGAGCACCCGCTTGAATAGACATCCGTCCAGCCACCTCAGACATTGGTGCTAACAGAGGTAAACGTCCAGCCGCATCAGTCACGGTTTCATAGGCAATGCAAGTAGCGCCAGAAGCAATTAAGTCTTCTGTTTGTGGTACATCAGGAGCCAAGTGAAGGTAAGTAAATAACGTATGTTTTTCAGTCAAACGCTTTCTTTCGACTGCTTGAGGTTCTTTCACCTTCACAATCATTTCTGCTTTTTCAAATACAGCTTCTGCTGTATCCAGGATAGTAGCGCCTACTGCTTGATAATCAGCATCAGAAAAACCAACGCCATCACCAGCTGTGGTTTCAATAAACACTTGGTGGTTATGGTTAACTAATTCTTTAACCGCTGCCGGTGTCAGACCAACCCGATATTCGTGGTTTTTAATCTCTTTAGGTACACCAATTAACATAGCAACAGACCCCCTATCGTTATAATGGTTACTACTTCGTTATACCCTTTTTAGGTATAAATTATTTGCATACTGCTACAAAGCGGATGCGGGGCATCCATTGGCTTGCAGCGATTTTATTTAGAAAGTTTATACATACCCGGCGAAGGGTATGCAGGACTATTTGCTCAGTATAGCGACAGATTTACAGAATTTCACTTCAAATTTTAGCTTTAATTAGTTTATTTATCTAAAAATAATATCATTAAAAGAAATAACATCTATTCATTACAGCCACAAAAAAAGCAGCCTAAAAAGACTGCTTTTTTTATGATTGTGCTTAAATCAATACGCAAAACGAAGGTGCTTTAGGGTAGGCCGTCAAACAACGAAGCCCTAGGAGCCTATAATACATAGGTGACTAGGGTGAGTTGTGCAGACAACACCCCCTAAAGTGCATTCGTGAAGCGTATTTATTTCCAGCCAGTGAGTTCTGCTAATGCATCCCCAATCTCAGCCAAGCTGCGAACGGTTTTAACGCCAGCATCTTCTAATGCAGCAAACTTCTCGTCAGCGGTACCTTTACCACCAGAAATGATCGCACCAGCGTGGCCCATCCGCTTTCCTGGAGGTGCAGTGACACCTGCAATGTAAGAAACCACTGGCTTAGTAACATTGGCTTTAATGTAGGCAGCCGCTTCTTCTTCAGCGGTACCACCGATTTCACCAATCATCACAATCGCTTCAGTTTGTGGGTCTTTTTCGAACATTTCTAAAATGTCGATAAAGTTGCTGCCTGGGATTGGATCACCACCAATACCGACACAAGTAGATTGACCAAAGCCATGATCAGTAGTTTGTTTAACCGCTTCATAAGTCAAAGTACCAGAGCGAGAAACAATACCCACTTTACCTGGCTTATGAATATGACCTGGCATAATACCGATCTTACATTCACCCGGAGTGATGACACCTGGGCAGTTAGGGCCGATTAAGCGTGCACCTAACTCGTCGCATTTTACTTTGGCATCCAACATATCTAACGTTGGAATACCTTCAGTAATACAAACGATCAGTTTGATCCCAGCATTAGCCGCTTCCAAAATAGAGTCTTTACAGAAAGGCGCTGGTACATAAATAACAGAAGCTTCTGCTCCCGTTTGCTCAACGGCTTCTTTAACGGTATTGAAAACAGGCAGGCCTAAGTGAGTTTGACCACCTTTACCAGGAGTCACTCCACCAACCATGTTAGTGCCGTATTCAATGGCTTGTTCTGAGTGGAAAGTCCCCTGAGAACCTGTAAAACCTTGGCAAATAACTTTAGTGCCTTTATTAATTAAGATACTCATTATTATTTACCCTCCGCGGCTTTAACTACTTGCTGAGCAGCATCGGTCAGGCTGGTAGCAGCAATAATATCCAGGCCACTCTCAGCCAGGCGCTTAGCACCTAACTCAGCATTGTTACCTTCAAGGCGCACGACAACTGGCACGCTGACACCAACATCTTTAACTGCGCCAATAATACCGTCAGCGATCAGGTCACAACGTACAATACCGCCAAAAATATTCACTAAAACCGCTTTTACATTATCGTCAGACAAGATAATTTTGAATGCTTCAGCAACCCGCTCTTCAGTAGCACCACCACCCACGTCTAGGAAGTTAGCTGGGGCTCCACCGTGTAGTTTAACGATGTCCATGGTACCCATCGCCAGACCAGCACCATTAACCATACAACCAATGTTGCCATCTAATGCAACATAGTTAAGCTCCCAAGAAGCGGCATGGGCTTCACGGGCATCTTCCTGTGAAGGGTCGTGCATTTCTTTTAGCTTAGGCTGACGGTACATAGCATTACCATCGATATTAATTTTGCCATCTAAGCAGTGCAGGTTACCTTCAGAGGTAATAACCAGCGGGTTAATTTCAAGCAGCGCTAAATCGTAGTCTTGGAATAGTTTCGCCAAGCCTAAAAAGATTTTGGTGAACTGCTTAATTTGGGCTGGATTTAAACCCAATTGGAAAGCAATTTCACGGGCTTGATAAGGCTGCGCACCCACTAATGGGTCAATAATTGCCTTCAGAATTTTTTCTGGGGTTTCTTCAGCAACTTTCTCAATCTCTACGCCACCTTCAGTGGAAGCCATGAAAACAATACGGCGAGTTGAGCGGTCAACTACTGCGCCTAAATACAGTTCCTGATCAATATCAGTGCAAGACTCAACCAAAATTTTACTGACTGGCTGGCCTTTTTCGTCTGTTTGGTAAGTGACTAAGTTCTTACCTAACCAATTAGCTGCAAAGGCTTTTACTTCGTCTTTAGAGCTAACCAGCTTAACGCCGCCGGCTTTACCGCGTCCACCTGCGTGAACTTGCGCTTTCACCACCCACTTGTCACCACCGATTTTATCAGCGGCTTCAGCAGCTGCTTCGGGGGTATCTACCGCATAGCCTTTGGAGACAGGCAGGCCATACTCAGCAAATAATTGCTTCGCCTGATACTCATGAAGATTCATGCTTCTTCTACCGTTTGTTGTGCTGTAATTCGAGTTGCACTTAACTCAATCAACAGTACTCTATGTCATTTACATAATGTAAATGCTAAAGCTCTGTTAACCCCATTAAAAACTATAGCAATCGACATTTAGAGTAGCCTAAATTCGCATTGCTATAGCAAAAAGGCAGCTTGGCTTTATGAAAACCGAGCTACCAAACCTAATTACTTACGACGCTTTTTATTGGCGATGTGAATAGCATGGCCATCAACCGCTAATGCAGCTTCATGCAATGCTTCAGATAAGGTTGGATGTGAGAATACAGTTAAGCCCAAGTCCTCTGCACTAGAGCCGAACTCCATAGCAATAGCACCCTGTTGCACCAGCTCAGCTGCGCTTGGTCCAACAACGTGAACGCCTAAGATACGATCAGTTTTTTCGTGGGCAATCACTTTCACGGTACCTGCTGTATCGTTAGCAGCCATCGCACGACCACTGGCAGCAAATGGGAAAGTACCCACTTTGTAGGGTTCGCCAGACGCTTTCACTTCTTCTTCAGTTTTACCGACCCAAGCCACTTCTGGGTGAGTATAAATAACAGAAGGAATTAAATCGTAGTTCATTTGAGCAGCCTGGCCAGCAATTAATTCAGCTACCATAATGCCCTCTTCTGAGCCTTTATGGGCTAACATTGGACCACGCACTACGTCACCCACTGCATAAACACCAGGCACTTCTGTACGACACTGGTCGTCAACAAAAATAAAGCCGCGCTCGTCCATCTTAACACCAGAGTCATCTGCTAACAGATTTTCAGTGTAAGGACGACGGCCTACGGCAACGATGACTTTATCGAAAATTTCTTCGCACTCTTCGCCTTTCTCATCAGTGTATTTAACCGCGACTTCTTTACCACGAACTTCAGAGCCTGTTACTCGGCAGTTTAAGCGAATGTCTAGCTTTTGCTTTTTGAAAATCTTGGCCGCTTCTTTGGCAATTTGCTGGTCAGCTGCAGCCAAGAAGGTATCCATCGCTTCAAGTACGATCACTTCAGCACCCAATCGGCCCCAAACACTACCTAACTCTAAACCAATTACACCTGCACCAATGACACCTAAACGTTTAGGCACTTCTTGGAATTCTAGGGCACCTGTTGAGTCAACAATTAACCCTTCCGTTAATGGCGTTGGTGGAATTTCAATTGGACTAGAACCGGTAGCAATAATAATATTTTCAGCATTCAATAGCTCAACACTGCCGTCATGCTTAGTCACTTCCACTTGCTTACCTGCCAGTACTTTACCAGCACCTTCGTAAGCCGTGACGCCATTAGCTTTAAATAAACCTGCGACACCACCCGTTAAATTTTTAACAATCTGGTCTTTACGCTTAATCATGGCAGGGACATCAATATCAACGTTGCCTACACTGATGCCATGCACTTTAAAATGGTCTTTTGCTTCTTCGTATTTATGGGAACTATCTAATAAGGCTTTTGAAGGAATACAGCCGACATTAAGGCAAGTGCCGCCTAAAGCCACTTTACCGTCTTTACCAATCCACTTTTCAATACAAGCCGTTTTTAAACCCAATTGTGCAGCACGAATAGCAGCAACATAACCAGCAGGGCCTGCACCAACTACCACAACATCAAATTTTTGAGCCATGTTCAATGTCCTAAATCAATTTTGCGCTTGGCAAATAAACCTGGAGGTTGCTGCATTTAATTAGTTAAAAGAGCGATGCAGCAACCTCATTATTCTGAGAATAAATTAGGTGCTTAGATTTCCAGTAAAATACGAGCAGGATCTTCCAGCATTTCCTTGATAGCGACTAAGAAAGTCACTGCTTCTTTACCATCAAGTAAACGATGGTCATAAGACAGGGCTAAGTACATCATCGGTAGTATTTCTACTTTGCCATTCACTGCCATTGGCCGCTCTTGAATTTTGTGCATGCCTAAAATAGCAGTTTGTGGTGGGTTCAAAATAGGGGTAGAAATAAGTGAACCAAATACACCGCCGTTAGAAATAGTGAAAGTACCACCAGTCATTTCATCAATCGATAGCTTGCCATCGCGCGCTTTTAAGCCATACTCACGAATTTTCGCTTCAACTTCAGCCAGCCCCATATTTTCAGCATTACGTAAGACAGGCACGACCAGACCACGATCAGACGAAACAGCGACACCGACATCTTGATAGCCGTGGTAAACAATATCATTACCGTCAATAGAGGCATTTACGGCTGGATAACGCTTCAGCGCTTCCACGGCAGCCTTGACGAAAAATGACATAAAACCTAAGCGAGTGCCATTATGCGACTTTTCAAACACATCTTTGTACTTGTTGCGCAAGTCCATAATAGGCTTCATGTTAACTTCGTTAAACGTTGTTAACATCGCTGCAGTTTGCTGGGCTTGGACTAAACGCTCTGCTACACGCGCACGTAAACGGCTCATGGGTACGCGTTTTTCTTCACGAGGGCCACCACTAGCAACCGGTGCTTGTGCCGCGGCTGGTTGAGGCGCAGCGGCTGGCGCTGACTGCCCTGCTTGCTTAGCATGCGCTAACGCATCTTCTTTAGTGACTCGACCACCTTTACCTGTGCCTTTAATTGCACTGGGGTCAAGGCCATGTTCATCAGCAATTCGACGAGCAGCTGGGCTTAAAATAGCGTCACCTTCGGCTACCTGACTAGCGGCTGGTACTGCTGCTTCTGCAGCCGGTGCAGTTTCTGCGGCTGGCGCTGCAGATGCGGCAGCGCCTTCTTCAAATACGCCAATAATCGCTTCACTTTCAACCACATCGCCTTCAGCAGCGACAATTTCTTTTAACACACCATCAGCAGGTGCAACGACTTCTAAAACCACTTTATCAGTTTCAATATCTACTAATAATTCGTCGCGGCTGCAGGCTTCTCCCACTTTTTTGTGCCAAGTGGCGACGGTGCCGTCAGCAACCGATTCAGGGAAAGTAGGTGCTTTTATTTCAGTGGCCATGTTGTTTCCTTAAAAACCTTTAATGTTTACTGCTTGTTACCCAATCTTTAAATAAGGCGCTGTTACACGCCCTTCAATCATTAAATAGTGAAAGCGTCATCTACCAGCTTTTGCTGCTCTTCCACATGCACTGACATATAGCCACAGGCAGGGGCTGCAGAGGCTTCCCGACCTGCATATTCTAAATACAGCTGCTTGTTAGGATGTTCTGCTATCACCCGGCGCATATGATGCTGGCTAGAGTACCAAGCCCCCTGGTTCATAGGCTCTTCCTGACACCACACCACACGCTCTAAATTTGGGTACTGTGCAAACACAGCTTCCAAATCTTCGTGGGGGAATGGGTAAAGTTGTTCAATACGTATAATTGCTGCATCGTTAAGATTTTCTGCACGACGCTTTTGCAGTAAGTCGTAATAAACCTTACCACTACACATAATTAAACGCTTAACGTTAGCTGGCTCAATATCATCCACTTCTGGTAATACCGTATGGAAGCTACCTTCTGCCAGTTCTTCTAAGGTTGAAACAGCAAGTTTATGGCGAAGCAAACTTTTGGGTGTTAAAGCAATCAGCGGTTTACGCAGCGGACGCAACACTTGTCGTCTAAGCATATGGAACACTTGTGCAGGGGTTGTGGGTACACAAACCTGTACATTATGTTCCGCACATAACTGCAAATAACGTTCTAACCGAGCTGATGAGTGCTCAGGACCCTGTCCTTCATAACCATGGGGCAAGAGCATGGTTAACCCACACAATCGTCCCCATTTGTGCTCACCACTGGTAATAAATTGATCAATAACCACCTGAGCACCATTAGCAAAATCACCAAATTGTGCTTCCCAAATGACTAGTGCATTTGGGGTAGTGGTTGCATAGCCATACTCAAATGCCAGCACCGCTTCTTCTGATAAGAATGAATCATAAATATCAAAGGCTGGCTGATCTTCGGCAAGATTTTTTAGTGGAATATAAGCTTCACCGTCTTTTTGATTATGCAATACCGCATGACGGTGAGAGAAAGTACCACGACCTACATCCTGACCCGTAATCCGAATGGGATTGTCCTGATGCAATAGCGTGGCATAAGCCATAGTTTCCGCAAAACCCCAGTTGATGGGTAAAGCACCCGCTGCCATTTTGCGGCGGTCTTCAATGATTTTCCCTACCTGGCGCTGAACAACAACCCCGTCAGGAATATCGTGTAATTTATTAGCCAACTCTTGCAGTACATTAACATCAACCCGAGTGTCATGTTTTGCAGTCCACTCATGACCGATATAGGGTGCCCAATCAACAAACAGCTCTTTGTTAGGCTCTTTTACCAGGCTTTTCACAACATGCTGGCCATTATCCAATGCGGTGCGATAGCCTTCGAATATCTGCTTGTCCTCTTCGGCAGTCAACGTCCCTTCTTTAATCAGGCGCTCTGCATACAAAGTACGCGTGGTTGGTTGACTTTTAATAACTTGGTACATCAACGGCTGTGTACCAGAAGGCTCATCCGCCTCATTGTGGCCACGACGGCGATAACAAACCAGGTCAATGACCACATCTTTTTTAAACTGCATCCGGTAGTCTAAAGCCAGACGAGTGACAAATAATACGGCTTCTGGATCATCGCCGTTCACATGCAGAATTGGCGCCTCAACGATTTTAGCGACATCAGTGCAATATTCTGTTGAGCGGGCATCATCCTGACGACTGGTGGTAAAACCAACCTGGTTGTTAACAATAATATGGATGGTACCGCCTGTCTTATAAGCCCGGGTTTGCGACATTTGCAGGGTTTCCATTACCACACCCTGACCAGCAAATGCTGCATCACCATGAAGATTAATAGGTACCACTAAATCACGATTAACATCATTACGACGATCTTGACGCGCCCTTACCGAACCTTCAACGACAGGTGAAACAATTTCCAGGTGAGATGGGTTAAATGCCATCGCCAAGTGAATTTCACCACCAGGCGTCATCACATTAGATGAAAAGCCTTGATGGTATTTCACATCACCTGAGCCTTCATCCTGGAGTTTTTTCCCTTCAAACTCATCAAATAAATCAGCGGGGTTTTTACCCAGGATATTCACTAATAAATTCAAGCGACCCCGATGGGCCATGCCAATAACCATTTCTTTGGCACCATAGGAGCCGGCCCGTTGAATGAGTTCATCAACCATTGGCACTAAGCTTTCGCCCCCTTCCAGACCAAAGCGTTTAGTCCCTGGGTATTTAGTGCCTAAATATTTTTCTAAGCCTTCTGCAGCTGATAGTCGCTCTAATAAATGCAGTTTGGATTCTTTGCTAATCGTTGGATGGGCTCGATTGGACTCTAAGCGCTGCTCAAACCAGCGACGCTCTTCTGAATCCACTATGTGCATAAACTCAGCACCAATGGTAGAGCAGTAAGTGTTTTTTAAACCTTGCCAGATCTCTTTAAGAGTGGCTTCGTCTTTACCGAAAGAGAGGGAAACTGTTTGAAATACGGTGTCTAAATCAGCTTGATTAAGCCCATGATGTTCCAAAGTTAAATCTGGGACTTGCTGACGCTGCTGAAGATTTAGGGGGTCAAGCTTGGAATTCTGGTGACCCCGTTGACGGAATGACTCAATCAACTCCATTACCTGAACTTGTTTTTTCTCATGTTCAGAAGTAACGGAAACCGGTGCCATTACATGGGAGGTAGATCGTTGTTTGGCTAGTAGCTGGAAGTGTTCTCGAATTGTTGCATGCGAAACATCTTGAGCACTGACGCCTTCAATTTGTGGCAATTTTTCAAAATAATCACGCCACTCTTCTGGGATGGCATTTGGATCACGCAAAAATTGCTCGTATAACTCTTCTACATAAGCTGCATTGCCACCAGATATATGCGCCGTCCGCCACATCTGGTGCATGACACCTTCTTGCATTCTTATTACCCCATGAGTAAGACAGCTATCCGGCAAGTTTTGTCAGGTTTTCACCCCCGATCAAGCAAAACTGCTTTTATCTAGGGCTAAACAGCTTATTACTTGTTGACCAAATAAGCTTAAGCTGCTTTACCAGATAGGCCGACAAACAGACTCGTTATATTTCGGTTCTAACACTCACACAAAAACCGGGGCATTACGGCAGTTGTATTTAAACGAAAATTAAACACAATCTACCAGCTCCGGCTATTCAGTTGCATGACAATACATAAAATTCAAAGCACCTTTTTAAAAGCCTATCTTTAAAAAGACGCTCTTATAAACGCACTCTATATAAGCACATTCTTACAAGTACATTTATAAGTGCATTATGCACTGCAATACAGTTAACCTTGCATGTAGGGCACCTGTCGGAAATACTCAACCAACTGACGCTTTGGGTTTTATACCTATTACCAAAAGCATTTAGTATAAGTACATCTAACCAAAATAATTAAAAGGGCCTGCACCCTCCCTTTTGATTATTTTGTCAGATATTCACAGGCAGAAAAAATATCCTACTGTAAATAACTTGACCTACCTGTTTAAATGCCCTACAAAAACAGGTGCACAGTATGAACTGAAACACCTGAAATTACTATTACTAAGTCCCACTCTTTAACAGCATTTGCCTAATGTGGCCAATGGCGCGAGTTGGGTTAAGCCCCTTAGGGCAAACATTGACACAATTCATTATACCCCGGCAACGGAATACACTAAAAGGGTCGTCTAATTCTGCAAGCCGCTCTTCAGTGTGCGTATCACGACTATCTGCAAGAAAACGATAAGCTTGCAATAAACCAGCAGGACCAACAAACTTATCAGGGTTCCACCAAAATGAAGGGCAGGAAGTAGAACAGCAGGCACATAAAATACACTCATACAAGCCGTCTAATTTTTCTCTGTCTTCAGGCATTTGCAACCGTTCAATTGCTGGTGCTGGTTCATCATTCAGCAGATAAGGTTTAATTTTCTCATACTGCTTATAGAATTGACTCATATCCACTACCAGGTCACGTACCACCGGTAACCCAGGTAATGGCCGCAAAATCAGTTTATTGCTACCTTTAGTGGCCTCTGATACAGGGGTAATACACGCCAACCCATTAGTGCCATTCATATTCATGCCATCAGAGCCACATACGCCTTCACGGCAGGAACGACGGTAAGCTAACGATGGGTCCTTTTCTTTCAACAAACCCAATACATCCAGCACCATTAAATCCTTACCTTCAGGAAGATCAATGGTCACATCCTGCATGTAAGGGGTTTTATCGGTTTCAGGATTATAACGATAGATACTGACTAACATGATCTCCCCCTTAGTATTTACGTGCTTTTGGTGGAAACGCATCAACTGTCTTCGGCGAGAAATTAACGTCTCGCTTACCAATCCGTTTCTCTAATGGGAAATACATAGAGTGTTTTAACCAGTTTTTATCATCCCGATCTGGATAGTCATCTCTGGCGTGAGCACCACGACTTTCTTTGCGCTCTTCAGCCGCCATCGCTGTAGCAAAGGCTACTTCATAAAGGTTTTCCAACTCAAGTGCTTCAATACGTGCCGTATTAAATGCAGATGACTTGTCTTCTAAATGGGTATTTTGAATCCGCTCGCCAATTTCCTCGAGTATTTTAATGCCTTTTTGCATACTCTTGCCTTCGCGGAATACACCAAAATAAAGCTGCATGGTCTTTTGTAATTCAGCACGCACTTCAGCGACTTTTTCACCGCCTTTTGATGTATTTAAGCGATTCAAACGGGACATCGCTGCTTCAATATCAGTATCACTGGCATCCATTGAGTCAAAGCCTTCACGCAATGACTGCTCAATTTGTAAACCAGCCGCACGACCAAATACCACTAAGTCAAGCAGTGAATTACCACCTAAACGGTTAGCGCCGTGTACTGAAACACAAGCCACTTCACCACAGGCATAAAGACCTTCAACAACCATGTCTTTGCCTTTCTTATCTTGAGCAATCGCCTGACCACCCACATTCGTCGCCACACCTCCCATCATATAGTGACAGGTTGGGACCACCGGAATTGGCTGTTTAACTGGATCAACATGGGCAAAGGTACGGGATAACTCTAAAATACCAGGCAGACGTAAATTCAGGGTTTCGTCACCCAAGTGATCTAACTTTAACAGTACGTGGTCTTTATTTGGACCACAGCCACGGCCTTCCAGAATTTCTAAAATCATTGAACGAGCCACTACATCACGACCAGCCAAGTCTTTTGCATTCGGGGCATAACGCTCCATGAAGCGTTCACCTTCGCTATTGATTAAGTAGCCACCTTCACCACGGCAGCCTTCAGTCACCAGCACACCGGCTCCAGCAATACCGGTTGGGTGGAACTGCCACATTTCCATATCTTGAGCAGGCACACCAGCACGCAATGACATACCCACACCATCCCCGGTATTAATAAGCGCGTTAGTGGTTGATTGGTAAATACGACCAGCGCCGCCGGTTGCTAATACTGTGGCTTTGGATTTGATATAAACGGTTTCGCCGGTTTCGATACAAATCGCAACAACCCCAACAATTGACCCTTTTTGGTTTTTAACCAAATCAACGGCATACCATTCATTTAAGAAGGTAGTACCACCTTTTAAGTTACCTTGATAAAGTGCATGCAATAAAGCATGGCCAGTACGGTCAGCCGCAGCACAGGTTCTCGCCGCCTGACCACCTTCACCAAAATTTTTCGACTGACCACCAAACGGCCGCTGATAAATACGACCGGTTTCAGTACGGGAAAATGGCAGCCCCATATGCTCAAGCTCAAATACAGCTTGCGGACCTACCGAGCACATATATTCGATAGCATCCTGATCACCAATGTAATCAGAGCCTTTTACGGTGTCGTACATATGCCAACGCCAATCATCATTAGGATCAGCACTGGCAATCGCACAAGTGATACCACCTTGAGCGGAAACTGTGTGCGAACGTGTTGGAAATACTTTAGTAATACAGGCAGTTTTAACACCTGACTCGGTCAATTGCAGTGCCGCGCGCATCCCGGCACCACCACCACCAACTACAATTGCATCAAAGGAAATGGTGCGAATATTGGCCATTGATTATAATCCCCACAAAATCTGAATACCCCAAACCACATAAGCAAACATGGCAAAGCCACATAGCGCTTGAACAGAAAAGCGGACAACAACCGCTTTATTGCCAATTGCTTGCTCAGTCAGGTAGTCGGTCGTGATGGTCCACATACCAACCCAGGCATGTGCACCTAATGCGACAATGGCCATTAAGCTAAAAATACGCATACCTGTCCCGCTGAAAAGTGCATGCCAGTCAGCATAGGTCAAGCCAGGATGCGTAATGAAATAGCCCATCATAAAAATAAAGTAGGCACCTAGTACAATGGCTGATACACGCTGTACCATCCAGTCATATAAGCCACTACGAGACAAGTTGGTTACATTGGTTACCATACCCACACCCCAGCGATCAGAATCAGTAATACAGAAACAGCAAGTGTCACTTTGGAGGCTAATAAGCCAGACTCTTTACCATCAGCAATATCGATGTCGAGCAACAAGTGTTTTACACCAGCAACAAAGTGATAAATTAATGCTGACAATAAACCCCAAGTGATAAACTTGGCGAAGGGATGGCTCATTGTTTCTTTTATACTGTTAAAGCCTTCTTCAGAGCTTAGGGATGATTCCAAAGCACTTAAAAGAAAAGCGATGCCAACAAAAAGAATGACACCCGATATACGGTGGAGGATGGAAGTGTACGCTGGTAACGGGAGTTTTATAGTTCTAAGATCTAAGTTTACAGGTCGTTTGCTATTCACGGCTCTTTCACACTCAAGCAGGCCCAGTCAGGCGTGATATCTTTTGGACGCGTACAAAGACTCGTGCTGCATCCTATAAATGAGTGGCGCCACTTATTTATAGGATGCAGCTCGTTTCATAAATAGGTTAGAAGTCATTGACTGTATTAGCCAGTAACCCCAACAAATTCGCGGCTGAAGTATAAATAGATCGTTTATTAATTACAATTGTGTAATGTTACTACATCCACCCACAATCAGATTATTTTTTAATCAAATATTATATAAACAGAAAATTGCTGCTTCCCTAATGTAATAACCAGCGATTAATTTCAAAGATAGAAGACTGTTATTAACTAGTTAAATATGCTACTAAAATAGGCTAAGCTGTTTCTTCTTGGAGTCTACAATAGCTTAAAGGTAACAACTATATAATTTTTCAGTAATAATTATTCAACAAGCCCCCAACCTGGGCACATTTGACAAAATGTTCTTTCTCTCTATAGTTGTGCCCGTTTACTGAGGGTATCGTAATAGGTTTTCGACACCCTCCCACCTCCTGGGAAGATATAATTAAGACGGTGTTTATTCGTCAATTTACTAGCGTTTGTTGATAATTACTTGCAAGCTGCCAAAAGCGTTCTTTGCTTAAACGTCAACAGACCCTAAGTGTTTTACAATAGTAAGAGGGTATATCCGTACCAATGATGTTTTACCCTTCCAAAAGAATGGCATGATAGGAGGCCTAGATGGCAGAAAAAAAAGCGCAATTGACCATCGGCGATACAACCCATGAGCTACCCGTTTACTCCGGTTCGCTTGGGCCTGATGTAATTGATGTAAGAGAGTTAACGTCCAAAGGTTTTTTTACTTTTGATCCTGGCTTCGTATCCACTGCCGCTTGCGAGTCAAAAATTACCTTTATTGACGGCTCTAAAGGCGTACTGCTACACCGTGGTTACCCTATCGAGCAATTAGCCGAACAATCAGACTATTTAGAAGTTTGCTACTTGCTGATGTATGGCGACCTACCCAACGCCGAGCAAAAAGCCAAATTTATTGCCACAATAAAAAACCACACCATGGTTCACGAGCAACTGCGTAACTTTTTTAACGGTTTCCGCCGTGATGCGCACCCAATGGCCATCATGTGTGGGGTAGTTGGCGCATTATCCGCTTTCTACCATGACTCACTGGATATCAGTAATGAGCACCACCGAGAAATTGCCGCTTTCCGGTTGATTTCAAAAATGCCAACCCTGGCTGCAATGGTATATAAATATTCCATTGGCCAACCCTTCATGTACCCTCGCAATGACTTAAGTTATGGCGAAAACTTCTTGCACATGATGTTTGGCACCCCTTGTGAAGAAAGCAATATTAACCCAGTGCTTGCTCGTGCCATGGACCGTATTTTCCTTCTCCATGCTGACCACGAACAAAATGCTTCAACTTCTACTGTTCGCCTGGCTGGTTCATCTGGTGCCAACCCATTTGCCTGTATTGCTTCTGGCATTGCTGCTTTATGGGGACCTGCTCACGGTGGCGCCAACGAAGCGGTACTCAATATGCTGGAAGAAATTGGCGACGAAAAGCATATTGATAAGTTTATTGCTCGTGCCAAAGATAAAGACGACCCATTCCGTCTAATGGGCTTCGGCCATCGGGTATACAAAAACTTCGACCCACGAGCCAAAGTAATGAAGCAAAGCTGTGATGAAGTACTGGAAGAACTTGGCCTGGAAAACGACCCATTACTGAAAATTGCCAAGCGTCTGGAAAAAATCGCGTTAGAAGACGAGTACTTCGTTAAACGTAAACTGTATCCAAACGTCGACTTTTATTCTGGCATTATTTTAAAAGCCATCGGCATACCGACGGAAATGTTCACTGTGATCTTCGCCACCGGCCGAACCCCAGGCTGGATCGCCCACTGGCACGAAATGATCAGCGGCCCATACCGGATTGGTCGTCCACGTCAATTGTATACCGGCTCAGAAAAGCGGGACTTTGTGCCAGTGGAGAAGCGGAAGTAAATATTGCAAAAGACGCTTCCCCCCTCCTTGAGACTATCGCAGATGCTACTTCCCCCCTTTAGTAAAGGGGGCTAGGGGGGATTTAAATTTGAACGTAAAAGACGAGCGGGTTGCTTGAGGTGCTTTAGTAAGTTTTTATGAAATCCCCCTCAGTCCCCCTTTTTCAAAGGGGGAAGCTGTCCGTCACCACCTCCAATTCCATCAAATTCACCAACGCCTGCTGATTCGTCTCACCACAAACCGCGGCATCTGCCGTAAACTGCAAACACACCATGGGCCTTTCTGGTTGACCAAATAACCGACAAAGGTTTTGCTCATTTAACTGAATACAACGCTCGCCTGCTAACTTACCATTAGGCATACCAGGAATTGGGCTGGAAATAGAAGGGGCAATACAACAAGCACCACACCCCATACGACACTGCATGAGCAACAAAGACCTACGATTGAATAACGGTTTCCGTATTATACAGCTGAAACCCCCTTGCCTGATAGTTGGCCAATGCAGCGGGGTGATCTTCAGTACAGGTATGCACCCACACTCGCTCTGAAGCCAACTGCCACGCCTGTCGAATAGCCTCTGATAATAAATAGCCCCCCAGCTTCATCCCAATAAACTGGGGCAATAAGCCAAAATACTTGAGTTCGACATCCACAGATTGCTGCTCCAGCTCAAAGTAACCGGCAGGCGTACCCGACACATAAAGCAAGGTGGTATACAGCACATCCCGTTCAACATAGGCTTGCCACTGTTGTTTAGACCAAGACAATTTCTCATGCCATTGCCAAGGTTCTCCTACCGCCTGATATAAGAATCGATTTAATTGCCAACAGGAAATTCCAGTCCTTTGCAATTGCACATCAAGTGCTGGTGCGGCTACCGGGTTTAGCTGGTCGAGTGACTTCATTTCTAAATAATAAATAGTACTACTAGACTCAGATGCTGCCATATCACTAATATCCCTTGCTTTTTAATGAACGCTATCACACTCAACAAGAATCAACTATCGTAATAACTCAACTACCGTTAAAGTCTACTATTTGCATGCCCAATGCGAAGATTATAGTCACTGACCTAGGAGCCTATGGATACCCTGACAGCCTGTCACGAATGTGATTTACTTGTGCCAATTAAGCCACTACCAAAAGGCTGTAAAGCACGCTGTCCTCGCTGTGGCTATACCCTTTATGAAAATACACCTCATACTGTAGAAAAAACCCTGGCTCTTTGTTTAAGCGCGATTATTTTATTTATTCCTGCGATAACCCTGCCTTTATTATCCATGCGGATGCTGGGCCAGTCACAACATGATACCGTCATCGCTGGCATTTATGTGCTTTTTACCCACGACCTGTGGTGGACTGCATTACTGATCGGTTTTTGCAGTATTATTGCTCCCTTTGTCAAACTCCTTTTATTAACTTATGTGTTAATTGGGATAACCCGCAAGAGAACCTGGCATCTTCATATTCAGGCTTTTCGTGGCTATCAGAAACTCGACACCTGGAGCATGCTGGAGGTGTATATGCTGGGGGTTTTAGTTTCTATGATTAAATTGCTTGAGCTGGCAGAATTGCACTTCGGGTTAGGACTTGCTTGCTTTATTGGCTTATTATTAACCGTTATTTTTATTCGTGTGATCCTCAACAAGCATCAGGTTTGGTCATTACTGGAGCAATATCGTGTCAACTAAACCCTGGCTGACCGCGCAGCAAGCGCAGCTTATTGTTTGCCATGAGTGTCATAAAGTATGTCGGCTCAATAACCACCACTCGACAGTGGATATTCGCTGCCCTCGCTGCCATAGCCAGCTGCATAGCCGCTACCCGAATAGTTTGGCAAAAACCTGGGCACTAACCTTAACTAGCCTAATTTTATTTATTCCCGCCAACACCTACCCGATTACTAAAATTGCTTTTTTTGGTAATGGCCAAGCCGATACCATCATGTCAGGCGTGATAGCTTTGGCAAAAGCAGGCATGATCCCTATCGCGGCTGTGGTATTTATTGCCAGTATTGCCGTACCTTTTTTAAAGTTACTAGGGTTAACGGTTTTATTACTATCGGTACAGTTCAAGTGGGCACTAAGCCCACACCAACGGACCTTAATGTATCGTATGATTGAGTGGATTGGCCGTTGGTCCATGTTAGATTTATTTGTCATTGCTACCCTGGTCGCGCTGGTCAGAATGGGCAACCTGGCAACCATTGAAGCTGGGGTCGGTGCAGGTGCATTTGGCGGCGTAGTCGTCATGACCATGTTCGCGGCAATGACCTTTGATCCACGACTGATTTGGGATAATGCTTCCCCAACAAATGGAGGCTGTCGCAAAAGCTAGCGGATATGGGATGACAGGGTGTTCTAAAACTGTTGTCAAAAACAGGGGCATTAGAACGATAGCACAACCCAGCTTCCCCCTTTACAAAAGGGGGATTGAGGGGGATTTTTATATACAACGGTTTAACCCTGGTCCATTTAAATCCCCCCTAGCCCCCCTTTATCAAAGGGGGGAAGTAAGCTTTTGCGACACTCCGAGAGGGAGAGGGGGCTAAATATAACTTTTGCGACAACCTGACAAGGTATGAGGAACCATCGATTGACTGACACGAACAATGCGAATGAAACAAATAGCCCTATACCACAACCACCTTTGCCTGAACCTATTATTAGTCAGAAAAAGGGAATTTCCCCTATTTGGCTACTGCCGTTTATTGCCTTGTTGATTGGTGGCTGGATTATTTACAAAGGCATTCGCGATGCCGGTGTTGATATTGTTATTCGATTTGAATCGGGCTCCGGTATCGTGGCAGGTAAGACAGAAGTTTTATTTCGGGGGCTTCGAGCAGGGGTTGTGAAAAAAGTGGTCATCACGGATGACCTCACTGCAGTAGATGCAGTAATAGAAATGGATGCCAAGACTGAGTCTTTACTAAGAGAAAATACCCAGTTTTGGCTGGTTAAACCACGTATTTCCGTTGCCGAAGTGTCTGGCTTAGAAACCCTTGTGTCAGGTAATTATATTGCTATCAAGCCAGGAGAGGGCGTCACCAGACGTCGTTTTACCGCCCAAACAGAGCCGCCGCCGGTTGAAGACGAAACCGGTCTGCATATTCGCTTGCAAGCAAAAGAGCTAGGCTCACTCGACCGAGACAGCCCCGTTTTTTATAAAAAATTAATTGTCGGTAAAGTGGTCGACTATAATTTGGCTGATGATTTAAAAAATGTGAATATTGAAGTATTAATCGATGAAAAATACCGCCATTTAGTCAAGAAAAATAGCCGTTTTTGGAACGCTAGCGGCATTAGTTTTAAAGGGGATTTATCAGGCTTTAAATTTCGTACCGAATCACTGGCCAGTTTAATTGCCGGTGGCATTGCGTTTTACACCCCCGATACGGAGCCTCAACACAGCCCAGTCAACAGTTTGGATGAGTTCGTTTTATACGATGATTTTGAAGCAGCTGAAGCTGGTATTCTGGCTCGCATTCGCTTTAAAACCGGCCGCGACTTAATTATTGGTAAAACCAAAGTTATTTTTGAAGGACTCACTGCCGGTGTTGTCAAAGATGTCTCTATTATGCCTGACTTACAAGGGGTTTATGCCGATATTTTGTTTGACCCCCGAGCCGAACCAGCGCTTAATGAAAGCACTCAGTTTTGGCTGGTAAAACCCAAAATCGGCATTGCCGGTATCACCGGGCTGGATGCTTTAATTAAAGGGAATTATATCGCCATGCGAATTGGCGATCCGAATGCCAATGAACCTAAACGAGAATTTACCGCCCTTAATGCGCGCCCCCCATTGCCACTGGATACTCCAGGGTTGCATTTAACTCTGCTGAGTGACGAGCTGGACTCTATCGATATTGGCAGCACTATTTATTATAAAAAAATTCCGGTGGGCACCGTCAAAAGCTATCAGCTTGCAAAAGAAAAACAGCAGGTAAAAATTGATATTCACATCAAACCTGAGTATCAACACTTGGTACAAAGCCACAGCCGTTTTTGGCACAGCAGCGGTATTGAAATCAGCGGTGGTTTATCCGGTTTAAAAGTACGCACCGAATCCATGACCGCCATTTTCGCTGGGGGTATTTCTTTTTATACACCCCCCGTTCGCCGACCTAAAGCAGTCAAAAATGGCGCCTCTTTTAAAATCTACGAAAATTATGACTCCGCCCATCAAGTTGGCTACCCCATCACTATTACGTTTAAACATGGCGATGGTTTATCGGAAGGCACCGCTATTAAATATCAAGGTATTCAAGTGGGTAAAGTGACTAAAGTTAAACTCATTGACCAGCTGTCTAGAGTGCAAGTAAAAGTCATGCTAAACCCAGAAGCTGAACGCTTAGCCCGTAAAGGCACGAAATTCTGGGTGGTAAAACCTGAGCTGGGCTTAGCGAAAACCGCTCATTTAGATACGTTAGTGACGGGTAAATATATCGAAGCCGCCCCAGCCAAAGGCAACCCATCCAGAGCAACGGCTTTTAATGGGTTAGACGAAGCCCCTAAACAAACCACTAAACCGTTAGCAGGCTTCAAAATAATGCTAGCCGCAAAACGTCTGGGCGCCGTCCAAATAGGCAACCCAGTGTTTTATCGTGA
The DNA here is from genome assembly GCF_028858535.1 of Spartinivicinus poritis. Taxonomy (NCBI): domain Bacteria; kingdom Pseudomonadati; phylum Pseudomonadota; class Gammaproteobacteria; order Oceanospirillales; family Zooshikellaceae; genus Spartinivicinus; species Spartinivicinus poritis. The sequence continues at coordinate 301,261 of NZ_JAPMOU010000003.1, forward strand.
TGTGCAGGTAGGAGAAGTCACCGGTTATCAATTAAGCCCCAAAGCCAATGAAGTATATATAGCACTCACCATCAAATATAACTACGCACCACTGATCCGAACCAACAGTAAATTCTGGAACGTCAGCGGAATTGGCGTCGATTTTAGTTTATTTGGTGGCGCTAAAATAAAAACAGGCACGTTAGAATCGATCCTAGCAGGCGGCATTGCCTTCGCCACTCCGAATAATAATGAAATGGGCAAACTCGCCAGCCCAAAACAATACTTCACCTTACACGATGAAGCTGATCCTAAGTGGTTAGACTGGCGACCGGAGATTGAGATTAAATAGTGGGTGAAGATATATGTAGGTTACTTGTGGATAATAAGTAATTATCAGTATTTTCTAATAAGTGAATTTTGGTTATTTTTCCAGCTTTTTTGGGGAAGGTAACCATGCTCAAACATCTCATCACAGTTTCAATACTTTTCATAGCATCGATAAGCCAAGCAGGCTGGGTGAGTATGTATGTTTATTGCGCCAAGCCTGATGGCAGTGATTGGGGATGGCTAAAACAACCTAACGGAGAATATGCGACTGTATTTGGTTATATGGATAGACAGTCTAAACCACCCCACCAATATTTTCATTACCACAGGATTAAACAGTACGAATATGACCTTCTAAAAAACCAATGTAAAACAGGTTATGTGCCTCAACCAGCGAAAACCAATGGTGATGGCTGGTATGTTTTTCAGGTAGAAGACTTAAATGGTAATAAATCATTTGCTGAAGGTTACCGTACCCTGTATCGAGATCCCTGCTCTATAACAGATCATTACCGAGACCCGCGTTGCGACTAATTTTACTCTTCGTGAATGATTTTATAAATGCCTCCTGGCATTTACCTTCGGCCAGCTAAAGCTGATTTTTTCACCCAAAACCACTTCACCTATAAAGTAGCAACCACCACGTTATAAAAATGCAAAGATATTTTTATAAAAAACCATATCAAAAGTTTATTTTTTTGATTTTTAATGCCTCGCCCTTACCGCATAAAACAAGCAGTCATCAACCGCTATAACAGGGTTTGAGGTAATCATAAACAACTGAATAGGAAAAGATGGGTAGATTGTGTTGTCTTTTATATCAAAGTAATCATGAAAAATATCATTACCGGTTAAATCGCTCATTTTTAACAATCGGTCACTGCCATTATTTAACCAACCCAAATGCACTGAGTCATCTACAACGCCAAAGTTAAACCGTTCAATGTCTTTGCGTAATGTTAAGTCCATCCCCACTACAGGTTGATCGCAGAAATCTAAATTAATATTATTATCTAACTCCAGTCGTACAGGATTATACAGGATTTGCACCTGGTTAAATGAATTAGTCATAAATAATTCAGGTGTATGCAAATAGCGCTGTACTCCTTGAAAAGCCGTACGATGGGATTGCCCTGTTTTAGCACCACCACACTCTATCGTGACTGTCGGATAAATATTATCTACCACTTCCATCAATGCGCCTAAACGAAGATCGGTTTTGATCATTAACCCTGTAAATAAAGAAGTCAGCCACTGATGGGGTTTAGAGTCATTAATGGTTACCGCAAAATCCGGCCCATTGCCTGACGTATTATGAATATCTAATAGCGCTTCTGGCTGATATTCTGCCAAGCAATTTAAAATAGCTTCTGCCACTTCACCTTGTTTGTCATTATAAGGTGGATTAAAACAACGATTTAAATCCCGTTCATCCGGTAAATGGCGATAGCTATACAGGGGCTCTGTTAGTGCAGTTTTTACTGAAGCAATAATAATTAAAATATTCGCCTCTGGTGACTCATAATGGCTTTTCAACCATTGATGAACCGCAATTAATCCTGATGGCTCATTACCATGCAACAGAGTGGTAATCGCTCTTACCTTAGCGGTATCTTTACCAGGAATAAATAAACAGGTAGGTTGGCCAAGCTGTTGTAAAAAGGCACCATGCCGATCAGCAATTTCATCCGGCTTGGGGTCATACCAGGTTTTTAACACTGCCTTAGTCATTACACTACTCTCTTGCCCACTGCGCTACCGGCTGCCCAGAAATAAAGTTTTGAAAGTACTTTTCAGTTAACTGATGCAATGCTTCCGGTAGTGGGTAATGATATTTTAGTTTATTGAGCATAATTTGCTGCCAAATTGCTCCATTTTGCTTTGCGTAAACCCTCTCTTTAATTACTAGGCTATGAGTTTCAATTTCTTCGCTACTAATACCTAGTTTAGCCAACCCTTTACAAGCAATGGGCAGCAGTATCTCTACCAGCTTCGTTATCGGTTGTTCAGCCAGCTGATGACTAGTCAAACTGGGCCAGATTAGCTTTGCATTAAGGCCTCGCTTAGCAGCCTCATAAAAATTACCTTTTACATAGCTAAAGGGTATTGCAGGCAATAGATATTTCATCTGATCAGCCAGCCCTTCAGCTAAACCAATCAGTAATGCAGCGTTTGCCATCATATCTTTTACACTAGGGCCAGCTGGTAACGAGCGCATTTCAATTCGTAAATGACCACCATTAGCAGGGTCATAAACGGGGCGATTCCACGACCAAACCGATCCTAAGTGCAAACGTAATTCATCTAAACTAGGCGTTAAACCATCAGCCATTTGTTGTTGATAATCAGTATCCGTACAAATAGGTAATAACGGAGGATGCAAACAAATCGCTTCCGCCATTAACTCTTCACTCCCTTGACGTACCCAGCCGTGACCAAAATTCGCCCGCGCAGGTTGGTGCCAATTAGTATGTGGCTGGTGAGTTTCTGCTGTGCGCTTAAACAGAGCAATTCTGGACTCGTGCCATAACTCATGGCCAAAAATTGTAGGTGAGTTTGCAGCCAAAGCTAACACTACAGGTGTCGCTAGTTGAATGGCGTTAAATACATTAGCAAATCGCTCTGGCTTCACTTGATAATGCAATTGGAAAGAGGTATTAGCCCCTTCCATGGTGACTTCATCCGTACAAAACTGTAAAGGGGTTTTGCCATCAATATTTATCATAAAATGGCCATTACCCAACGCTTTAACCCCTTTAGTCAAAGCATGATAACGGGGAATATCCGTCATCATAGCAGGATCAATATCATCTTCGGTCAAGGTAGGTAAAATACCGATAGGTAGCACTCGCCCTTCATGCTTACTGGCCAGTTGTTGCAGGCTATTAATGACCTGATTGAGCTCTTCTGCCATTTTTGTAAAAGGAGCAGGTTTAATGCTGACTGGCGATAAATTATATTCCAGATTATAACGATTTAACTCATGGGTAAGCTTTTTATCTTTAAACTCATCCACCAGCCGTTGATTAATAGGCAGTGCATTACAGAGTTTATCCGTAATATAAAGCTCTAACTCAGCGCCTAATAATACTGGCCCCTCTCCAAAGCCCGGCCGCTTAATCAGCTGCTGCAAAATAGCCAGGCTTTGATGTAAACGCTGAGAAAATTTCTCGTAGTCATCAGGATCAAAGTGATACTGTGTTACTGTTTCACCCATAATAGCATCCAAAGGGAACCAGCACTTAAAAACACTTTAAGCTTAGACAGTACTTCTAAAGCTGCAAAGCAGGATGACGCGCTAGTTTTTGCAATAACTGGTAACTGGCTTCTGGGGAAGGTTGATTAATCAGTAATAGCGTTAGCTCATCACTTTTTTGTTGCCACCACCAACCTGTTTTATTGTTATTCAACCTATGATCACTGGCTGATGCCAATCGTGCTTGGCTAGCAGGATGTAACCGCCAAACAGTCAACCCTGATGGCCAATAAAACCCAGCTGTTTTAGCCGGCAGACAATTGTCTACAAGCCTGCCAGGTAAGGGACAACTATTTTCCATGTTAGCTTGAGTACTCTGTTGGTTATTTTGCCAAAGCGTCACTTTATCACCTGATAACTGATAGCTTGGTGGCTCCACCACACCCAGCCACCAGTTAATTTGATCTACCTGATTATGCAGTATCATCAGCTTTACTTTAATGACTTCACTGGTAATCGATCGCCACTCCATTTGATAAGGTATTAGCTTCTTGCCACAAGCCAGCTGCCCACCCAATTGGATTAAACCCATTTGAGTAAATAGCTGCTGAATACTTTGTTGAGTACAATTAATTAGCTGATCATTGTCTTGAATAACTGCCTGAATAAAACGTTGCTGAGGAAGCGATTGCCAATTTAGCTTGTCTTGGTACATTAGTCGCCATTGTAATAGTGAGGCATCCCAGACTAATGTGAAATGCCCAAAATCATGGCGCTGACTTTTTAAAACTTTCGACACCCATAATGAAGTAGCAGGCTGTTGCTGCTCACGATGCCAGTGTATAAAAAAATACACAGCAGCTACTGTAATAAAAAATAGCGATACTGCAATAAAATAACTTTTTTTACTCATGTACTTCTCTAACCAGAGTAATTTTTGACTAAAAGTTGGCTATACCCTTTAATAAACAATTCTGGCATTCGACGGGGCTTACCTGAAGATAGTTCCACACAAACAAATTTGGTGTTAGCCCGCAAAATACACCGCTGGTCTTCAGGCCTGATGATTTGAAATTGCCTAGTAAGGGTAAGTTTGTTATCCAGCATCACAACCCAAGTAGCAATTTGCAGTTTATCTTGAGAAAAAGCGGGGGCTAAATAATCGATCTCATGACGATGTACCACCATAGCACGATTCAACTCTCGATATTGATCAATCGTCAGGCCAATACTATTCGAGTGCGCCCAACTGACATCCTGTAGCCAGCTGACATAAGCTGTATTATTCACATGGCCATAGTGATCAATAACTGATGCATCCACCGTTAAATCTAAAATAAAAGGTGTGGGCAAATCCCATTCAGGCTGATTCTGACTCAATTTCAAATCATCATTCATTATAAGATGTCTCTAGACAATACATTTTTAGAGACATCTTATTTTAGAATTGGCCACTGTTCTACCACCTTGCTATCGCGCACAATATAAACCTCCGGAAATTCTAACATCACTGCTTCACTTTGGCTTGGACGTAAAAATATATAGTCATCAACTTCCAAGGCCGTTCTAGCAGACCCTGTTAAAATTTCCTGGTTTGAGCTGCGCCCATACAGTTGATTAAAATACAACCCCTGTGGTGAACAAGGCTGCGCCCGCCAGTAACCACCATAAATAAAATAAGTATGCTGCCAACGGGGTAAATAACGAGCAATAAAGTTAGACAACTGCTCTACAAAAGGGATATGCAACCCTGACATTTTTTTCAACACAGGCGTAGCGATAAACCAGGCTGGTTGGTGGGCTACTAAGTGGGGTAAATCAAAATCAGTAGGCTGCAGCAAGCAAGAGCCTAAACTCACATCATTCACCACCTGATTCCCCTTATGTAAACTATAAGTAGGGCTGCCACCACTGTTAAAACAAAGCGCAGCATGAAACAGTGAAGCAAATTCAACCTGTAGCACATGCACATATTGTCGGTATTGGCTTAACATTTTTTGGTGGGCTTTATCCATTGCAGCTTCAGCAGAAACAGGCCACAGGTGTGGTACTTTTGCCACATGGGCATCATACCCCATTAAGCCACTTAACTGTAAATAGGCTGAATACTGTTGAATAGTCGATAGCACCTGCCGGAAGCTGGCAAGATTATTAATACCCCCACGGTGCATACCAACATCTATTTCAATGCTAATACGTAAACGTACCGAGTGTTCCTCTGCGACTGCCAGGTATTGCAACAATCGTTGATGAGAATCCACCAGCCACTGCACCTGGGCAAGTGCATCAGGTGAGTTGTCTTGTATTTGCTGAACTGCCTGCCGTAAAGCCTGTACCGGCATAGGTTTGCCAAATAAAAAATCAACTCCTGGAAATTGGGGTAATAACTTAGCTAAAAAATGCCAGTCGAAAATCATTAATTTATCATTTTGAAAGGTGGTCAATAACCATTTTAATAAAGGCACACAAGGTAATGACTTAACAACAAAACGTAACTGCTTTGGGTATGGATAATGTCGTTTAATTACAGCAGCATTATCTGACAAACGATCCATATCGATAAATTGTAATGGTCTGGCAGGCCCAACTTCTCGTAAAACATGATTGAGCCGCTGAAAATAATAGTTATGTGGCTGACTGGCATCTCGTGTTAGCCGGTAAATAATCCATACTAAAATCGCAATCCCAATAAATGCTATCATTTTATAAGTTCCATTTATAATAAGCGACTTTATTTAGCCATAATCAACTGGGTTATTCTAGCCCGAATATTTGACTGAATATCAAAGGCTCTGAAGTCAGCTTGGTTTATGTCTAAACCACTCTTAGCAATTAGAAGATTCGAGACAAGCGACGAGCAAGCAGAGAAAGAAGCAATTCTTGGCGTATTCACCTCACTGGATGTTATTGCATAAGACATATGCTACTGATATATTTCATTTATTTTACGAACAACCATTAAATATTAATTACAGCTTATTTACTTACTCGCAGTTACTTTCTATTTTTTGCTCTGCAGCATTCGACTTCTTTCAAAAATGACCAATAATTCTCCCAATATTGACAAACTATAACTTGCCAGAGTCGGTTGTTTTTGATCATTATTCTCTTTTGAGGGCACCTCTAATAATTGTTTATGACCAACGAGAATTATTATTATGAAACTACGTCACCTGTTACTACCTTTGGTATTAGCCTCTAGTGCAACTACCGCTACTGCCGATTGGAAGTTGAGCTATGAGTTATCCCGCTTAAACTTTGTCTCAGTAAAAAAAGAACATGTTGCAGAATCTCATTTTTTCACCGATGTGCAAGGTGGTGTGGATGCCGCAGGGCAAGTAAACGTTGTAGTAAAGCTCGATTCCGTTGAAACCAATATTGATATTCGTAACGAACGGATGCGTCAATATTTATTCGAAACCAACAAACACCCTAATGCCGTTATCACAGGTAAAATCAATATTAATAAAGCAGTTAAGTTAGATGTTGGCGCTAGCTGCAAAGAAACCGTTAAACTTAATCTCAACTTACATGGTCAAACCCATCCGTTAGAAGTGGATTTATCTGTATCAAAACTACAAGACAACACCTTATTAGTGAGCAGCCTCAAACCTATATTGATTGATGCCTCAAAATACGGCATGACACCAGGGGTTGATAAATTAAAAGAACTGGCTGGTTTAAACAGCATTAGTTTTGCGGTGCCAGTGACATTTAAGTTGGTCTTTGAAAAAGCGTAGTGAGACTTAGCTCCCTATCCTTCTGAAGTTGTTGTAAAAGCTGCTCCCCCCCTTTTCCAAAGGGGGAGGTTGGATTGTGCCATCGTTATAATTCTCCCTAGCTCCCGCTTTTTGAAACAGCCGAAAAAGTACTTCAAATTAAAGACATCTCCCCTAAAAAAGTGCTAGTTATTCCGCATAGCAGTGGTTTTTTAATTAATTACATCCTCCCCCTTTCTTAAAGGGGGATTGAGGGGGATTTCATGAGAGCCTACTCAAAGAGTCTAAAAAAATCCCCCCTAGCCCCCCTTTTCCAAAGGGGGGAAGTGGTTTGAAGTACTTTCACGACGCTATTTCTTCCTAACCAACGTTAATCCATCCCCTATCGGCAACAGCCCCATATCCACTCGTTGATCACTGTGTACATGACGATTAAATTTTTGTAAGGCAACGGTATCGGGGTCATCACTGGGCTCTGCCACCGAGCCACTCCATAAGGTATTATCAAACGCCATTAATCCACCCTGTCGAAGCAGTTGTAAACCTTGTTCGTAATAATCCTGGTAACCAATTTTATCAGCATCAATAAATAACATATCAACCTGACCTGCTCCACCAGCCGCTAGTAATTCCGCAAGAGACTCCGTAGCAGGCTTAATTTTTAAGTCGATCTTGTTGGTTATTCCTGCTTGCTGCCAATATTGTTTGGCTTTTGATGTATATTCATCACTGATATCACAGGCAATTAACTCACCATCATCTGGTAACACTGATGCCATCCATAATGCACTATAACCAGTGAAAGTCCCTACCTCAACAATCCGCTTGGCACCCATTAATTGAGCTAACAGGGCTAAAAACTGCCCTTGTTCAGGGGCAATTTGCATATTGGCATTAGGCATCGCTGCCGTCTCTTCACGGCACTGTTGCATTACTGCTGTTTCCCGCACGCCTACTTGCCAAATATAGTTCTCAATAACATCTGTCATGTTTAGTGTTGATCGACTCATTTAAATAATCCTTCGATTAAAATTTATCCGTATGATAATTTCATTCTGCCCTATAGTTGAAATCACTATTATTCTTTAGTCTAAGTGCAATACTGTGGACAGTTTTTGAATTATAAAACATTGCTCTACAGGCCATGTACCATAGGAAGGAGGAGTTTATTGCATGTTAAGCCTCAGGCTATCTTGCAATAAAGTATATGAGAGTAGAGCACTCCCCCCGTAAACACTAACATACAACACCTATAAAACTGTCCGCAGTATTGTAAGTGAATTGTAGTGTTTTATTATTTTATCTTATTTTTCAAATAATTAGATCAAGTTTTTAGTCATTTACCATCAAACTTTTAGACTGGCTTACGGAGAAGTATTCATATAATATTTTCCCCCTTACCGTTACACACTTTCTTACTTTAAGGTATAGCCAAAGCGAATGGTTTTTTAGAGGCAGCCGTCAAGTAACGAAACCCATGGGCCTATAAATAATAGGTGATTGGGGTGAGGAACGCAGACAACAAACTATAAAAATCATTCGCGAAGGGTATATATTCGTTTAAAAGGAATTAGTATGAAATTCTCAATTAAAAAGCTTGTTTTAGCTTGTTCGCTCGTCCTTCCAACAATAACCTCAGCCAATACCGACTATGCTTCAGAAGCAGCTACGGCACCTTCTGCTGCAATGTTTATCCATAAATTTATTGCTGATGGTGATATTGGTCAATGTAAAGATGCAGCCTCTTTTATGGGAACAAGCTATACGCCTTTAGGTATTTGGAATCCTGAGGTAAGGCTTGACACCGATAGCCGTGCAGGTGGTTGTCAGCAAGGATTTGCTATTTTAGATCCGAAAAATGAATTATCAGGGCTGTACCTAAAAGTCAATTTCCGCCCAGATGGCAGAGGCCAATGCGACAACTCAGGTGAAAAAATTATACCTGTTGTAAGCTCACCATCCTATTTGAACATTCCAACCTATCGAGTTGATACAGATAGTCGAGCGGGAGGTTGTTTAGTCACCTTTAGCATTGAAGGACGTTCAGATATTGCTTTAGATATAAACTTTAGAGCTGATGGTGATGCAGGCCAATGTAATGCAGCTGATGGTGTAGGTATGCATACGGTAACTGAAGGACATGCTGTGACTCTTCGTTATGATATGGATAGTCGCCCAGGTGGTTGTCGACAAAAATTCCGTTTAAGAAAGCTGTACTAAAATAGATTGTTTGTTAAACCCCCAAAAAAACCCACCAAATGGTGGGTTTTTTATTGTTAGGATTTTTTAGTGACTCTACGTCAAACTGCTAGACATCGATTTATCCATAGAATTGATGGATTTTTCTGAAGTGTTTGATGATGTAGCTGTCTCACTGTTTTTAGCTTCGTTGGCTGTTTCTGTTGTATGTTGAGAAACTGGGCTTGCCACCATCCGTTCTGGCCGCACAAAGAACCGAGCTAATGCAGGTAACAACCATAGAGCACCGATCATATTCCACAAGAACATGAAGGTTAATAAAATGCCCATATCCGCTTGGAATTTAATCGGCGACCAGATCCAGGTGCCTACGCCAATTGCTAGCGTTACTCCAGTGAAGCTCACCGCCTTACCAGTTGTACGTAAAGTGTTGTAATAAGCTTCTTGTAAATCCATTCCCTGGCGTAAAAAGCTTTCTAGCCGGCTATAGATATAAATACCATAATCGACGCCAATCCCAACCCCTAAGGCAATCACCGGTAAAGTCGCGACTTTAACCCCTATGCCTAACATAGCCATTAATGCCTGGCACAATAAAGAAGTCAGTGCTAGCGGAATAATAATACAGCACACTGCCCGCAATGACCGGAAGGTAATTAAACATAAAATACTGACCACCCCATAAACAAACACCAGCATTTCATATTGAGCTTCTTCAATTACCTCATTCGTCGCTGCTTCTATGCCCGCATTACCAGAAGCTAATAAAAACTTTAGCTGATCGGTATTATTTTCCGCAGCAAACGCTTGAGTCGCCTCAACAACCCTTGCCAGGGTTTCTGCTTTATGGTCATTTAAAAACAATAAGACAGGCGCCATACTACAGTCTGGGTTATATAAACCACTGGCACTACGAATCGAACTATTAAGAACATGTTGGTTACGGGATAACGTCTGCCATTTTAAATTACCCTCGTTAGTGCCTTTAATATACAGCTTAGAAACAGACACTAACGAAACAGCTGTTTGTACCCCTTTAACATTTTCCATCGCCCACATATAACGGTCGATTGCTGACATGACTGGGTAGGTTGAACAGGTTTCTTTTGCTGTTTCTACCATAGTCACTAGCACATCAGCACTAGTGGAATAATGTTGGGTAATATAGGCATTATCCAGATTATAACGGGAATCAGGATGTAACTCTGGTGCACCTGGGTCTAAGTCACCTATTTTTAAATCCTGACTTTGGTACCACCCCCAGCCAAATCCTGCGATGGCAACAACAATTGAAATGGGCGCTACCACTGGATGGGCAAAGTTCGATAACCGATCCCACACTTTAGAGCGTGTGGCATTACCCGCTTTAACTCGCTCACGAAAAACATTGCCCACCCCTAAATAAGACATGATAACAGGTAGCAGTAGCAAGTTAGTTAAAATAATCACTGCCACCCCAATACAAGCCGCTACCGCTAAATCACGAATAACTGCTATATCAATTACATAGAGGGTTAAAAAGCCAATGGCATCACTGATTAAGGCCAGCATGCCTGGAATATACAACGAACGAAATGCTCGGCGTGCAGCAGTACAAGGATCAGCCCCAGTAGCAGCTTCTAAACCAATAGCATTAATAATTTGCACCCCATGACTAACCCCAATCGCAAATACCAAAAAGGGTACTAATACCGAATAGGGGTCTAGACCATAACCAAAAGTGGCCAATAAACCCAGCTGCCAGATCACTGCCACAATGGAGCAAATAACAGGGATAATGGTGCTGAAACCACACCGGGAATAAACATACAACAGTAGTAGGGTAATACCAATCGCAATAGCAAAGAAGTAAGCAATTGAGCCAATACCCTCAATTAAATCCCCTACTTTTTTGGCAAAGCCAATAATTTTTATTTCAACCCCTTGGTCTGAAAATTGATTGCGTACTTTTTCTTCAATCGCTTGAGAAAGTGCCTGATAATCTAACGCTTCGCCAGTTTCAGGGTCTTTTTCAAATAAGGGCACATAAATAATCGACGACTTAAAATCATTCGATACCAGTCGGCCAATTTGCCCAGAGCGCAAAATATTATTACGTAATTCTTCCAATGCAGCCGCTGAGCCATCATACCCTTTAGGAATAACCGGCCCACCCACAAAGCCATCTTCAGTCACTTCCATCCAGCGTACACTGGCAGTCCACAGCGATTTTAAGCCTGCCCGGTCAACCCCACGCAAATAAAACACTTCATCAGTCATTTGCTTAAGGGTTTCCATATAATCCGCAGCGAAAATATCGCCTTCTTTGGCTACTACAGCAATACGAATTGAGTTGCCTAAGTTTTCCAGCTCATCCTGATGTTTTAACCAGTTTTGAATAAAAGGGTGCTCCACTGGAATCATTTTCATAAAACTGGTTTCAGGTTTCAGCTTGGTTAACTGATAACCCAACACGATGGTACACACCGCAAACACCAGTAATAAAAACAGTCGATGGTTAAAACAAATCCGTTCAAGCAAGGGTTCGGTTTCACTTGGGTGATGAAATTTAGCCATATATCCCCCCTTAATTAGTCTCTAACGGCTTACCCAGGGGAGAAGCTAATTTGATACCACCCTCACCCACTAATACCAGCTTTTGATCAGCTAAACTGACCACATTGCTCAGTGCTTTCCGATCAGGCCGCTGCACTACCTGAAAACTCAGCCCAGCATCTTTACTGACTAATACCACACCCGCATTACCCACTAAAGTAATTTGCTGATCAGACGACAACTGTCCACCATATAACCCTTGCTCGGTTTTTACCTTGACCTGCTGCCAGCTATCACCAAAATCATTGGTACGAAAAATATGGCCTCGTAAACCAAAAATGAGTGCACTATCAGCTGTGCCAGTCGCTATAGTGCCAAATAAAGAGCCTTCATAAGGGCTTTCCAGTAATTCCCAAGTTTTGCCTTTATTTGTTGAGCGATAGAGTAACCCTGCTTCCCCCACAATAATTAACCGATCATTATCAATAGCGGTAATGCTGTTATAATGGAATTCCTCTTCATTTTCGATGGTATGAGACCAATCTTCCCAACGATTTCCACCATCTGTTGTACGTAAAATCTGTCCATACGCCCCCACAGCAAAACCCACTTGCTGGTTAAAAAACCACACATCTAATAAGGGAGCTTCCATCGCTAAATCATCATACTGGCGTTGCCAGCTAGTACCACCATCAGTGGTGGCTAAAATAATCGAATCATGCCCCACAGCCCAGCCATGGTGTTGATCTACAAAGTGAATTGCCGTAACTAATTGGCTGGTAGGCACTTTCGCCTGTTGCCACTGCTGCCCTTGATTATCGGAATAAACAATATGGCCACGCTCACCCACCGCTACTAATCGCTGGCTACCAGGTGGTATGGTGATATCCAGCAATAACGCCTGAGCTGCTTTGTCACTTAAAACAGCAGGAGGGTCAGTTATTTTATTATCAGCGTATAGTTTAAAAGCATTGGTTAGCAGCAAAATCAACAGGCCAGCTTTAAGCAGTGCATTGAGAGCTGGCCACCGGTTAAGTCGAGCGAATCGTCGTTGCCGGGCGGCAAATCGCATGCGCCTACTCCCTTATCGTTATCGTTGCAATGGTTATGGTTGCAGAGCCAATAGCATCAAAATCAGTGGGGTCACCATCAGACAGTACTATTAGCTTATTTGTTTTTAACTTGTGCGTTTTCGTTGTTTTTCACTGGATTGCAGTGTTGGTTTTTCGTTCAAGTTAGCTACTCACAATTCAAACTGTTGTTTTATCTAATTTTGCTCACAGAAGGTGTAATTATTACTGACTTGGCAGTCATTTTTATAGTTGATCCACATCTTTGTTGAAGACGAAGGCTTCGAAAAACTCGCTATTAGCTTGTTTCATGCAGAAAAAGCAGGGGAATTACCTGATATTCATAAAGATCCATTCGATAGAATGTTAATTTTTCAAGCGCAAGCAGAAGGGTTAGAGCTGGTCACTCAGGATGGGTTTATCCCCCAGTACACAATTAAAACAGTTGATCCTACTGTTTTAAATGCCCTTACCTACTTATATTAGATAAATCTAAATATCACAACAGTAGTCATATGATATTAATAGGGTCATTGTGGTGATCTTTTATATTTAACGCCATCAAACCTCGCCAAACCAAAACAGACCGACAACTACTCTTATGAAAAAGGCCAAACAGGCAATTGCCAATATTAAAAAAATGAAGAAGCCTATTATTTCAGATGAAACACTGAGGGAGTTAAGGCAGGAAAGGCGTGGCTAAATAACCTTTTCGTTCCTGTGGAGAGAAATCCCCCTCATTCCCCCTTTGAAAAAAGGGGGCTAGGGAGATTTTAGAACATAATTGCAAGTACTGTAGTTTTGCCACAGTCTTCAAAGAAAGGGGGTAGGTTATGCTACAAATTCTAACCTAACGCTTGAAGCTTAAATTGCACTGTGTATCACTCTTTCCCCTTTGAAGCTAGGTTGCGCACCATTCATTCCCCCCTTTGAAAAAGGGGGGTTAGGGGGGATTTAAAAACACACATTCCTCACTGATCGTTCAATCACCTCTAGTACAGCATGTGTTTCTGTAAGTACCTGTCGGTTATCAAATCGCAAAACAGTTAAACCCAACTCTGTTAATGCTTGATCGCGGATTCTATCTTGTTCTTGATGATTAGCGTCATAATGCTGGCCACCATCCAGCTCAATTACCAGTTTTGCAGCAGGACAATAAAAATCCACGATATAATCGAGCAGCGGTTTTTGCCGATAAAACTGTTTACCATGTATTTGCTTTCGACGAACAAGCTGCCAGAGTTTTTGCTCTGCCTCAGTCATATTTGCTCGTAATAGGCGACCCGGTTGCTTAAGGTATTTTGAGTAGGTTTTCATGAAATCCCCCTCAGTCCCCCTTTGTCAAAGGGGGAAGCTAGATAGTGCCGCAAATTCCAACCTAACTTTTGAAGCTAAATTGCACCACAACACTATCCCCCCATTGAAATTGGACTGTGCAACATTCACTCCCCCTTTAAAAGATAGGGACTGAGGAAATTTTAGAACATAATAGCAAGAACTGTAGCTTTGCCACAGCCTTTAGAGAAAGAGTTTCGGCTATGCTGCAATTCTAACCTAACGCTTGAAGCTAAATCGCACCACACTACTATACCCGCATTAAAATTGGACTGTACACCCTTCATCCCCCCCTTTGAAAAGAGGGTGTCGCAAAAGGGTTCTGGAGAGTAAATATGAAGTAACAGGGTATTCTAAAACTGTTGTCAAAAACAGGGGCATTTGAACGATAGCACAATCCAACTTCCCCCTTTGAAAAAGGGGGATTGAGGGGGATTTAAATAGCAATAACCAATTACCGCCGCCCTCTCCGTCTCAACGCTGAAGGCTTAAAGTATTTCTCCGCAGGTATAGCTTTCGAAAAGTCCACATACTGTCTCTCTTCGTTCGCTAAACCTTGCACATAATAGCGGCGTGCTTGTAAATCATGGAACACATCCAAGCCAGTCCAGGTAGTTGGTAAATCATAGTTATTTAATAAATAAGCCATGCTAACCCGCCATAATTCACCACGTCCGTCGTATTGATCTACAACCGCTGCACCCCAGCTGTCTTCATCCAAATACAACACCCGCTTTGAATAAATATGGCGTTCGCCTTTTTTCAAGGTACCTTCAACCACCCATACCCGGTGTAATTCATAACGGGTATGATCAGGGTTGATATGCCCGACTTTTAAAATGCTATCATTTTTCAATTTAGGGCTAATTAACTCGTAGTTATTGTAAGGGATATAAATTTCTTTTTTACCCACCAATTTCCAGTTATACCGGTCTGGTGCACCGTTATACATGTCGGTATCATCCGCCACAATGAGTCCATCAGCAGCAGAAATTGGTGTATCATAGGCTAAATTAGGCGCACGACGCACTCGACGCTGACCCGCATTATACCCCCAAGCCTGACGAGGTTGTTTAACTTGATCCAAGGTTTCATGCACTAAGACTGAACCGCCCGCTAATCGCGCTGGACTGGTCGTAAACGCCAAATAATAAATAATAATATTATCTAACGTGGATTCACTGCCATTAGGGTCATAATACTTAAAAAACGCCTCTTGTTGGGTAATAACTGGCGTGTAATTACCATTACGATGCACCGGCACACCTGCCGCTTTACGCACACCATATTCTCCACGATAACGCACAATATGGTTCCATAGTGCTTCTAAACCATTTTTCGGGATAGGGAATGGAAAGCCTGCATAAGCCCCGGTAAAACCATTGCCGCCATTATTCAGCTTAGCGGTGGTTGCATGTTTAATCGTATTATCATACACAAACTGAGGTAACGAACCTGACCGCCGAGTTTTATAAACAGGAATCTGAAAGGTCTTAGGATAAGCCTTAAATAAAGCAATTTGCCCAGGGGTTAAATTAGCCTGATATTTACTCAGGTTACTCGATGTAATCACAAACTGCGGCTTATCCCCTGGGAATGGATTAGGATAATGCTGCCCTCTGGTTGTATAACTTTTTGGGATATCACTTTGTTTTAAACCACCCGTCCAAGCAGGAATCGTCCCTGCTTTATTACCGGCTTTTTCAGCACCAATTGGGGTTAAGTCTTTTTTTAGCCGTTCTGCTTCTTTTGGCGACACAGCTGCAACAGCCATCTGTGTCGCTAGGGCTAAAGCCGTTAACCCACCAATAATTGTTTGTTTTTTTAGCATGAGGATATCATCTCTTTTTACTTACCCCTTTAAACAGGGATATACCACAAGGCTGTTTTATCTTTTCACCTCCCCCTTTAAATAAAGGGGGATTGAGGGGGATTTCATGAAACCTACACAAAGCTCCTTAAAAAAATCCCCCCTACCCCCCCTTTTTCAAAGGGGGGAATAGAACAGTGGTGCTATTAATCTCTCTTTTCAAAAAACCAAGCGCAATAGCTTTAAACTTAAAAAGCGTATTTAAAATTCACCGCTATATTATCTCTGTCATTCAACTTATTCCGCCTTTCAGCCCCAAAGAAATTGGTATAACTAATACTTGCTGACATAGTACCTAAATAACTAGCATTTAACGCAATAGTGGCTGCTTTACGGTCTTCCATAAAGCTACCCGTCCGCCGGGAGTTACCTTCCACATCATGCTTAAAACGGAAAACCGGGTTTAAGTTCACCCCAGCAAAAACATCATTCCATACCCCAGAAGCCACCAACGTATAACCCCAACTAAACCGATCTAACCGTTCATGGGCTGGAGTGTAATCACTGGAAAATGTGCGTTGATCATAAGGGCCTGAGCCAGTGGACAAGAAACGATCATAGCCACCACCTAAACCAGAGATCACTTCAAAATGAGGCTCAACTAAGCCCATTAAACCATCAAAACCTAAAGTGGGACCAAAATTATGAATAAAGACTAAGGAGCCTGTCCATAGCTCTACACGCTCGTAATTGCTGTACCACTCTCCTACACAAGCTACATTATCTGGCCTACCCTGCGATAAACTTGAACCACCAGTTGCACTGTCACCTGTACAAGCAACAGGCCCCCCACCAGCTCCAACCTGAGTAAGTACCGAACCAACGTTAGACTTAATACCTGATACAAGATCATCAGGGTGATCAATCCACATAGGCATATTAGGCCGATAGGTTAGCTCACCAGCTATAGAGGTATCACCTAGCGTAGTATTAAAACTTAAACCAAACATTCGAATATCTTCAGGAAACACTTGCCTAGCAAAAACATCATTGGATAATATATGGCCAACTGTTAAACCACCAATACAAGCTATACGAGATTCAAGTGAAACAGGTAGAGCCATACATGTTGTATTAATTGGCCCAGCCATATTAATATTAAAATCTTCTAAACGGCCATCATTGGGAACCATTGCTTGAATGAATGGTGCTTGTGAATGATAGTTAACAAAATAAAATCCAAACTCAGTGTCATTTAATTCTTCTGCAAAATACTTAAAATTTAACCCCCATTGCCCACCATCACTCGCATTTTGCTTTTGCTGTGTATCAGCAACAACTAAATAGTCTCCATGTGTGTTTACACCAAAAGTGGAAAAAAATGGTCTTAATGAAGATAGGGCACCTAGCTCATTATACCCCTTATCTGCCCCCTCAGAAAAAATATCATTATTACTAAAATAGGAGCCACGAGGAGGGACTATCGACTCATCCCATTCCAACATATAAAATGCATCCATGGAAAGTTGATCGGTTAACCCAATACTAAAGGATAGTGCCATTTGTGGAATCAACAGATCTTTTACTTCTGAACCTGGCAAAGAAAATTGAGCCGCATCTATGGGGTTTATGGTATTAATACCACCCCGGTAAAATAATCCTTCCCCCCAGTTGAGTACTTGTTGGCCAAAACGAATATCCACTGGTTTATCATACACATCAAAACTGGTGTATACATAGGCATCTAATAACGAGGCATCTTTACCGATTAGGTTTTCAACATCACCACTAAAACCATCCCCATTAGGATAGGTACCCGTTTGATCAGGATAGCCTCGACCAGTAAACCGATCATTAGCATGGAGCCAATCGGTAGACTGATCCATCACTACAGAGTCATAAAAAGCCCGACCACGTACAAAAGCCCCTACATTGGAGATGCTTTCAGTGGGATTAGCGTAATTAATTTCTAACTCAGAGGTTATCTTATAAGTACTGGAAACCAAGCCCGTATCGTAATTACGGTTACCGTCGTTAGTATTTACATCATCATGGGTAGGCTTACTAGCACCTGCATATTTTCGGGTATCTCGCCCTTCTACCCGCCACATAGCACCGTAGGATAAGGTGGTATCAAGCGAGCCGGTGACATCGCCATCCATTAATTCAAATTCAACCCCATGGGCCGCTGGCAGCACAGCTAAAGCACCGGCCAGCACAAAACCTGCTTTGGCAGGGGCTAAGCGCAGCGCTAATTGAGCAGTCTCAATAACTCCCTTTTTCAGCGATAGCTGTGTTAGCGCCGTACTCAAAGCCTCATGTACTTTTTGTACACTCCGGTTTTCCGTGCGCCGCTGCCTTGCTCTCACTAAAAAATGACTTTCATTGGAACTACTCATGTTACGTATGGTTTCCATGTCTGACTCCGTGGAACAAATCAACCCCGCAGACTACACTTACCTTATTAATCGCGTAGCTGCTTTTATGTATTGTTATAAGTGTTGCGTCTTGTAACTTTTTTTATTGTTAAGATCAATAGCCGTTTTGTTTTTGAATAGTCACTAATCTTGTGTTTTATATTTTACGCCTGACTATTTTTTGTTCTACTTGGTACCTATATTTCGTTAATTATTATTATCAATCCACTCTCCCTGACAAACTGCCGCAAAAAAAGGAGAGGGATTAGAACCATGGCACAACCCAACTTCCCCCTTTAATAAAGGGGGATTGAGGGGGATTTCCTTTTATCACATTACGGACCTCACCAAACAGCACGATAACAATCTTGTAAGAATTAATCAAACGCTCGATTGAGGGCAAATTAGCCGGTTTATGTATCTTTACTCACTGTTACCCAAACACAACTTATTGAAAGACCATGGCTTTCAATTATTTTTGACTAACTGGTCGATATTTATATTTGATTAGTTACTAATTTACTGGGAGTCAGTTGGTGTGTTTAAGCAAATACCTGTCGCTTTATAACCAGCTTGATTGATTTACAGGCAAGCTATTAAATAATGAAAGTAGACATTAGTCGAATGGATTTTAATGCCATTTTTAGGTAGTAAATTTAAAAGGAAAGAATGAGTTAAACCACAATTCTGTTCTCCCGTTGGAATTAGATTAAATCACAGCACTATTCCCCCCTTTGAAAAATGGGGGTTAGGGGGGATTTTTTTGATACTTTGAGTAGGCTTCATAAAATCCCCCTCAATCCCCCTTTCATTAAAGGGGGAAGTTGATTGGTGAAAAGTGCTGGCTGATCATATGCAGTGAATTAACTTATAAAAAAGCATAAACTAGGAAAACAAAAACAAACAATCTTTAAAGTTACCACTCACTTTATTTTTAACAAATTAATTCTACGTAAAATTACTAACAAAAACCACCTACTCACTAAAAGGTATTTGCCTTATAATAGAATATCTATTTCAGCTTTAATAAAAAGTTTTTACCTATACTTGCTGTATTGTCTATAACGCTCACTGTTATCTCTATTAATATTTGACTTTCAAGATATCTTCAACCATTTAATGGTTGACAAAAAACCTTTTGTCGTATGTTCGTTAAGTTTTAAGTATCAATCAAAAATAGCTTTCTGCCTTTAGCTAGATGCAGGCTAATGCTTTGGAGCATAAATAATGAAAAAAACTCTTTTAACAGTCCTTATTATAGCTTCTTCTAACTCTATAGCTGTACCCACCTTTAAATCTTGTGACATTTCAATTAACTCTCCAGAGCTAGGAGTTGGAGTGCTGTTTGATGAGTCGTGCCAGCAAGCTTATGTATTGCCTCCTGCTCTAGGTCAAGCTACCATCGTAAGTACAGCTCCTAATGCTAATATTGGTTTTTGCCAATCCTTACAAAACAAACAAGAGACCAATCGAATTATTAGCGACTACATAACAGATCAAGATAAAAAAATAAAAAGAAATCAAAAAATCCTACAAAGCATTGAATCTAGAACAATACCCTCACTCGAAAAAAAGCTTACTCCTCTTAACTTACAAAGCGAAATAATCACATCCAAAATAAAGTCTATCGAAGAAACTCGCACTGAAACTTTAAAAAGAGTAGTAACCACTAAGAAGAAATATTTAACATGTAAACAGTCCAGCACAAATCATGAAGTAGACTGTAAGCAAGAACTCAATATTTTCAAAAAGGAGCGCTCCAAACTCGTTGACATTAGACACAAAATAGATACATTAACCATAAAACACTATGATAATGCATTACAAATTAAAACCATTAATAGACAGATTGATGCAGAGAAGAACAAAGCTGAAAAAATAAAACTTTCTTTACATAAAGATATAGATGAATTAAATAGTTTACAGAATAATATAGTAGATAGTTATAACGATTTTGCTTTTCTAGAAGGCATGACGGTAGGCTTCAACTATAATTTACCATGGCAACACTTAATCAGTGAATATAAGCAGCTCAACCCAGGCATTCGCTTTCAAGCTATGCCTATTAAAGATGTCAACTTTATATTTAGAAACCTTGAAAGTGGTGTCTTAACAAATGAAAAGCAACTGCCAATGACTCTATCAGCAGGTATTCCTGATAAAAGTACTGGTCTATCTGTACAACCAAGTATTCCCCTCCCCCCGAAAAAGCTTAGTGAACAAACCATAAATAATATATCTTTTTATGACCTTTTTGCCGCACAAGCAAGATTTAACTTGATAGGAGCCTGCCCACTTGTAAATAGTCAAGGTGACTTTGAGGAAGCAGTCGTTAAGTCACTCCATAATTATTTACTGCCTAATGCTATATTTGAGTATGAAGTAAAGGTGAACTACAGTTATACCAGTCGCGAATCATTTCTAGGTTCAATAATACAGCATCATGTGTATAATCCACTGTTATGAGAGGATTTGAACTATCACCAACAGCACTCGCAGAGCTTCGAGTCGCCCACAAGTGTTGTAAGCATGCTAAAGATGCTTACAAG